>JAOPZS010000079.1 GCA_025963965.1 Solirubrobacterales bacterium
GAGAACGGCAGAAGGCGTCTCATCGCACGCATGGTATTCGCCGCCCGCCGGCCCGCTCCTGGATGCCTCCGTGGCCCGGCGCCCGCGGGGGAGGGTACGATCAGCC
Organism: Solirubrobacterales bacterium; assembly: GCA_025963965.1. GTDB lineage: Bacteria > Actinomycetota > Thermoleophilia > Solirubrobacterales > Solirubrobacteraceae > Palsa-744. Next base: position 107 of record JAOPZS010000079.1, read on the forward strand.
GTGAGCATGTCGACACCGCCGCCACCCCGGGAGCCGATCGCCGAGCCCGAGCCTGGAGGGCCCCGGCGCCCCCGGCGCGAGAGCGCCCGTACCGGCGCGCTCCTCGTGCTCGCGATCCTGATCACGCTGTTCGCCGTCTTCAACCTCGATCAGGTCAAGGTCAACTGGGTGTTCGGCTCGGGCAAGGCGCCCCTGATCATCGTGATCGTGATCTCGCTGCTCGTAGGCATCGTGCTGACGTACTTCGCAGACCGGCGCGCGCGGCGCCGCTAGCAGGGGCCACGCAGCGCCGCGATCGCGGCGTCTGGGCCGACCGCCGGAGCCAGCACGGCGTAGGCGAGGTGGTCGGAGAACGCGGGAAGCAGCCGCTGACGCCCGTCGATCAGGGCTTGGCGCACCGTGTGCCACAGCGCTCCTGCCGCCGCCTCGGCGGCGCGGGCGCCCCTTGGGCCGCCGCGCGTGAGCACGTCGCCGATCGCGACCTCGAGCTCGGCGCTGCGAGATCGTGCCGCCGGCCCGGCCCTGTGCGCGACGAGCGCCAGCCCGCGCGCCTGGGCCGGATTCGCAGCGAGGTGCCCGAGCATGCCTGCCAATCCGAGCCGAACTGCCTGGGGCCAGTCGGCGGCCGCCGACTCGGCTCGCAGAGCGATTGTCTTGAGCCGCTCGCCTGAGCAGGCCAGCGCCGCCTCCAGACATTCGCCCCGGTTCGGGAACGCCTCCAGGAAGGCGTCGACCGGGACGCCCGCCCCGTCGGCGATCTCCGGCCCGCTGAGGCACGCCGCGGGCTGGTCTGCCGCCAGGCGAAGGGCGCTGCGCAACATTCGCTCGCGAGGATCGTCAGGCTCAGCCGGCGCCACGGCACGTGTCGAGGCGGCGAGTGCGGCGCGTCGTGCCCGGTCGCGCAGGCGGCTGGCAAGCTCATCGGCCGCGCCGGCCCTGGACGGCACGCGCAAGGCGAGCGCGGTGGCGCTCATCTCGCCGGCGAGCACCTCGCCGGCTGGTCCGCGTCGCTCGCGCAGCGCCGCCGCAAGCATTCCGTGCAGGCTTCCGACCATCGCTCGCACGCTGGCGCCGGGCGGCACCGCTCCCTGCTCGCCGGACAGCGCCGGCGCGATCATCCGCTCGCACGCGCCGAGCACCTCGCCGAGCAGTGCGGCGCCGCCGTCGCCGGCCGACAGCGACTCGCCGAGCACGAGCCGGAACGCGTTCGGCTGCTCGCCCGCGCTCGCGGCGAGGCGCGCGAGGGCTGCGGCGAGTGACCGCCCGGTAAAGGCCTGCTCGCTCCGGCACGCATCGGCCGCCCGGCGCAGCTCACGTGCGGCGATGCTCCGCGCCGTCATGAGAAAGCAATCGTGGCGGTTGGCGAACTGCTCGTAAAACGAGCGCCTGGACACCCCGGCCAGGCCGATCACCTGACGCACGGTGACGCCCTCATAGCCGGCGCGTGCGACCGCCTCCACCATCGCTCCGTGGATCCGCGCCCGCTGGTGCGCCTCGATTTCGCGCGGATTCAGGTTGTGCGGCCCGCGCGGCAGGTGCCGGTAGATCGGCGCGATGCCCTTGTGGGCGCGCGTCTGCGTATCGCCGCTCTCGGCCGGCACATCGCTGTTCCGTGACACCCGCCGCCTCCTCTGCGCTCGCCGAACGCTTCGAGCTGTCCTAACTGTTCCGATCAATCGATCATACATTTGCTGCAGACGATTGTCTACAACAGGAACGCGCCAGGTTCCGGAACGGCGCCGGAGCGGCGCGGTGGGCGGCCTTGTGAGCGTCTGGAGGACGGAGTCCGAGCGGCGTCAGTGCAGGACGATCTTCAACGCCAGGATCGCCAAGCCCATCGCGATGCCGACGGCCATCTCGAGCGCGAGCTCCGCACGGGAGGCGCCGGAACGCAGGCCGGCGAGCAGCTCGAACGCGGCGAGGCTGACGATCGCGCTCCAGACGGCGACGGTCACGGCCCCTTCCTGTGAGGCGCCGGTGATCGCTGCGACGGCCAGCGCGAGCAGCGGTATCGCCGCCCCCCGGATCAGCGTCACGTCACGGCCGAGCGCGTGAAGCAGCACCCCCGGGGTCAGCCGCTCCCGGTCGCGCAGGCGGTTGCCGAGCACGCCTGCGTAGCTGTGGGCCACCCAGTACAGGGTCGCCGCGATCGCCGCCGAGGCGAACGTGTCCAGGTAGCTCTCGTGGCGTCCGCTCTCCGCTGCCAGCAGCGCGCCGATCACAATCAGGCCGTAGATCGCCCCCGCGGGGTTCCCGCTCGGAAGCACCCACTCTGCGACGCCGTCAGCCAGGCGGCGCACGCGCCCGGCCGGAGGCTGCGTCGCGGGTTGCAGGGGCTCTGCCACGGTCGATAATTATCGTCCTCGCACAGCTCCTCCGGGCAGCGGCGGTTAGCCTTCGTCTGTGGCCTCGCGAGATCCCGCTGTCAGGCTTCGCCAGGCCGTGTTGGTGGCGAGCGACCTGGAGAGCCTCGCCACGCGGTTGCGTGACGAGCTCGGTCTCGGCGAGCCGTTCCGCGATCCGGGCGTAGGCGAGTTCGGCCTTGCCAACGTGGTCTTCGCGATCGGCGACTGCTTCTTGGAGGTCGTCTCACCGACTCGTCCCGGGACCGCGGCCGGCCGACAGCTCGAACGCGCCGGTGGCGACGGCGGCTACATGGTTCTCTTCGACCTGGAAGATCTCGAGAGCGCACGTCAGCGCGCCGAGCGCGGCGGCGTTCGGACCGTGTGGCGGATCGACCTTCCGGACATCTCCGGCACGCACATGCACCCCGCCGACCTTCGTGGCGCGATCGTCTCGCTGGACGGCTCTCGTCCCTACGGCACATGGCGTTGGGGCGGCCCGAACTGGACCGGTCGCACCGGCGAGGGCGCGGCGGGCAGGCTCACCGGCCTGACGGTCGCCGTCGAGGACCCAGCCGCCACGGCGGCGCGCTGGGGCGAGGTGCTCGGCCGCCCGGTGGCGGGCGGAGAGCCGGCTCTCGTGATGAGCGACGGCGCGACGGTGCGGTTCGTTGAGACCGGCGAGCGCGCCGTCGAGGAGGTCGTGCAGATCTCGCTCGCGCTGCCCTCCGACGTGCGCGCGGGACGCGCGCGGATCGATCTGGGTGGCGCGTCGCTGGCGCTCAGCGACCTGTAGCCGATGAGCGACGCCCTCGAGCGACTGATCGGCTTCGACCCGTTCGGCGAGATGTCATCGCCGCGCCGCTACCTGCTGCTCGACGTGTTCGCCGAGGCGCCGCTGGAGGGCAATCAGCTCGCCGTGTTCGCCGATGGGCGCGGCCTCGACGCGAGGACGATGCAGTCTGTCGCGCGCGAGCTGAAGCTCTCCGAGACGGTGTTCTTCCTGCCGCCCGAGGCAGGCGGCGACGCACGCGTGCGGATCTTCACGCCATCGGCGGAGCTGCCCTTCGCAGGCCACCCGGTGCTCGGGTCGGCAGTCGTGCTGGCGGGAGCGCTGGGGCGGGACACGGTCGTCCTGGAGACCGCCTCCGGACCCGTCTCGATCAAGCTCGAGCCGGGCGCCGGCCGTGTGCGCTCCGGCGAGATGGCCCAGCCGCTGCCGAGCTGGGAGCGCTTCGGGGCAGCGGACGAGCTGCTCGGCGCGCTGGGTGTCGAGCGCTCGCGGCTCCCCGTCGAGGAGTACCGCAACGGGCCGCGCCACATCATGGTGGCGCTCGACTCAGAGCAGCAGGTCGCCTCGCTGGATCCGGATCTGCGGGCGGTCTCCTGGATCGCAGGCGAGGCCGGCGTGAGCTGCTTCGCGGGCGGCGCCGGACGCTTCAAGAGCCGTATGTTCGCCCCCGGTCTCGGCGTGAACGAGGATCCCGCGACGGGCTCGGCGGCGGGGCCGCTCGCGGTGCATTGCGCGCGCCACGGAGAGTCTTCCTTCGGAGAGCGGATCGAGATCCGCCAGGGCGGCGAGATCGGCCGCCCCTCGCTGCTGCAGGCTCGTGCCGTGGGGTCGAGCGAGGCGCTGGAGTCGGTGCTGGTCGGCGGCACGACCGTGATGCTCGCCCGCGGCGAGATGTTCCTCGATTGAGCCGTCAGTCCTCGCCGGCTGCGAGCTCATGGGTGCGCTCCGCCCACCAGCTGACCGGCACGATCGAGAAGGCGTGGGCACGCGACTGCTCGTCGAGCTCGAGGCCGAGCGCGATCAGGGCGAGGATCTGCTCGCGGACCCAGTCGTCGCTGCCGAGCTGCTCGGCACGCTCGGTTGCGACGTTGCTGCGCGCGAGGTTGCGCTCCCGGTGGCTCTGCTCGGTCGCGGGCTCGTTGTGCGCGAGCACGCTGCTCAGCCACTCCAGGCGGCCTGCGAGCTCGACGTGGCGGTCGAGCACCGTCGCGTAGGCGCGCGCGCCCACCATCACCGGCGCCCAGTCGGCGATCACCTTCGAGGCGTGCTCGCTGAGGGCGCGGATCACCCGCTGGAGCCTGGCGCGGCGCTCCTCGTCAGCCAGCAGCTCGCGTGCCGCCCGGTCGATGCGCGCCGTGTCCTTCGTCAGCTCGGCGCTCTCCCGCAGGGACTGCTCCGTGCCGCTGTGCACCTCGCCGATCTCGAGCAGCTCGAGCAGGCCGGTCCAGGTTGCGCGGGCCGACTGGGTCAGTGCGAACAGGACACTCTGGGCGAGCAGGCTCCAGCGTTTGCGATCGCGCCGTTCGATCACGCCGTTGATGACGACGACGGTGACGCCGACGATCAACAGGTTGGCGAGCAGCGAGGTCAGCAGCGCGTGTCGCGCCCAGAAGGAGGCGAGCAGGAAGTCCGAGCCCGCCGCGGCGGCGATCAGGCCGAAGCCGACGCAGGTCGCGAGCAGCAGCCGCCGGCCGGGTTCCATCAAGACAGCGTAGGCGAGCCGGTCTGCCTTGCTTGACCGCCGCGCGAGCCCCTGTCAGACTGGCGGCCGCCCGGCGCGTTGGGGAGCCGGCCAGGAGCGGAGAGGGAGCTGCCAGGAGGGCGAATGGGCGAACGGTGCGCAGCGGCTGGAGGGGCGTTGGCGCGATGGCGCTGGCTTGCCCTGCCGGCGTCGATCGCCGCGCTGGCGGCGGCGCCCGCCGGTGCCGCCCCGCTGAGCTTCGAAGCGCGCAGCCTCAGCGGCGCTCAGAACAACCTCGCCCACCCGAGCTGGGGCGAAGCGGGCCAGCCGTACGCGCGGATCCTTCCGCCCCGTTACGCCGACGGCGCCGGCGCCATGGAAGCCGGCCCGAACCCGCGCTACGTCAGCAACAGGGTGTTCAACGCCACCGGCCTGGACCTGTTCTCCGAGCGCAACGTGAGCCAGTGGGGATGGGTCTGGGGACAGTTCCTCGATCACACCTTCGGCCGCGCCGAACCCGGTCGGGAAGACGCCTCGATCCCGTTCGCTGCCTCGGACCCGCTCGAGGGCTTCGAAAACACGCTCGAAACGATTCCCGCCGCGCGCGACGCGGTCGTCCCCGGGACCGGCACCGGCGCGGGCAACCCGCGGCTGCAGCGCAACACCGTCAACTCCTACATCGACGGCTGGGCGCTCTACGGCGGCTCGGCCGAGCGCCTGGAATGGATGCGCACCGGCCCGGATGACGGCAACTCCTCGCACGCCGGCGCGACACTGCTGCTGAGCAAGAAGTATCTGCCGCTCGCGGGCGCCCGGGGAGCGGCGCATCCCGCGCCGGCGATGCAGACCGAAGGCGCACTCGCGGTAAAGCCGCAGAACGCCGTCGTCGCCGGCGACGTGCGGGCCAACGAGAACGCCGATCTGACAGCCGTGACCACGCTGTTCGCTCGGGAGCACAACCGCATCGTCGCGGCGCTGCCCACGTCGCTCAGCAACGAAGAACGCTTCGAGATCGCCCGCCGCATCGTCGGCGCCGAGCAGCAGTACATCACCTACCAGGAATTCCTCCCGGCGATGGGTGTGACGCTGAGCCCGTACGGGGGCTATGACCCGAACGTCGATCCGCAGCTGAGCGACGAATTCGCGACGGTCGGCTACCGCGCGCACTCGATGGTCAACGGCGAGCAGCACATCGAAGCGCCCGCGGCGAAGTACAACTCGAAGATCCCGGCGCTACGGGAACTGGGACTGGAAGTCAGACCGTCGCCGACGCACGGCTCGAAGGTGATCGTCACGATCTCCCAGGGCGCCGCCTTCTTCAATCCCGCCGTGGTGCCCGCCGTCGGTCTCGGCCCGATCCTCGAAGGTCTCGCCACAGAGCCGGGCTACAAGAACGACGAACAGATCGACGATGCGCTGCGCAGCATCCTGTTCGGCATCCCCCGAGCTGGTGCTAACCCGGCGTTCTGCTACGAAAATCCGCGGCAGCCGGAATGCTTCAGCGTCGTGGTGGACCTCGGCGCGATCGACATCCAGCGCGAGCGCGACAACGGCATGCCGACCTACGAGCAGCTGCGCGAAGCGCTCGGCCTGGCGCCGCAGAGTACGTTCACGGAAGTCACGGGGGAGACGACCGAAGCGTTCCCGACCAATGATCCGCTGGTACCTGCGAGCGACGCGATCGACGCCCCTCACATCCTCGACTTCACGTCGATCGCGAACTACTTCGGCGAACCGCTCGGCACGGGCTCAGGCGGCGGCACGTCCTCTCGCAAAGCCAAGACGTCGGCACCGCAGCGGGCCGTGTACGCCACACGGCGCACGACGCTGGCCGCCCGCCTGAAGGCGATCTACGGGTCCGTCTCGAGCCTCGATCCCCTCGTCGGGATGATGTCCGAGCCGCATCTGCCCGGCAGCGAGCTGGGGGAACTGCAGAGCGCGCTGTGGCGAAAGCAGTTCGAAGCGCTGCGCGACGGCGACCGCTTCTTCTACCAGCACGACCCCGTTCTGGGCGAACTCGAAGCGCGCTACGGAATCAGCTACCGCCACTCGCTGCGGGAACTGATCACGCTCGACGCAGCCGTGTCCGCCAAGAAGCTGCCGGCGAACGTGTTCCTCTCCCCGGCCCCCCTCGCGCCGACCGCCGCGCGACGGCGCTAGGCGCCCTGCGCGCGCTGCTCCTCGACGGTCAGCTCCGCCGTCGGGACAGCCTCGAGTCGCTCGTCGGGGATCGGTGCGCCGCTCTGCACGGAGCGCCCGTAGGTGCCGTCGGCAAGCCGCTGCTCGGCGCGCTCGAGCGCGGAGAGCTGGTCGGCGAGGTCGGCCGCGAGGCCGACGCCGAGCTCCTTTTCGTAGAGGTCCTCAGAGTCGCGCTCGCCCGGTTCCTCCTGCTCGCTCCCGGCTTCCGCGTCGCCCGCGGCGAGCGCCGAGCCGATGCGGCGCCGCTCGGCCGCCAGCAGCTCGCGTGCGCGATCTTCATCCATCGACGTGAACCCTAGCGGCGCGGTCCGGCCAGCGCCGCCTGCATCGCCCACCGGCTCTCCGCCGCGTGGCCCGCAGGTAGGCTTCTTCGGCCGCGCCGACAGGAATGGTCGGTTACGTCGACTCCGAGGGGGAACGATGCGCACAGCGATCAGCAGCCTCGCCGCGACGCTCGTCCTCGGCCTGGTGATGACGCCGCTCGCCGCCGCGATCCCGACGGTGACGTTCAAAGCGAAGCCGGTCCCGATTCCGGGCTACCCCCACACCGGCTTCATCCTCGGCGCGGGCACGGCGCTGGAAGCCGAATACCACATCTCAGGTACCGAATACGGCGGCTTTCCGCCGCCGCTGATCGGTGTCACGTTCTACCTCCCGGCCGGTGTCGTGCTGCACCCGCAGGGGTTCCCGACGTGTCCGCTCTCGACGCTCGAACCGAGCGGTCCCGGCCCGACCCATTGCCCGCCCGGCTCTGCGGCGGGCCCGGCCGGGGAAGCCACCGGCTACGTCGCGTTCGGAACGGAAGTCGTGCCCGAGACGGCGAAGATCGAACCCTTCTACGCGCCGGGCGGCGGGCTCACGTTCTTCACGTTCGGGCACTCGCCGGTGCTGCTGGAAATCCTCTCGAAGGGGCACTACGTGGCGGCGGGTGCACCGTTTGGCAAAAAGCTCGAATCGCAGGTGCCACTGGTGGAAACGGTCCCGGGCGCGCAGGACGCGTCGGTCAAAACGATCAAGGTCAAGGTCGGCTCGGCGATCCGCGTCAACGGCAAGCCGGTCTTCTACGGGCGCCTGCCGCCGAGATGTCCGCCCAGCGGGTACCTGCCCGTCAGGACCGAACTGCGCTTCGCCGGCCTCGGCGGGCTCGCTCCCCAGACCGTCACGGTCGAATACAGGGCTCCCTGCCCACGCCGCTAGACGGTTAGCGGGCTGACAGCTCGAGCGGACCCCGAAACCTGGCTCGGTTCGGCGTGTTACGGAGGGCGAGAGGCGGCGGAGCCACTTCCGCTGCCCGGATGCTCCGAAGAGAAAGAGGAACAGCAATGCGCAGAGCAACCACCAGCCTGACGATCCTCGGCTTGGCGCTACTCGCGCTGACGCTGCCGGGAATCGCCGGGGCGACGCCGACCGTGAAGTTCAAAGCCAAGGCCGTGCCGATCGCGGGCTTCGCCCACACCGGCAACATCTTCGGCAAGGGCGCCGCGTTCGAATCTGAATTCAACATCTCCGGGACCGAATACGGCGGCTTCCCGCCCCCGCTGATCCACGTCAACGTGTACCTGCCTGCGGGCGTGAAGCTGCACCCGAGCGGCTTCCCGACCTGCAACCCGGCGGTGCTCGAACCGAGCGGCAAGGGCCCGACGGGCTGCCCGAAAGGCTCAGCCGCAGGCCCGAAGGGCACGGTGCAGGGCTTCGTCGCCTTCGGCACCGAAATCGTCCCTGAGACGGCGTCGATCGAATCGTTCTACGCCCCGGGCGGCGGGCTGACGTTCTTCACGTTCGGCCACTCGCCCGTGCTCCTGGAAATCCTCTCGAAGGGTCACTTCGTGAGCTCGAGTGGGCTGTACAGCAAGAAGTTCGAAGCGGTCGTGCCGCTGGTCGAAACGGTCCCCGGCGCACAGGACGCGTCGGTCAAACTCATCAAGGTGAAGACCGGCTCGGCGATCAAGAAGGGCGGCAAGACGACCTACTACGGCACGATGCCGACCAAGTGCCCGAAAAAATATCTGCCGGTCAAGGCCGAACTGACGTTCGCCGGCCTCGGTGGCCTCAAAGAAGAAACGGTGACGTCGGAATACAAGGCGCCGTGCCCGCGTAAGCACTAGCCGGGGAGCGGTATCGAAGGTTGCGGGGCCGGCCGGACGTCATCGGTCGGCCCCGCGTCGTTCTGCACGCGGTTGTCCGAGCTCTGACCGGCGACGGGACTGCGCCGGACGTTCGAGGTCTGACCGGCGACGGGCTAGCACTAGACGACCTCGCCGTAGCCACTAGTCTGCATGCGCACTGCACTCGGAGGAGGGAATGGATATGGAACGTCTGCTCGACCGCTCGCGCGCGCTGGCCGTTGCCGCCGTGGCGATCTGCTTGTTGGTACCCGCCACGGCTCTGGCCGCAGGCCCGAAGCCGCTGAAGATCAAGCCGGCCGCTCTCAAGCAGGCGACCGCGAGCTTGCATTATTCGGCGACGGTGAGCGCCACCGGGGGGACCGGTCCGTACTCGTTCACGCTGAACTCCGGCTCGTTGCCCGAAGGCCTCGGCCTCAGCCCCGAAGGCGTCATCTCCGGCATCCCGGGCACCGCCGGGTCGAGCACGTTCACGGTCGAAGCCACCGACAGCTCGACGCCCGCGCAGACGGCGACTGCGACCTACACGCTGCCGGTCCAGCTTGGTGTCGGGCCGAAGTCGTTGCGCAGCACGAGAGCCTTCGACTCTATCTTCGATCAGCTGAGCGCCGCCGGCGGCCCTGGTCCGTTCGCCTACTCGGTCGTCAGCGGCGAACTGCCCGAAGGCATCTCCTTCTTCTCCGAAGGTGGCAGCACATGGCTCGAGGGCTTGCCGTACCGAGACGGCATCTACCAGTTCTCGATCCAGGCGCGCGATGAAACGACCGGCCTCACGGGCGTGCACGCCTACAGGTTCAAGGTCGCCCTCGCCATCGAACCGCCGTCGGGCGGGCTGCCGGAAGGGACAGTCGGAAAGTCCTACCTCGCCGGCTTCAGCGGCGAGGGCGCCTCCAGCGTCAGCTACGCGATCATCGAAGGCGAACTCCCCGAAGGCCTGGAACTCAGCCAGGACGAAAACGTCGCCCAGATCACCGGAACCCCAGCCAAAGCCGAAACCCGCAAGTTCACGGCACAGGTGACCGACAACGAAACCGGCATGACGGCGAAGGCCAAGTACACGATCGTGATCGCGCCGTTCGCGTTCCCCAAGGGGTCAGACAGGCTCGAAGAAAAGGACGAAAGCGGCGAACTGCTCGCTACTCACGGGCTGTTCTTCCAGGCAACCAAGGAACATGCCGGAGTGACCACGGGCGTGATCTTCACCGAACCAGGTATCACCGGCACGTGGCGCTACACGTTCGCGACCGGCCACCTGGTCTTCACGTGGCCGCAGTCCGAAGGCACCGGCGGCTCCACCTACGACGGGACCTGCGACCTCGTCGCGAAAGAATGCAGCGGGACAGACCAGCACGGGACGTTCGTGCTGAAGCCCTTCTGATTCGAATGACAGCCCTGCGGTGAGCGGTCGGCGTAAGCCCGGCCGCTCACTGTCGGATCGCATCGGCTGGGTATCAGCGCCGGCCCCCGGCGCGAGTCTCCGCCTACCCGGCGGCGACGGTGAAGCCTGAGACTGCGTGGCGGTCGGTCAAGCCGCCGGTGCCGCCGGAGAAGCCGACGTAGGCCGAGGCGGGAAGCGTCACGGCGAGGCTACCCAGTTTGGTCCCGTCGAGCGATACGGCGATCGCGCCGGCGGCAGTCGACACCTTGACTTTGTGGGTGCCGGTGCGCAGCGAGGAGGCGGGGGTGAACGTGGTCAGCCAGTGCAGCGTGCCGGCCGCTGTGCCGGCGCCGTCGCTGATCCCGACGAAGTTGTTGGACGGGTTGACCGCGTTCTTGAACGTGTCGAAGGCGACCGCGAAGCCCGGGATCTTGCCGAAGCCCAGCCCGCCGCCCTGTTCGCCCAGCGAGGTCGCTTTTGCGCCGTTGCCGGCGTCGCCGATCACGAACGCCGTGCCGTCAGCGCCATTGCCGCCGCCGATCGAGATCGTGAATTCGTAGCTGAGGTTGCGCGGATCCACGGCGGTCGGCCAGAAGGAGCTGCCCGCCTGGTTGCCCGACGCCGTCGTCAGCACGAGGCTCGTGCCTTCGAGTTTGGCGTTGCCGTTCAGCTGCCACCCACCGGCGCTCGGGTCGGGGATTTTCGGCGGCCCTTCGCTGGACGTGTAGGTGTTGCTGAGTGCGACCGTGTTGGTTCCGGCGGCGAGCGTGAAGTTCGGGACGTTCAGTTTTCCGGCGGTGGCGGTGAGTTCGACGGCGGTGCCGCCGTTGACGGACGCTGTGGTCTTCCAGCCGGTGCCGCTCGGCGCGGTCGCGCTGACTGTGCAGCTGGCGCCGGCCACGCCGCCGGTGAGGGTGGGGGTCGCTGAGCTGCCGTTGCCGAGCGGTTCGGTCGTGAACGCCGATGGGCAGTTGCCGCTGAACGCCATCTGCGTTTCGGCCTGGGTCGATCCCGCCGGCGCACTCACAGCGTTCGTGATCTTCAGCGTCGCAGCCGGCGGTTCTTCTTTGGGTGCGGCGTCGCCGGCGACAGTCACGTTCGCTGCCTTGTGAAGGTCGTTGAAGTAGCCTGCGCCGCCGGTGAAGCCGAGGAACACCTGGGAGGGCAGGGCGACGGCGGCGGTGAGCGCTTTCGCGCCGTCGACCCACACGGTCAACGTCCCGTTCAGCGCTTCCACCTTGACGTGCCTGGTGGCCGTGCGCAGTGCGGGGATCGTGGTCGAGGTCGCGAGCCAGTGCAGCAGGCCGGCACCCGAGCCGAGGCCGTCGGAAACGCCGACGAAGTTGTTGGACGGGTTGACCGAGTTCTTGTACGTGTCGAAGGCCACGGCGATGCCGGGGATGCCGGCGAACCCGAGCCCGCCCCCGTCTTCTCCGAGCGACGTGGGCGCTGCTTTCGCGGCGTCGGCGAACGTCAGCGTCTGGCCGTCGGCCCCTGTTCCGGTGCCGATCGTCTGGTCGAATTCGACGATCAGGTGCCGGCTTTCGAGCGGCTTTTCGAAGAACGCCGAGCCGGCCGCGAACGAGGTCGCAGGTGTGGTCTGCACAACACCACCGGAGATCGTCGCCGTGCCGTTGTGCGTCCAGCTCGCGCCGGGTGCCGGCACGGTGCCGGTGCCGGTGAAGCGGACTTCGTGCAGGCCGGTGGTGTCATCGCCGTTCAGCGGCCAGCTCCCCGCGTAGTAGCCGGGCCCGGCCGGCGTGAAGACGACGCTCTCGGTCAGCGTTTCGCCGGGCTGGATCGCGGTGCCCTCGGCCAGCGAGCTCGAGGCGCTGAAGCTGCCTCCGGTCGGGGGCTTTGACTTCGTGATCGTGACTGCCGTGCCGCCCGTGTTGGTGACCGTGAAGTTTCGCGTGGCCGTGGCGCCGACGGCGACGCTGCCGTATTCGTTCTTTTCGGCGGTCACCTTCAACACGCCGGGGGTTCCGGCGCTGCCCGTCAACGTCACGGCGGCGGTCCCGGCCGACGTTTCGAGGGCCAGTTCGCCGGTGTAGTTGCCTTCCACGGTCGGGTCGAACTTCGCCTGGACCGTGACGGCCTTGCCCGGTTCGATCGTCGTGCCTTTTTCGGGTGGTTCGGTGGCGCTGAACGGCGCCGCGGGGAGCTTGACGCCTTCGATCGTCAGCGGCGCTCCGCCGACGTTGCGGAAGGTCGCCGCGGCGGAGACGTGGCCGCCGACGGCGACGCCGCCAAAGGAGAGCACGGTGGGGGAGGCTTCGATCTGCGCGACGGCAGCCTGCCCGCTGCCCTGCAGCGAGAAGCCGATCGCGCCGTGGTCGGTTTCGGCCGTCAGCGTCCCGGCGACGATCCCCGTCTGGGTCGGGCTGAACGTGACGGGCACCTGCAGCGTCTGGCCCGCCCCGAGTGATGCCGGGACCGCCGGCGTGGAGGTTCCGAGCGCGAACTGCGATGAGCTGCTCGAGAGTTTCGTGATGCTCAGCGAGGTGTTGGCTGTCAGCGTCACAGTGTGTTGAGCGCTCTGGCCGATCGTGGTCGTCGGGAAGCTCGTCGAGGGTCCGCTGAGGGGCGGAGTGACGGGGGAGCCGAAGCCGAGGACCTTGCCGTCGCGGGTGCCGACGTACAGGCGCCCGGCGCCGACGCCGGGGGTCGCGAACTTCGAGCCGGTGCCGATCGGGGCGCTGTAGCGCAGCACGGGTTTGCCGGACACCGGCACGGGGTCGTATGCGCGAAGCTGCGCGCCTGCGCCGGTGCCGTTCGGCATCCACTCGAGCCAGACGAGCGCCGAGCCGGACGTCGTCCCTTCGGAGGTGATGACAGGCGCGCCCGTGCCGAAGCCAAAGGAGTCCGACGAGGTGGCCTGCAGCGAGATCGTCGGCTGCCCGGCGCCGGAGACGCCGTACTGGTAGACGTGCAGGACGCCCGAGGACCCGCCCGAGCCGCTCCCGGCTGAGGCCGTGGGAATGTAGACCCAGCCGCCGTTCCCGGGCCATACGCCGGGGCGCGACCAGACGCCGCCGGAGGGGCCGAGTCGCTGGACGACCTTGTCGCCCTGGCCGGTGCCCTGCTTGAAGCCGCCGAGTTCGTCGCGGTTGAGCAGGTAGACGTAGCCGTCCTTGCCGACCGCGACCGCGAGGTTGCGGACGGCCGAGGTGCCGAAGTATTCGCTGTTCAGGCCGGTGATCCCGCCAGAGGCGAAGTCGACGTCGCCCGCGTCGAGCTGCTGCGCGTCGAACGGGGCGAAGAAGTCGGTCGCCTTCAGGCTCCCGTCGGCCTGAACCGTGAGCCGCACGATCGACTCGCCCAGCGAGCTCGGGGGGGTTTTGCCGGCGGCCGGGGTGGACGGCGCGCCCGTGTTGCCGGTGCTGACGAGCAGCGTGCCGGACCCGTCCGAGGTGATGCCGGCGCCGGACTGCCAGATGCCGGCCCCGTTGCCGCCCGGCACGCCGACCCAGCGGGCCTTCGTCTGCCCCGAGGTGGAGACGCCGAACACCCAGCCCTGCCAGGGACCGATGTCGCAGTCCGATCCGAAGGCCGCGTAGACGACGCCGTTCATCAGCAGCAGCCCGGGACGCTGCAGCTGCGTGCCCGGCTGGAAGCTCTGCCCGGCCGCGTTCTGGGCGGTGCCCGAGAGCTGCACGGGGAAGCCCGCGCGCTCGACGCCGCTCGCCAGGTCGATCGCGTCCATGTAGTAGCGGACAGCTCCGCTGGAGCCCGAGGCGTAGGCCTTGTGGGTCATGTAGGCCGTGTTCGTCGCCGGGTCCACGACAGGGGTGCTCGTCACGCCGATGTTCGGCGCGAGGTCCCCGCAGCCGATGTCGGCGGCCTTCCAGGCCGTGCCGGTGAGTGCCGTCGACCATTTCTGCGCGCCGGTGCTCGGGTCGAGCGCGTAGACCTTGTTGTTCTCGGTGGCGACGAGCACCTCGCCGCTGACGAGCAGCGGCTGGGCGTAGACCTGGCCTTCGACGTTCGCCGACCAGAGCTGACCGAAGGTGCCGCCGCTGACGAGCTGCGGGGTCAGCGTCCCCTGTTCGGGATACCACCCGTCGCGGAGGTTGTCACCTGAATTGGTCGGTTCGGAGGCCGACGCGGCCGCGGGGGTCGCCGCGACCAGGGCGCACAGGGCGAGCGCGAGGAGCAGCGCGCGCAGCGCAACGGGATGGCGCCGAGGGGGATGTCCCCCGCCGCCGGCTGTGCTCGTCATCGACGCGTCGTGCGTTGCGCTCATCGTCCCTGCGGCAGTCCCTGCCGGTCCCCTGTTCTCCATGTAGCCGGCTGCGCCCCCTGCGCGTGCCAGCCTCGATCACAGGATGCTACCGAGCTTCCCGATTTGCGCAACCTATTCAGAAACGGCGTAGTGACGCCGCCCGCGGCGGTTCGGGGCGCGCCGGGCCGCGGCTCAGCGGATCTCGACTCCGCTGGGACGAGGCTCCTCCTCGTCGGCGGCTGCTCTCATCGTCAGGCTGAGGTGGCTCGTGTCGAGCTCCGGATCCTGCTCGGCGGGCGCGTCGTCGTAGGAGCCGTCGGCGGCCGGGACGGTGGCGTAGCGCTTGCCCTTGCGCGGCGCGGCGGCCGGATCGCCGATCACCGAGCGGTCGCGGCCGCCCTGCTTGGCGGCATAGAGGCCACGGTCGGCGACGCTGAGCAGCGCCTCGACGCTGTCGCCGCCGGTCGAGTCGGTGACGCCGAAGCTGACGGTGAAGCGGGGAGTTTCGCCGGGGTGGGCGACGGCCAGGTCATGACGGACGCGGTCGAGGATCTGGACCGCCTGGAAGCGGTCGAGCTCGGGCAGGGCGAGGACGAACTCCTCACCGCCCCAGCGGGCGATCATGTCTTCGTCTCGAAGCGCCCTTTTGACGGTCTGCGCGAACAGGCGCAGGGCGCGGTCGCCGGCCTCGTGGCCATGCGTGTCGTTGAGCTGCTTGAAGTGGTCGAGGTCGCCGATCACGACTGCGAACAGGCTCCCGTCGCGTACCAGCTCGCGTAGCCGGCGCTCGGCGGTGCGCCTGTTGACGAGCCCTGTGAGCCCATCGGTGGACGCCTGCAGCTGGGTCTTTTCGAACGCCCGGACGGTGCCGATGCGCGCGCCGGACTGGCCGGCAAGCACCGAGAGCTGGGATACGGCGCCATCGCCCAGCGGCTTGCCGTCGGGGCCGGTCGTGTGCAGCACGCCGAGCGCCCGTCCCATGAAGCTGACGGGCACGCAGACGGCCGAGCAGGCGCCGGAGGGGCGACCGCGCAGGTGCGGGCATGCGCCGAGCGTCTCGCTGGAGTCGAACACGACGGCGGTGCCACGACGGACGGCGACGCACGAGAACGGTGATTTGACGGGACAGCCCGGGGCCTCCTGGTCGGGATTGGACGCGACGCGGGCGAGGTTCGCGCGGCTCGAGTCCGACAGCAGCAGCTCCATCGGGGTCGGCTCGTCGATCTCGACCATCGCGCGCTCGACGACGTTGAAGACTTCGTGCTCCTCATCCGCCATCTCCATCGCCTCGGACAGGTGGTTGGCGAAGCCGTCACGCTGGACCTTCGCGGTCAGCTGCTCCTGGAGGCGCATGCGGTCGGTTGCATCGCGCGCGTGGATCACGATCCCGCGCAGGTTGCGGTCTGGACGCAGATCGGTGGCGCTGGCCTCGAGGTGGCGCCAGTCGCCGGCCACGTTGCGCATGCGGAAGCTGAACTCCGCCGGCTCGCCGGTGTCCTTGACCGCTTCGATCAGAGCTCGGTCATCCGCATGGACGAAATGCATCAGCCCGTTCCCGTATAGCTCGGACTCCGGTCTCCCGACGAGCGCCGAGACCGAACGGCTGACGTAGCGCGCGCCCTGGCTGCCCAGCACGACGACGAGGTCGGTGGAGGACAGGGCGAGGCTGCGGAAGTGAGCGCTCTGACGACGCGAGGCTGCCAGCAGCGCGCCGGCGAGGAGCAGCGTGATCACCAGGCCTGCGACTCCGAGCAGCACCTGGGTCCTCAGCAGTCCTTGGATGTTCGCGTCATCGACGCGGCCTATATCGCGCGCGGCACGGAAGGCGATGCTCGACGTGAGCGCTGCGAGCACGCGCAGGCGCACGAGCGGTTCGAGTGCGGCGACGTGCTCGCCTGCGGTTTCGGGCAGGCCGGCCGTCGGGCGGTGCGCGAGCACGGTTTCGCCGGTGCTGGTGAGGTCGGCGACGAGTCGCTGCTCGAGAGCGAACTGGCGCTGGATACCGAGGTCTTCGGCGGCCGGCAGGATGGTTTCGTCGTCGTCACCGTTGACGGGAGGAGCGGCGCCGCCCCCGAGGAGGGCTGCGGCGGAGGCCTGCATGACGCGCGCCGTGTAGGCGGGGTCGGCGGCGCGGCCCTCGCGGACGAGCAGCGTTTCCTCGACGTAGCGTTCGGCGAGCGTGCGCTGGCGTGCGGCGATCTGGATGACGCTGGTGCGGTGCTCGGAGCCTTTGGTCGTGTGGACCGAGAGCACGATCGTCGCGGCGGAGATCAGAGCGAAGGTCAAAAAGATCGCGATGATCGGCCGGCGCCCGGACCCGGACGCCGTGATCGGTCGCATCGACGAGCGGCGGCCGAACATCACCGGACGACCACTTCGGCGTGCATCCCGGCCATGTAGTGACCCTCCATGTTGCAGAAGAGGATGTAGCGGCCTGGCGTCATGCGGACGGTCAGCGTCCGCTGCGCCCCCGGTCCGCCAGGTTCGAGCGCGCCCGGCTCCCGCGGTCCGAGCGCCTCCTCGTCGATCGTCAAGCCGTCCGGGCGCAGCGGCAGGGAGCCGTCGGGCGTCGAGGCGACGATCAGCTCGTGGTCGGTGACACCGAGGTTGGCGACGTCGAACGTGTAGGTGCCGGAGGCAAGCTTCGCCGGCGCGTCGATGTGGAAGTCCCGCTCAGTGACGGCGATTGTTCGGCTGGCGCTCGCATTCGCGTGCGACTCGCCGCAGCCGGCGATCGGGACGCACGCAAGTGCGGCCACAAGGCCGCCTAGCCCGCTGAAGCGTCGGTACGCACCGAGGCGCATCCGGTCCGATCGACCGAACGGAGGAGATCCTTTACCCCAAACGTGGTATTGCCGCGCCTGGCCAATGCGGCGACCAGCGCGGGAATTCCCACGATTCGAACAAGTAGGAAAGGGCCGTCGGGATGACGTGCGAGACGGGCCGCCGCGCTTGGGCGGCCCGTGGTTTCGGCTCGCGCGAAAGAGCCGAAGCCAGAGCCCAGCAGCGGACTCGAACCGCTGACCCCTTCCTTACCATGGTGGCCTGGGCGTGAGGTGCGGCTCCGGCGCCCGAGGCCAGGCAGGTCGATATTCCAGCGCTGTCGCGGTGTTTCGCCTGTTTGCGCTGAGCGTAGCCGGGCGGCGGTGAGCAGCGGTTGGGCGCGAGATGTTCCCCGATTGTTCCCCGGCGCCAGCGGGTGGTCGCAGTAGGCGGTTGATTCGCGGTTCGATGCGGTGACGGTGGGCAACCCTTCGACCCATATGAACCGCTACGGGAGCCGGCCGATCGGGGTGAAACACCCGTCTCGAACGATCCCGATTTCGCCGGCGTGAACGGTCGGCTCCCAATCGCCAACCGCCTTGTGTCCGAGGGTTTGATCGACGCCCTCCGCAGCTTCCCGCAGCCGCTCGTCCAGATGTTCGCGCCAATCGTCGAGCGTCCACGCCAACCCCATCGCGGCGTGCGCGACGAGGAGAGGCGTGCCGTCCATCGCCATTCCGAGGGAGGCCGCGGCCCAGACCGCGCCGTCGACCTCGATGAAGGGGCCCGAGATCCCGTTCTCTCGCAAGTGCTTGTGCTCCCGGTCACTCCACTGCTGGCTCAGCTCCAGCCCGCTGCTGACCTTATGGACAAGCTCCGAGTCAGGCCAGTTGTGCACCATCCTCTCGAGGACGCCTTTCCGCGCGAAGTCGCTGTGCGAGTAGAGGCCGATGACGTACGCGTCATCCGGACGAAACGCCACGAACAGCAGGTCGGGGCCATGCCCAGGCGTCAGATGAAGGTGATGAACGCCCCACTCGGCGAGCAGGAGATCCCTGTCGCGTCGTGCCGACAGGGGCTGCGACTCGGCACCGGGATCGCGCGGCTCCAATACGCGGTCGCTCAGATAGGCCGTCAGATCCTCCCCCGCCTCAATCTTGGCGATCAGAGCCTCGGCGTCCCGACGAACCTTCGCAGCACGCGGGTCGGCGGTCAGCTGAGGCGCCACGTGAACAGCCCGCGGACGCCACTCTGGCACCCGGGACCGCGACGTCCCGTACTCACTCAACAGCGAACGCAACGGCAAGTCGGCTAATGCGCCCGTGGCTCCCGGCATTGCAGCCAACACAAACTCTCGAAGCACGGCCTCGACGCGATCCATCAGTCCCTCTGACCCGTTAGACACCGACCGCGAAGCCTAGAAGGACGCGGCCTTCAACGGCGCCGCGTTCCCTCTGAGCGGCCTAGCCGACGCTAGGGCCGCGCTGGGGCGACTCCACGCTACGGGCCGGCGGTTCGCGCTCAAACGCGCGCGGCTTTGCTAGCGCACTGCGTCAGCGTTGGGCTCGGGGTTGCCTCTGATCCAGTTCAGAGTGAAACCGTCGAGCAGTGTCATCGTCTCGTCCGGTAGGTCGCCGTCTTCGACCCAATAGGGGATCAGGTTTCGCAACGGGCGAAGGAACGCACCTTCGTGATCGAAGCCGAACGATTCTGAAAGCACCAGCCGGGTGTCGGCGACGTAGTCCGCGAGTCGTATCGCAAGCTCGCCGGCACCCTCCACCCAGTCGAGCACCTCCCGCGGGGTGGCGTGCTCTGTGTGAAGTACGCCGTCTTTTCGGCTTTCCCATGCCATCAGAGCATCGGGTGCGACCATCCCGTCCTTCGCGACCGCCTCGGCATGAGCGGACGGGACGAGCAGTAGCCCGTGCTCGTAGGAGGCGCCGTAGCTTCGAAGCAGGTGCCATCGCGTCGCGAGTTGTTCGAACTTCTTGCGCATCCAACGGGTAGTGGCCGCCTCAGCTTCTGCGAACGCCCGGTCGAGCCGGTCGTCCTGAAAGCCGCCCTCTCGGAGGGCGTCGAGGATGGAAGTGCCTGGCGGCTCGTCGAACCTGTGTCCCGACACATACGCGAATCGCTCGTCGGTCCAGTTATGGCTTGACTCGTAGAAGCGGTTGGCGCGGCCGCCGTCGTATCGAGTCATCTCTGCCCAGCGCCCGTGGGGCAGGTGACCCATTTGGCGGTCCACCCAAGGCGCTGCGATGTTCGCGGCGAGCTCCAAGCAAGACACGCTCTCCCACATGACGGCGAAGATCGCCGCGGCGACCTCGTCCAGCGGGCGCTGACGAGCCAACGTCTGCCGGGCTGCGGTGAGCGCGTCGGCGAGCGCGAGTTCTCTCGACGGGCAGAGAGTGTCGCGGACGCTGAGAAGGAGCGCGCGGGTCGGAAGGAAGTTCCTTTGGATATCCGGCATTTCGTCGGGGGCCGGCACGCGATCGGTCACAGCGCGTGCTCCCTGATCGTCCTGCGCTGGTCTGATGGCAGGGTCCGAATAACGTTGCTAGGGACGGCCCACTTTGACGATGTCTGGACCCGATGGACATGAGCGTTCGCGAGTCCATTCGCGAACTCGATCCCGTCCAAGACGGCTTCCTCAGCTCGCTCGAGCATGTCGGAGGAGAGATCCGCTTCGACCCACTGCGTCGTGATGTGCCGTTCGGCGCGATCCTCGTCCGTGGTCGTGACAAGCACCCACCGGTCGAAGCGATCGGGCGTGCCCTTGCCGAGCGCTCCGGCGCCCGGGGGGTCCACGACGAGCTCGCGCGACAAGAGCGGAGTGCCGTGCCTCGCGCCCTTCGCGATGCGTCGCAGGAGTGGCCACCCAGCAGCGCATGAGCGCCATTGTCGGCACCACTGGCCGGCGAGTACGTCGCTCGCCGCGAGCAGTGGCGGCTGAAGGTCGTTCGGGAGATCCGCGATGTCGCCAGCGGTAGCCACGCGAAACGCACGCCGGAGGGTTGCCTCGTTGCGTAGGCGGTCGAAGACGGCGTCGATGTCGTCCAAGCTCGCGAGGCGGAACGCGTCGAATGCGTCCCGCTGGCCGATCGCCTCAAGACCGATCGCGAGGCGACCCAAATCCTCGAGCGCCACGCCCATACGCTGTGCGTAGAACAGCGCCACCGGGTAGGGATCGCGCTCTGCCTTGTCGGCCCGACGTAGGGCGTTCCCCGCCCGTTTGATCGAGTTGCGCCGATGCCGAGCCCGGGCATCCGCAGTCATGCAGTACGCGACGAAACGGGGACCCCCGGCGAACGGTGCTTCGATCGCTCCAGGGATCGTGAGTCGGATGCCCGCCCCCTGCGGTTCGTGATTCGGTTCCATCGTCGCCGGACCGTACAGCCGGGACTCGTCGATACGCAAGCGAGTGCGCCAAAAAGCCGGTGCGGTCGATACCAGGCTGGCAAACGAGATTTCGCACCGGTTCGACCAGCATCGCCCACTGGTAGCGCCGAGTGTGAAGGAGTGCGAGTTTCGCGCTCCTGCAGGGGTTTCATCGGACAAGTGGCTGCGAAGCACCACGAACGGAAGTCCCCAGTTTGCGGAGGATGCGAGGCGGGAGCGTACGCAGAACAGTCGCAGCGCTGCGTACGCTGCGTACGTTCCGCAGTCGCAGCGCCGGCGACGGATTCCATCGCACCAGCGTCGTACGCTCGCTCGCAAACCCAATAAGCGGCCCCCGCGCAGCGCTAACTGCCGGGGGCCCGGCACGGAAAGGAAGGACCTTCCCATGCGCGAGCAGCGTACTCCCGCCCCGAGCGAGGAGGACGAGAGCACCGACCGTACGGTGATGCTGATCGTCCTCGATCGAGAGCAGCCATGGCCGCGTTCTGTCGAGGATCTCGGCCGTGAACTCGGCCAGGACCCAACAGACAGCGTTGCCCGGCTGAAGGGCGCCGGGTTGCTCTACACGCTGGACAGGTTCGTGTGGCCGACTAGGGCCGCGGTGCGAGCCGAGCAGCTTTGTCTCTGAAAGCAACGGAGGACGGGTCCAGCCGAAAGATGGGCCGGAGCCCTCAAGGCAGCCGATGTCTTGTCCGTGCGCCGTTCCTTGCCACACCGAAACCGCTGGGGCGGAGACTTCCGGGCTCAACCGCGACGGATCTCGGCCTACTGGACGTCCGAGCTTTGGGTGACGGCCAGGGAACGCCGTCAGTAAGGGCAGTCAGCGACGCCGGAAGACGCCGAGCAGCGCTTCTGCGTCGCGTTTGGCCTTCGCGATGCCAGCGATCTCATCGTCCTGTTCGTGCCGCTCTTCGACGCTCAGTGCGCCTAGGGGGTCGATCTCGACCGGATCTGGCGTCGGCGGCGGGGCGCTAAAGCTCTCCATCGCGTCAGCCAAGTGGTCAGGTGCCAGCTCGTTCATGTCGCTGGGCTCAAAGCCCGTGACGTTCTCCATCACGACGACCGCACCGTCTCCGGACTCGGCAGTGGGCCTGGGCGGGGACCCTGCTGGCTGAGTTCGCTTGATGATCGGCATTTGATGCTCCTGAAGGCTACGCGGCGCTCCGGCGAACGTGGCTCCGCGTCTGAGTCTCTCCGCACACCATATACCCATCCTTCCGATGAGCGCTAGTAGACGGCCGGGTTGCTCCGGGCGAGAAACGCTGCTCATTTGAACCTATCGGCACGAGCTTTGTTGCGCTTGAGGTTCGCCGACTTTCCGCAATCACCTGCTTCATCCCGTTCCGATATGCGGGCATGCTCGTATAGAGTCTCGCCCGATGGCAGCGTCGGTAACGGACCATCCGGCAAGCGGCCTCGGCGCGGTCATCTTCCAACTGCCCGACGAATGGGCTCAAATACGCGCCGCGATCGCGGACCTCGATTCGACGCCGGCGCTTGAGGCCGTACTTAAGACCGTCGAAAAGCGAGCCACTTTGGCCATGCTGGAGCCGGACTACATCGACCGGGATTTCCAAGACGAGCACGCCGGTCACTACGCCCGCACGTTTCGACAACTTCCCAATCGATGTCGTCGCTTGCACTTCTTCGCCGAGGCCGGGGACGTATACCCATATCTTGGCTACGCGGTGCTGCGCCCGCTCCGTGCCCACCCCGTTGGCCGAACAATCATCGCGCCACCGTCCGAGTTGCAACCGCACGTCTCGTGCGTTTGCACGAGCGTGGTTCGCCCCCACGGTGAGCGCCTCCGAGTTTCTGGCTTCCCGTTCATGGAGCAGGACTCGCAACATGGCGTCTGTGCTCATGCTTGCGTATGGATGGTCGCGCTGTATCACCATTTCGTTAACGGGGCTCCGCGGCGCGAGGTTTCCGACATCGCAACGGGCGCGGCATCTCACCCCGAGCCGTTGCGTATCAATCCGTCTGGAGGGCTCAGCGCGGCGCAGGTGGCAGTCGCGCTCGAGCAGCTCGGCCTGCGCCCGATCAACTATACGATCGCGGGGCTCTCTCAGGTTCATGCCGTTTCCCGCACCGTCTGTCGCTACCTGAACTCGCGCCTACCGGTTGTGCTTGCGACCGAGGGTCACGCCACTGTTCTCGTCGGCTATGGGCGAGACAGCCAGGGGCGGCTCTTCTACGTTCGCAGCGACGAGGGTGCCGGCCCTTATGACGTGGTATACGCAAGCGAAGATCCCCTCGGCCCCTGGAACTATCTCTTTGTGCCTACACCAGGCCGAATTCATCTCACGGGCGAGAACGCCGAGCCGATCGCGAGGAGATACTTTCAAGGCCTCCTAAAGAAAGACGAGCGGGCGGGGCTCCGCAAGCATCTTGGCGCAAGGCTCCGACTGCGCACTTACGTCACCCAGGCGGGGGACTATAAGACCCGAGCTCCCGAGCGTGGCCTGTCTGAGCGGTTGCACCGCTCGTTTCGGTTCCTCCCGACCCCCGACTGGGTTTGGGTCATTGAGCTGCAGGACCCGAACCTTGCGACGCACTCGCGTAGCTGCGTGCTCGGCGAGATCGCGATCGACGCGACGTGCGACGACACAGATCCTAACCCCTTGTTTGGTTACATCGGCGGCTACGGCCTTCGATGGGAAGATGGTAGAACGCTACCGCTCCAGACCGAACTGGGGGACTCGACTCCGCATTACTCCGGCACCGCTCTGCATGATGTTCCTAGCACCGAACTTCCCGGACCAAAAGACCGACCGCGACGAGGAGGCGGTCGGTTGGAGAGCGTGCGAAGGCGCTTCGGCAACCGCTAGCAACGCTTGTGTCAGGCGTCCGATTAAGGAGCCTGTGGACACCGATACTGGTCGAACCTGGCGACGATCCTCGGTCCGACGATCGATCTTCGCTTCGGCCGCCGGCCCGTAAATCTAAGTCAACAATTGAGTCCTGGCACGCTACGCATTTGCCTTTGCTGTCGCGGGCACAAGCCAGAAGATGGCCGTCAAGATCGCGAGCAATATCAGGTAACCCGCGGCCGAACCGACAACGCCAGCCAAGACCTTTATCGCTACTGGGTCTGTTTCGTCCACCGAGAATCCCGCGATGAGCCCGCACGCAGTCGGCACGATCGCGGTTAGGAATCCGAACCAGACGGCCTGATCAGTCGCCCACTTGAACGCCGCCTTCCGCGCACGCGCCAGTCTCGACGATCCGCGCGGCTCTCTAGCCGGAGTCCGCTTGCGCGCTTTGCGTTTCTTGCGCACACGCCGTCGCCCCAGCAGACCTTCCGCCGCTCGCCTCTCCGCGTCAACAATCTCGGCTTCGGCCGCGACCCGTGCCGGAGGCACTCGCCACCGCAGCGGCTGTGCCGCAGCCCTCCCTATCGCCGCAAGCGGATTCCCCATCGTTGCTCGGCCCCAGCCGTGGGGGAACGCTACCGCGTCGGCGACCCGATCAGCTTCCGATCACGTTTGAAGCAGTAGAAGCGCGGTCCTTGCTCCGCCATGCCCCCTCCGCGGTCGCGTCGGCAGAAGTGGCGTAACGGGCGCCTGGTAGCGCCGGAGCTGGTTCCGGCGACCACAGCGTCCAGACTCGTCAGTTGTTCCACGAATCAACTAAGAAAGGGGAGCAGCACGACGGCCGAAGGGCATAGGATGACCCGCTGCGGATGTCGTTGCCGAGGTGATGGCGGGCGAGCACGGCGATTCGTACGGGAAGCTGTTGAGGTGGTCGCGGTCCACGCCGCCTGAGCAGACAGCCCCACGGGCGAAATCGCGTTACACCACTACAAAGCAACGACTTGACTCGCCCTCATCTGTGATTGGCATGCCGCACCGCAGTGCCTTTCTCGCCGACATCAAGCCGACTCGGCCACCAGCGTCCAATGCTCGCCAGTACCGACCCGGACGCAGCCGCTGCCGGCCGATACGCCCTGAACAGACCAGATGCACAGGGGTGCGGTTGGTGTCTGATCGGTACCTCGGTTTTCGGCCGTCTTGCGGGTGCTGAGGGTCAGAACGATGCGTGATGAGCGCTGCGAGCATCGGCTCCGGGAAGGCGGGCGGTTACGCGCGGTACCTCGAGGGCAAGACGGTCACGCCGCAGCGCGGGGACTACTACTTGCGCCCGGATGGCAGCGTCACGGAGGCGCCTGGCCGCTGGCTTTCGGGTGCGGAGACGCTGGAGGAGCTTGGAGTTAGCGGGGCCGGACCTTTGGGGGGTCCGGCCTTTGTCGCTGTGATGGAGGGACGCCACCCGCAGACGGGACGGTGGCTGCGTCGTGCTGGTGCGGACGGGACGCGCGGGGGAGGGATCGACGTGACGTTCAGCGCGCCGAAGCCAGTGTCCGTCGTGTGGGCGCTTTCGGACGGTTGGCAGCGCGAGCAGCTCGAGGCCGCTCACGAGCGGGCCGTGCAGCGGGCGGTCGAGTACATGCGCGAGAACCTGAGCCTGGTGCGTCGGCGCTATGGCGCCGGCGTGGTAGAGGAGCCGGCGCGTGATGTCGTGGCGGCTGGGTTCCTGCATACGACGGCGAGGGGCGTGGAGGGTGCGGCGGCGCCAGACCCTCAGCTTCACACGCACGTCGTGATCGCGGGGGCGGTGAGGGAGGACGGCCGCTACGGCGGTAGCCTCCCGGCCGATGTTCCGAGCGGCGCGGGAGGTAGGCGCGTTCTACCGTTCGGCGCTCGCGGAGGAGCTGAAGGCGGAGGGTTACGCGATTGAGTCCGGGACGGGCCGCGACGGCAAGTACTTCGAGATCGCGCGTGTGCCCACGGCGCTTCGTGACGCGTTCTCCGCACGCAGCCGCGAGATCGCGCAGGCAGCGGAGCGGTTTCGCGCCGAGCACGGGCGTGCCCCTGAGCGGGGCGAGCTGAGGGCGATCGCGCTGGAGAATCGCCGTACCAAGAAGCTCGCGACCCGCGGTGATCTGCAGCGCGCCTGGGCGGCCACCGCCGCAGAACACGGGTTCGGCGCCGGCCAGGCCGTGAGGCTGATCGGCGCTCCCGAGCCGCCGTCGCCCGCCCGTCGCGTCGCCGATCGGGTCGAGGCGAAGCTGACCGAGCGCGAGGCGGTGTTCGACGCCGGCCGGTTGCGCGCGGTGGCGCTCGAGCAGAGCGCGGGCGCGTTCTCACCCGAGCAAGCACTGAGGGTGGCGGGCGAGATGGTGCGCGAGCGCCGTGTCCTGCCGTTGGAGGGCGGCCGGATGACGACGCTCGCGATCCGGGCCCAGGAGCAGCGCATCGAGCGACGCGCGAAGGAGATCGCCCGCCCGGCGGACCGGGAGGTTGGGCAGGTGGCGAGGGAGCTCGCCGAGGAGCAGGTCGCAGGGCGCGTCGGGTTCGCGCTCTCCGATGAGCAGCGGACGGCGCTCCGGGCTTTGACGGGCCCGGAGCGCCTGGCGGTCCTGGTCGGCCCCGCCGGGACCGGCAAGGGTGTCGTGATCGACGCCGCCGCCCGCGCCGAGCAGAACAACGGCCGCGAAGTCATCGGCATCGCAGTCTCCGGCTCCACCGCCGAGCGGCTCGGCCGTGACAGTCCCGCGCTGGCTGGGAGCACCATGACCCTCGACGCGCTCGTCTCCCGCGCCGACCGCGGCACCGTCCGCGTCGGCCCCAACACGACGGTGGTCCTCGACGAGGCAGGCATGGTCGACCACCACCGTATGGATGCCGTCACCGCGCTGATCGACCGGCCCGGCGCGAAGCTGATCGTCATCGGCGACGGACGGCAGCTGCCCGCGATCGGCCCCGGCGGCATGTTCGACCGGCTCGCCCTCCACGCACCCGCGGCCCCGCTAGCCGACGTGCACCGCACTCTCAACCCGGCCGAGCGCAAAGCCTGGGCAGCACTGCGACGCGGCGAACCCGAGCGAGCGATGGCCCACTACCGCGCCAACGGACGGCTGCACTTCGCCGACACCCGCGACCAAGCCGGCGAGCGCGCCGTCAAAGACTGGGCACGGCTGCTCGACCACCACGATCCCCGTCAGGTCGCGCTGATCGCCGACGCCTCCAACGTCGAGATCGACCGGCTCAACGCCCGCGCCCAACACCTCCGCGCACAACGCGGCGAACTCGGCGACCAAGAGCTCACGCTGCCGAACCGCCACTACGGACTGCGGCATGACGACCTCATCAGCTTCACCGCCCAACACCACACACCGGGTGCGCCACGCGTCGAGAACGGAGCACGCGGGCAGATCACATCTATCGACCCGCGCCAGAACTCGCTGACCGTCACCCTCGACGGGTCAGAGCGCGAGCTGCATATCGCCGGCGAGCAGCTCGCCAACGTCCGCCTCGCCTACGCCCAGCACGTCTACCGCCAGCAGGGCGCCACCGTCGATCGCGCGATCATCGTCACCGGCGGCTGGCAGACCAGCCGCGAGGGCGCCTACGTTCAAGCCAGCCGCGCGCGCAACGGCAGCGACTGGTATCTCGCCCGCGACGAGCTCGGCCACGAAGGCCAAGACGAGCAACGCGTCGAACGACTCGCCGCCAAGATGCGCACCAGCCGAGTCCACACGCCCAGCCTCGCGCATCGCGAGCTGCCCGACACATACGCGCCTCCCATCGCCCCGAACCGCGAACACCTGATTCATGGCCTGGGTCGCATCATCGGCTCTCGCGCCGAGCGCGACCAGGCGGCCGACGTCTCCCGTTGACGGCACACCGAAGGCGAGTCAGATCGAAGTCCTCGGGGTCAGTCCACATGTGCAGTGCTATCGACACGCTCCTAATGCCCGCTGGTGAGCCCGCTGCTGACTCTCCCGGAGGTATGCGCCCGCGTTCGGCTCTCGCCGTGGGCTGTCCGGCGCGCGATCGGCCGCGGCGAGCTGTTCGCGTACAAGCTCGCCGGTCGGCTCCGCATCCCCGAGGAGGCGCTGGAGGACTGGCTTCTCGCCGGCATCATCGAGCCGGCGGACCCCGGGCCAATGCAGCCGGTCCGGCGCAGAGAACCATCGCAGCAGCTCGCTAGCTTCCGCGCACGTCTCAGGAAGGAGTCCGACGTTGAGCGTGCACAGGGTCCAACGCTCTGACGGCAAGGTGGCGTACAAAGTCCGCTGGCGCGAGGGATCGGCCAACCGATCGCGGCAGTTCGACCGGCTGGGAGACGCCCGGGAGTTCGAGGCGAGAGTCCGCCGCGAGCGCCAGACCGGCGACCTCGCGACCCTCACGGCCGGCAACCGCCGCCTCGCCGACTACGCGGAGAAGTGGTGGACCGACTACGCCGAGCCGAACCTCATGCCGCGGACGCTCGAGGTCTACGCGACTCAGCTCGACCTGCGGATCATCCCGCACCTCGGCGGCCACCGACTGCGGGAAATCACGCCGGCGGTCGTCCAGGAGCTGCTGGCGCGCCTCGGTCGCGAAGGCGTGGGCGACCCTTCGATCGTCAAGACCGCGACCGTGTTGCAGTCGATCCTCAACCGCGCCGTGATCGACGGTCTGATCGCTCGCAACCCCGTCGCCGTCGTTCGCAAGCCCCCGCAACGGCGCAAACGCGAGCCGATCATGGTGCCGCCCGCGGTCGTGGAGGCGATCCGCGCCGGCGTCGGCCAGCGTGACGCGACGCTCGTCTCGGTCCTCGCCTACGCGGGCCTCAGGCCGGAGTCCGAGGCGATCACGCTCACCTGGGTGCAGGTCGGCCGACGGACGCTCGCGATCAACGCAACCAAGACCGGCAGGCGGCGGCACGTGCGGCTGCTCGCACCGCTCGCCTCGGATCTCGCGGCCTGGCGCGAGACCTGTGGGGAACATTCTGGGAACGGGCTGGTGTTCCCCGCCTCCGGTGGCGCTTGGACCCGCAGCGACTGGCGCAACTGGGTCCGCCGCGTCTGGCGCCCGGCCGCCAGGCACGCCGGCCTGGACCCGAGCGCGCAGCCGCGCGACCTCCGCGGGAGCTTCGCCAGCTTGCTGATCTACGAGGGACGCAACGTGATCGAGGTCGCCGACCAGCTCGGACACTCCCCGCAGACCTGCCTGCAGCACTACACGGGCCTATTCGCCGAGGCGCACCCCGACGAGCGCGTCGGCGCCGAGCTGGCGATCGCCCGCGCCCGTGCTGCGTGAAGGCAGGGCTCAGGCGGCCGATGCCGTCGGCAGCGTCCAGCGAGCGGCGTACGCGTCACGGAAATCGGGGTCCGAGCACAGGCACCTGGCCTGGCGGCCGCGCTCTCGCGGCCAGATCTGCTCCCCTCCGCCGCGCAGCACGTTGTAGCGCGCCTGGGCAGCGGCGGGACGCAGCTCGCGCAACGCCGGCACACGGTCCACGAACAGCCACGTCGCGAGCAGGACGCCGGCGAGCGCCGATTGGTGCGCGAGCGGCACCGAGACCTCCGGGTCACGGGCGCCGACGTGCTCGATCAGCATCCCCGCGCACACGACGTCGCGGTAGAGCGCGCGGATCCCCACACCCTTGAAAGCCGCAAACGGCTCCCCAGGCAGGCCGCGGTGTGCGACCAGGTCGTCAAGCAGCGAGCGCTCGGCCCAGGCGCCGGCGTCGGACGGTACGTCGAGCCGCAGCGAGCCTTTGATCTGGTCCGCGGGCAGCGGCGCGCCGACCGGCACGCCGAGCATCGCGTAGATCCCGACACGCAGCTCGTGCTCGCCGAGCGCATCGGCGATCAGCTTCGTTTCGTTCGGACGGGCGTGGCGAGGCCAGGCCAGGCACGCCAGGCACGGGTCCTCGCCGAAGCGCTGGTGTCGCGAGACGCCTACGTCCACCGGCTGTGTCCAGGCGTTGAACAGCTCGCGCGGGAGCCCTGCCTGCAGCTCGATCCTGCCCTGCTTGGAGTCCAGCGCGCTCAGCACGGTCTCGCGGCCGGGAGCGGTGTGCTCGTCCTCGCCCCAGCGCGTGGGCACCGGCACCACCTCGAGCTCGTGGTCCTCGAATGCGCGCGCGATCAGCGCCGGCTTCGCGGCACCGACGTCCGCAGCGAGCGCGAGCAGGTAACGCTGCAGGTTGCCCTCGTCGAGTGGGTCGTGGTCGACCGCGACGAGCGTGCCGCGCACTGGGAGCTGCGCGAGCACCGCCGCCGCCGACTGTCCGACCGCGCCGCAACCGGCGAGGTGGACGACGCCGAGCTCGACCTGCGCTGGCGTCTCCGGCGTCTCCGCGGGCGGACCGAGCGTGACGAGGTTCAGCGCGAACGGCTCCGCCGCCGTGCGCGGGTGCGCGACGTGCGGCGCGAACAGCGAGCGGAACAGAGCGCCAATCCCGAGCGCCGCGGCCGCCATCGCCGCCGGCGGCTCGGCCGGCCCGGCGCTCGGCTCGCCGTGGTCGACCCGGACGTTCCAGGCGTCGGCAGCGACCGTCACGCGGTCGGCCGTGGGCTCGCCGCCGCACCAGGTCAGCGTCAATGTCCTGCCGGTCGCGGCGCCGAGCTCGCAGCCGGCGTTGATCGCTCGGGCGAGCTCGGCCGCCGCGGTGGCGAGCTCAGGCGGCGCCGCGATCGACAGGCGCGGGTAGAGGCGCGCGCCCAGGTTGACGGCGAACAGGAAGCTGGCGCGGTGGCCGCGGTCGGCAGCCTCGCGATCGTCGATCTCGAGCGTCAGCGTCGTTTCGCGCAGCACCTCGGCCAGCGCGGATTCGGCGATGCCGCCGAGGAGGGGGCCGGCGGCGTTGTGCACCCGGCTGAGGAAGGGAGGAAGGCTCATGTCAGCTCCAGTCGTGTCGTGGGGGGAATCGGGCACCAGGTTCCGTCGGCGCCGAGGCGGTGCACCGACCAGCGCGCCGGCGCGAGCGGGCCGGCGGCGAAGTTCGGGACGACGATGCTGAGGGCGCCCGGTAGCCGCAGCAGCGCCAGGGCGTCGTCGGCGCCCGAGTGATACGCGCGGTCGGGATGGGCGTGGATCTGGCCCGCGAGCAGCTCGCCATGCTCATAGCAGTCGCGGTTAAGCTCGAACAGTGCGTCGCCCTCGATCGTCACGAGCAGGCCCTTCGGGGTCGCGTGACAGGTCTGGCGCGGGACCAGCGCGCGGCGGAAGCGAACGACGCCGGGGTCCTCGACCGCGGCGGTCAGCGCGATGAACATCTCGGCGCCGCGACGCCCTCGGTCGCGCAGCGCGCCGAGACACTGTTCCGCGAGGACGCGTTCGAGCAGGAAGCGCCCGGGGGCGAGCAGCGGCGACGGACTCACGCTGCGAGGTTCGCCCGGGCGCCGGACTCGACCTCGCCGGAACCGCCTGCGGACGGTTGCGCCTGGTCGGCGACGGCCACGGACAGCGCTTGCGGCTCGGCGCGCGTGAACTGGGCGGCGGTCATGAGCGCGACTCCGCCCGGGACGGGAACCCGCTGTACCGTGAAGTTCAGGCCTACGACCGTCCGCGTCGTCGCCCGCCAGAGCAGAGCGCAGAGCTGCGCGAGCGTGCCCAGGCCGCCCCCGCGGTACAGCAGCCAGTCATCCCCGGAATGTTCGGGATGCGAGTGATACTCGCGGCTCCCGCGCTTGCAGAGGAAGACCTTGCCCGTGTCGGGGTGGGGCATGACCAGCACCTGCTCCGCCACGCCGCCGGGGTGAACGCGCTCGTAATCGATGCCGGCGATCCACGGCTGATCGAGGCAGCGACGCGTGACCGGATCGATCAGCTGCACCGACGGCGCCCACACGTCGTAGTTCTCGAACCCCACGCGAATCGCCAGCGGCATCGCCGGCACGCTGCCCTCCGGACCGATCGGCAGGGCGCACATGAAGCCCACCTCCACGTGCAGCTCGCCGCGCTCCAGCATCACCCAGCCCCGCTTGCGATAGCACTCGGCGTTCGCATCCCAGTCGGCGAGCTGGCGGGCGAGCTTCGCGCGGGACACGGCCGGGTCGACGAGCGTCTCAGCCATCGGACCGGCCTCAGGCGCGGGCGACGTTTCCGCCGCCGCCCGCGTCCTGGTCGAGGAACAGGGTCTGGCCGTCGTGGATGCCGGCGGCCGCGATCGTCTGCTCGAGCACGATCGGCTGCCCGCCCTGCTCGCCGCGCAGCTCCCATTCGGCGAGGTCCGGATGATGGATGCCTGCCTCCTTCAGCGCCTCTTTGACGAGGGCCTTGACCTCCCGGTGCTCGCCGACCGTGACCGGCTGCGGCGCGCCTGCCACCACTACGGTGACGTTGATCTTCTCCTTCGCTGCCATTGGGCGAAATACCCCCTTGCTCGAGTTGTGAGAGCCGCGAAATCCCGCGACCCCTGATGTGTTGCAGATCGTTCGAGTATAGCTGTCATCCAACCGTTTCCGCAGTTTTCTGCCGGAAACTCCGATTTGATTGCCGATTAGCAGGTTTGTGCTCTCGATTTTTGCTCGGGCCCGCCTGGTTGGGCGTCCGAGCCCTGCCGGGTAGAGGTCTCGCTTGTCCTTGTGCGCGTTTTCCGCAATACTCGCGCTGTGGCGACGACCGGGACGGCGGTGGAGCGGGCGGACGGGCCGTCGATGCTGGTCGCGTTCCGGGCGCGGAATGCACGCTCGTTCCGGGACGAGATCGAGCTGTCGCTGCTGGCGACGCGCATGTCCGAACCGGGCGTGCCGCGCGAGATCTCTTGGCGCGAGTCGGGCCGGCCGATCGAGGTGCTGCCCGCGCTCGGCGTGTTCGGCGCCAACGCCTCCGGCAAGTCCAACCTGCTGAAGACGATGGGCGACATGCGCGACTTCGTGCTGAACTCGTTCCGGCGCGGCAAGCCCGGCACGCGCCTGCCGACGAGACCGTTCCGGCTCGGCGAGGACGAAGGCAGCAATCCGTCGTGCTACGAGGTCGAGCTGGTGCTCGACGGCGTGCGTCACCAGTACGGCTTCGAACTCGACGCCGAGCGGATCCTGCGCGAGTGGGCACGCAGCTATCCGCACGGCCGGCCCGTGCTGCTGCTCGCGCGCGAGGGCGATAATTTGCAGCTCGGCAGCCAGCAGCGTGCGAAAGGGCGCGCGACCGAGGAGATCCTGCGCGACAACGCGCTGTTCCTGTCCACCGCAGCCGCCACCAACCATCCCCTGTTCCTGCCGCTCTTCCAGTGGTTCCAGCGCAACCTGCTCTACGCCGACGTGCAGACGCGCGGCGTGCGCCAGGCGTTCACCACGAAGCTGCTCGAGCACGAGGACCGGCGCCGCCAGGTCCTCGACCTGCTTCGCGAAGCCGACCTCGGCATCACCGACGTCAGCCGCCAGGAGGTCGACCCGGAGTTCAAGGAAAGGCTCACGCGGGCGATGGACATCATCCGCGGCGAGGACGCCGATGACGACCTCGGGGACCTTGAGCTACACGACTTCGAGCTGAACCTCACGCACAGCGCCGGGGGGCACGAGATCGAGCTGGGGATCGACGAGGAGTCGTGGGGCACGATGATCTGGTTCGGGCTGATTGGCGTCGTCGTCGAGGCCCTGCGTGAGGGATCCGTGCTGCTTGTCGACGAGATCGAGGCGAGCCTGCACCCTGCGCTCGCCGCGGCGCTGGTCGACCTGTTCCAGTCGCAGCGCAGCAACCCGTATCGGGCGCAACTGCTGTTCAACTCGCATGAGGTGACGCTGATGGGCGACACGGCCGACCGGCCACTCGGCCGCGACCAGATCTGGCTCACCGAGAAGGGCGTAGACGGCGCGACGCGCCTGCTGCCATTGGTCGACATGCACCCGCGCCGCGAGGAGTCGATCGCGCGGCGCTACCTGGCGGGCCGCTATGGCGGCGTGCCGATCATCTCGCAGCGAACCCTCGAGCGCATCGCGGCGCCCGTTGGCGGCGGGGACTAGCGACGCCGCCGCGCCGGGCAATAGCGAAGACGCCGCTGCGCCGCGAGCTGCTCGTCTTCCATGCGGACGATGCCGACCTCGAGGTGGAGTTGACGCAGCTCCACCGCGAGCATCGCGCGAGCTTGAACATCGAGCTTCACGCAGTCCCGGGGGATCCCGTCGAGCTCGTCGAGCGGGCCGTGCGCGCGAAGGCGGCAGGGGAGAAGACCTCGCGTCGTCGGCGCGGCCGCGCCCACGACGCGGTGTGGTGCGTGCTCGCAGGTGGCCGCGCGGACGAGCTTAGGAAGGCACGTGCACTCGCTGAACGACACGGGCTGCACGTAGCCACCAGCGGTGCGGCGTCCCCAGCCGGCCTCAAGGCCCTCGTCGCGGCGATCGCGAGAGGAGCTCTGCCCCCTCTCCCTCCCCCGCCAAGCGCCTGATCGCGCTACGAAGCGCCGGCGGGCGGTCACGGAGCATCCTCTTCTCTTTCCGCAGTGCGGCGGGAGCAAAGCAAGGCGCCTGGCGCGTTGGGCAACCACCAGTTGGTCACGGGGGCTGTCGGGCCCGTGTACGACTCGACGCGAGACGCCGGGGCCCGCCGGGGGCAATCGGTATGCCATCAGGGCGCCATACAACCGCATGGACCCTCCTTCGCGGCAGCGCTCTCATCCGTACTCCGGTCGCACGAGCTCGCGCCAGCCGCACCCGCGTGTTCCCCAGATGTTCCCCAAGAGCCCGAAGAGTCAGCCGGACAGCCGCCTGATTTGGCTCTGTAGTGCCGAAGCCCAGCAGCGGACTCGAACCGCTGACCCCTTCCTTACCATGGAAGTGCTCTACCAACTGAGCTAGCTGGGCGGGGGAGCCAGACTCTAGCGTGCCCGCCGCGGGAGCTTGAACGGCGCTCCCGTCAGCGTTGCGCGCTCAGGCGATGTCGTCGAGCAGCTGCGAGGGCGAGTTCAGTTCGAGGCCGCGCGAGAGGATCACGATCGTCTCCAGGCGCGGCGAGCGCTTGCGACGCTCGAGCAGGCTGATCTCTGTGCGGTGCAGGTCGCACAGCGTCGCCAGCGCCTCCTGCGAGAGGCCGGCCGCGATGCGGTAACGGCGCAGATTTGCTGCGAACTGCTGGCGGACGTCGTCCATCGGCTGGCACTCTCACGCGAAGCGGACGAAAGGTCTACAGACGAGCGTCTGCGTGAACTTCGGGTGACTCGAATATTCGACCCCCGTGTCCGGCGCTCTGGCTCGGCCGTCGGCGGGTTGCGACGGGGCTCTGAGGGCTACTCGTCGGCCGGCGTCACGGTTGTCACCGGCAGGCCGAGCCCTGTCACCTTGCTCGGGAGATCGAGGTGCAGCCAGCGCGAGACCCTGGGTGAGAGAGTCGAGATGATCACCTCGTCGAAGCCGCGCAGGTTGATCGCGTCCTGGATGGCCGCCAGCGGGTCCGGGTCGCCGATCAACCCCTCCACTTTGGACCCGGCGGCCGCGCTCAACCTCGGCACGGCCTCGTCGAGCACGGCCCGGGCCTCCTCTGCGCCCTGGTCCTCGGGGTCGACCGCCTTGTGGAGCCCGTGCGCGGAGTTGGGCACGAGCAGCGTGAAGCTCGCCGGCCCCTTCGCCGCTCGCTCGCGTACGGCATCGAGCAGGGGTTGGGTGGCCGCCGTCTTGTGTGCAACGACGAGAACCCTGCTCGGCGTCTGCGCTGACTCCATGATTGCCACTCTCCTCGCTCGTTGACCGGGCACCCGCCGCGGCGGGTGCCTGCATCTTCTACCCGAACGGCCGCGCCGTGCAACGGATGCGCGTCTAGGCTGGGGCCGTGCGCGTGGAGATCGGAGCGGAAGCCCTCGTCGTGCGGCTCTCGTGGTGGCAGAAGTTGCTCGGGCTGATGCGCAACATCACCGTCGCGCTGCGCGACATCGACGGCGCCGAGGTGATCGAGGACCCGGTGCGGGTGGCGGGGCGCGCCGGAATCAAAGTCGGGCTGCGCGTGCCGTTCCTCTACTTCGTCGCGCGAACGCTTCGCCTGGACGAAGCGTTCATCGTGCGCCGCGGCGTCCCAGGCCTTTCGATCTCGATCGGCGGCGAGGGCCACCTGCGCCGGGTGCTCGTCTCGACGCCCCGCGCCGCCGAGCTGGCGCGCGAGCTCGAGACGGCCCGGCGCGCCGCCCGTCGCAGCTAGTCGGCAGGACGAGGGCTGAGCGCCTCCCCGACCGCCTGCTCGTCCCGCTCGCCCCGTGAGATGATCGCGTCGTGATCCTCCCTCACGATCAGAACGGTTCGGGGCCGCCGGTCGTGCTGCTGCACGCCGGGGTGGCCGACCGCAGGATGTGGGCCGCGCTGCTCCCTGCGCTGGCCGATGCCGGGCTGGGTGTCCTCGCGCCCGACCTGCCCGGCTTCGG
>JAOPZS010000109.1 GCA_025963965.1 Solirubrobacterales bacterium
TGGCGGCTGGGCACTGATGGCCTACCACGACGGCCGGGTGGCGCAGCTGCCCGTGGCGCTCCGAGAGCAGCCCTTCGATGCGGGGGTGGGCTCGGATGCCGGCGGAGCCCCGGTGGTCACGTTCTCCCGCTGCCGCCGCGTGCCCTCGGTCCGCACGGTAGGTGAACAAGGGGGTCCGGGCGGCGCGCTCGTCGAGCCGCAGACGGGGATCGGATGCCGCGTGCGGCTCCTGGAGCTTCGGACGGGGCGCGAGCGCGCCCTGCCGATCCCAGCTCCCCGAGGCGTGTCGGATACAACACCGTCGATGTGGCGCGGTGCTGTCACGTTCGCCCGCCACGATCCCGCCCACGGCGATGTCTGGCAGGTGCTGACGTGGTCGGCCGGCAGACCACGCCGGCTGATGAGGCTGCCGCACGGGCGGATCCCGTCGTGTCCGGAAGATCCCCACGGCTGCACCCGCCCCGCCCAAGGGATGGTCGCGGCCCTGGACCGCGACGGCGCGATCGTGACGTTCCTATGGGTCGTGCGTTCACAGGGCGTGATCGGGGAGGGCGCGTGGGAAGTTCGCGTCGACAGGACCGACGGCTCCGCCGCCGCGCTTGCCGGAGGCGGTTCCGGGCACGAGGCCTGCCCCGCTCCAATGGGGGGCCCTCACGAACTCGAATACGTGTGGCCGGAGCCACCGATCGCCGTCGGCCCAACGGCGCTGTTCGGGGAGCTGTACGCGTTCAGCTGCTTCCAGGGCTTCGCAGCGGTGCTCGGCACCCATACCGCGGCACGTGGCCACGCCGGTCTCGGAAGGCTCGAAGCGGTGGCGCTGGCGGTGGCGCGCGACCACGGTCGGCTCTACGGGCTCGTGCCGAGCTCGCCGGTGGCGGCGGGGGGCGACAGCCCTGGATGTGAACCGAGCGCGCCCTGTGCGATCGAGCAGATCGAGATGCCGCCGATCCGCCGGGAGGCGCGGGCGCCGTTTGTTCCCTTTCAGTAGGGAGGCTGCGCGGCGTACCAGTCGCCGAGCACGCGGAAGGCCGCCCAGAACTCGCTCTTGGCGTCCTGTTCGTCGAGCGAGTCGTCGATGTCGGGCACGTAAAGAGCGTTGATCGTCGGCGTCAGCTGCTGGATCTCGCCCACGGCCGCGCTGAGCGGCCGAGCCAGCGGGATGTCCATCTCGCCGAGCGCCGTCAGCGCCTCCGGGCCCATCACGACGATGATCTTCGGCTGCACGATCGCGATCTCCTCGACGACCCGTGCGATGCATGCGAAGTCGGCGAGTGACGAGTCGCTCAAGGGACACTTCACGCAGAGCGTCCCGTACACCGCCAGCGGATCGATCTGCAGGCGCTTCAGCGACTTCATGATCGCGCTGCCGGCGCGTCCGTAGAAGGCGACCCCCTCCTCGACCTCCGACGGCACCGGGGCGTACTTGAGCAGCATGATGTCCGCCTGCGGATGGCCCGAGCCGAGCACCGGCATCAGGTTGCCGCGCGGGCAGTGCGGGCATGACTGCAGCTCGCGCGTCAGCGAGTTCAGCTCGCGAATCGCACGCTCGAGGTACTTCTCACGGATCTCATCGTCGGTGACCGGCATCGGTCCCGTGAGATTTGACGGTGCGTCGTCTTGTCCTTGACGATGCATCAGTAGTTGCGGTCTCGGCGGAGCCAGGGGCCCGGCCTAGCGGCGACTCCCGGCGCGGCGCAGCCGTTTCAGCCGCCGTGCCTTGCTCGCCTGCCTGGCCGAACGGGGCGTCGCACGGGTCTGCAGGAACTTCAGCGCCTGCACGTAGAGCAGCGAGGACGGCCGCGTAAGGATGTCGGCGTCACGCAGCGACTGCAGGAACTCGGTCGGCCCGTCGAAGTCGCGCATGCTGATCCGCACCGAGCCAAGGCCCTGCGCGACGTGCGAGTCCGAGCCGGCGCCGGCGATGATTCGGTACTTGGCGGCGAAGCGGGCCGCCTCGTCGTTGAAGGCGCTGATCGCCACGCGCGGGTTGAAGACCTCGATCGCATCGATCTCGTCGAGGTGCTCGAGCATGTGCTCGTAGTCGGGGACCGAGTGCATGCGGTCGAATGGGTGCGGGACGTAGACGACGCCGCCCTGGGCGCGGATCTCGGCGATCGTCTCGCTCAGGGTCAGACCACGGGGAATCTTCTCCTCGAGGAACAGGCCGATCACCTCACCTTCGCTCGCCGTCTTGATCTCCTCGCCGACGATCACCTTCACAGGTGGGTGGGCACCTGATGCCTGCGCCTGCGAGCGCGCCTCGAGCGCACCGGAGATCTCGTTGTGGTCGGTCACCGCGATGGCCCCGAGCCCCTGCTCGCGCGCCGTCGCCAGCAGCACCTCGACGGGCGTCGCGCAGTCGTGGGAATGGTCGGTGTGCATGTGCAGGTCGACCTCGATCAGCGGCCGGTCGGACCGTGCGGAGCGCTCGGTCGCATCGCTGCCGCCGTGGCGGCGCGCGGCGAGCGCCGTGTAGATCCGCTCCAGCTCCGGGGCGGCGCCATCGCCGTCGGCGAGCAGGCGGTAGTCGCCGGGGAAGTGACGGTTCATCAGCTCGGCCGTGGCCGGCAGGCTGACGATGCGCGCGTCGAGGCGCCCGAAGAAGCTCTCGACGAAGCGGCGCGCGAGCAGCGTCGAGAGCAGCCGCTCCTCGGAGGAGTGGAACGAGCCGACGTTCAGAGCACGCGAATGGCGCAGAGCGGCCGCCGAGGTGCTGGGTGCGAACGGCTCGTGCACGTGAACGAAGTCGAGCTCGACCGTGCCGAGCAGTTCCTCGACCGTGCGCGCGACATCGATCGGCAGCGCCGGCGGCCGGCGGCGCGCGCCGGGGACGACGTCGAGCACCTCGCCGACTGCGAGCACGCGCGGCTCGCCTGCGTCGGTGCCCGCGAGCAGCGACGCCGGGCCCGCTCCGTTGCGTGCGGCCCGAAGCGCCCGCCGCGAATCGCGCACGCGCTCCTGCGAGCGTGACGGCGCGAGGATCAGCACGCGGTGCCCGCGCCGGGACAGCTCGCCGGCGACGCGTCGTACGTGCGCGTTGACCTCGTTGTCCTCTGCCTCCCACGGGTAGGGCGTGACGTGGGCGATCGAGAAGGTCTCGGCCATCGACTCGAGGTTATCCGCGCCGCGCGCCCGTTGCCAGAGGCCGGCGCACGGCGCGCTGGCCGCCTAGCGGCCGGAGCCGGCCTTGGCGCGCGCCGGAGCTTTGCGCCCCTTCGGGCGCGTGCCCGGCTTTTTGGCGTACTTGGCGATGAACTGCTCGGTGTCCCGCCGCGCCTGGTCGTCGGGCCGCTGGTTGTGCGGGGACTTCATCAGGTAGGAGGACGGGCCGTCGAGCTGGCCGCCGACGCCGTGGTTGAGGGCGAGCTTGCAGCAGCGCACCGCGTCGATCACGATGCCGGCCGAGTTGGGCGAGTCCCACACCTCGAGCTTCAGCTCGACGTTGAGCGGCACGTCGCCGAACGCCTGGCCCTCGACGCGAATGTGCGCCCACTTGCGATCGGTCAGCCACGGCACGTAGTCCGACGGGCCGATGTAGACGTCGCTGGCCGGAAGCTCATGGTCCATGATCGAAGTCACGGCGTTCGTCTTTGAGATCTTCTTGGACTCCAGCCGCTCGCGCTCGAGCATGTTGTAGAAGTCCATGTTGCCGCCGACGTTCAGCTGCGAGGTGCGAAGCATCTTCACGCCGCGGTCGGCGAACAGGCGCGCGAGGTTGCGGTGCACGATCGTCGCGCCGACCTGCGACTTGATGTCGTCGCCGACGATCGGCAGGCGTGCCTTTTTGAACCGCTTGTCCCAGTAGTCCTCGCGGGCGATGAACACGGGGATGCAGTTGACGAAGCCGCAGCCGGCCTCGAGCACCTGCTCGACGTACCACTTGGTCGCCTGCTCGGAGCCGACCGGCAGGTATGACACGACCACGTCGGTATGTGTGTCCTTGAGGATCTTGACGATGTCGGCGGTCTCGCCGGGCGCCTTTTTGATCTTCTCCTTGAGGTACTTGCCGAGGCCGTCGTGGGTCATGCCGCGGTACACCGGCACGCCGAGCTTCTTTGGCACCTTGGCGAACTTCATCGTGTTGTTCTGGCCGGACCAGATCGCTTCGCCGAGGTCCTTGCCGACCTTGGTGGAGTCGATGTCGAAAGCCGCCGTGAATTCGATGTCTCGGACGTGGTAGCCGCCGAGGTCGACGTGCATCAGCCCGGGGACCTGCTCGGACGGGTCGGCGTCCTTGTAGTACTGGACGCCCTGGACGAAGGCCGAGGCGCAGTTGCCAACGCCGACGATCGCGACGCGCACCTTCCCGGACTGGTAGCGGGCGGCGCCGTTTGTGGAGGCGGCGCCCTTGCTCGCGGCGCTGCCGTTGCTGTGCTCCTTGATCACGAGTGCGATGTCCTTTGCGGGGGCGCGATGGCCCGGTCTCGGGAGCCCTTGGGCCTCCCTGCTTCCAGAAGGCGACGGCCAGCGCGGGTGCACGCCGTCTCGCAGACACTACTCCGCGATCCCGAGAAGGTCACACGGCTAGTTGCGCGCGAACGTGCCAGATGCGCTGCGCGACGGTGATCACGCTGAGCGCCGCGAGCACGTAGACGGCGGGCTCCAGCAGCTGGAAGTCACCGAGCGATGCGCCGCGAGCGAAGATCAGGCCGATCGACAGGATCACGACGCGCACGGGCCGCGTGGCGATGCCGACCTTGCACTCCACGCCGAGCGCCTCGGCGCGCGCACGCGTGTAGCTGACCATCAGCGAGGCGAGCACGGCGACGACGACGCCGGCTGCCGCGACGCGGTTGCCCTGCTGTGCGAAGTAGCCGGCCACGGCCGTCAGCACGATGCCCTCCTCGATCCGGTCCAGCGTCGAGTCGAGGAACGCGCCGAACGGCGTTCCCTTTCCCGACATCCGCGAGTAGCGGCCGTCGAGCGTGTCCATCACCGAGCCGACGACGAACGCGACGCCGCCGAGGAAGAACAGGCGTTCCCAGACGAGCACGGCGGCCAGCACGTTCAGCGCCAGGCCGGTCAGCGAGATCGTGTTCGGCGTCAGGCGAGACTCGATCAGGCGGTTGCGGACGAGCTCGCGGCGTTCGCCCTGGCCGATCGGGGCGCGCACGGGTCGCCGCCCGGCGCGGCCGGCGCGCCGGCGCGCCGGCCGCGCCGGGCGGCGACCCGTGCGCGCCCCGATC
>JAOPZS010000061.1 GCA_025963965.1 Solirubrobacterales bacterium
GCCGGCCGCCGAGGCGCCGCCGGCGCGCCCGATCGCGCGCCTGCTCGCCGGACGCCGCCGCGCAAGGGGCGCTGCAGCGGCGCTCGAGATGAAGGGCGTCTGGCACGAGCTGCGAGACGGCCCGGCCGTCCTGCGAGGGGTCGATCTGCGCATCGAGGCGGGGGAGACGGTCGCGCTGATGGGCCGCAACGGGGCCGGCAAGTCGACCCTGCTGCGCCACGCGGCCGGCCTGCTCAAGCCGACCCGCGGCAGCGTCCGCAGCGGTGGCCGCGTGGCGCTGCTGCTGCAGAACCCCGGCGACTACCTGCTGCACGAGCGCGTCGCCGAGGAGGCACCGAGCGACGCGCTCGCGGCGGCCGGCCTGGCCGATCTCGCCGAGCGCCACCCCCGGGATCTCTCCGGTGGTGAGCGCCAGCGGCTCGCGCTCGCCGTCGTGCTCGGCGACGGCACCGAGGCGCCGGCCGTGCTCGCGCTCGATGAGCCGACGCGCGGCATGGATCGCCTGGCCAAGCAGGAGCTTGCGCACGGTCTGCGCGAGCGGGCCGCCGAGGGGCTCGCCGTGATCGTCGCGACCCATGACGCCGAGTTCGCCGCCGCGCTCGCCACCCGCGCCGTGCTGCTCGCTGACGGGCGCCCGATCGCCGACGGGGCGATCGAGGAGATCCTCGCCGGGGGCTGGTACTTCGCGACCGAGACGGCCCGCGTCCTCGGGGGTGCCGGCGGCGCCCTCCTGCCCGAGCAGGGCGCCGAGCTGCTGCGCGGAGCGCGCGCTGCGCCCGCGGTCCTCACGAGCGAGCGACTGGCGGCCGGACTGTGAGCTGGCAGCTCGCCTCATTTGCGATCGTGCTCGCCGCACTGGCGGTGGCGTTCTGGTGGTACGAGCGCAGCGAACCACCGGCCAAGCTGCTGGCGGTCGTCGCGACGCTGGCCGCGCTGGCCGCGCTCGGCCGCGACGCCTTCGCCGCGATCCCTGACGTGAAGCCGATCACGGCGATCGTGCTCGTCGGCGGCATCGCCTTCGGGGCACGTCCCGGCTTTGCGATCGGTGCGATCGCCGCGCTGGCGTCGAACATCCTGCTCGGGGAGGGTCCGTGGACGCCCTGGCAGATGCTCGGATGGGGCATCGTCGGCCTGCTCGGCGCGGGCCTGGGCGCCGCGCTTCGCGAGCGCCGCCCGCCGCCGCTTCTGCTCGCGCTCGCATGCGCCCTCTCGGCGGAGGTGTTCAACCTCGTGCTCGACGTCTACACGTGGACGGGCACCGGAAATCACAGCCTCGCAGGCTTCGGCCTGGTGCTCGGCTCGGCGCTCGTCTTCGACCTCACCCATGTGGCCGCCAGCTTTGCCTTCGGCCTCGCGTTCGGACCGGGGCTGCTGCGGATGCTGGTACGGGTGCGGGCGCGACTGCAGGTCAGCTGGGAGGCCGCCCCCGCTGCGCCGCGCCCGCCGGGCCTGGCCGCGCTGCTCGGCGGGCCGCCGTCGGCGCTCGCGCTGCTGCTGAGCGTGCCCGTGCTGGCGCTCGGCGTAACCGCCTGCGCGAACGCGACCAAGTCCGCGACGGGGGCTTCGGGCGCCGCGCAGGACGCCCGCGTCGCGGTCGGCCGCGAGCTCGCGTACCTGGCGAGTGCGCAGAACCCCGACGGCGGCTTCGGCGCCGCGCCCGGCCTGCAGAGCAGCGAGCTGTACTCGGCCTGGGCGGCGATCGGCCTCGCCGCGGGCGGCCGGAGCCCCCTGTCGCTGAGCCGCGGCGGGCGCACCGTGCTCGACGCGCTGAAGGCCGAAGCCACGACGCTGAACGGCGCCGGCGACCTCGAGCGCACGATCCTCGCGCTGCGAGCCTGCGGCGTGTCCGTGCGCGCGCTGCCCGGCGGAGATCCCGTGGCGCGGCTGCTGCGCTTCCGCGCCACGGACGGCTCCTTCACGCACCTCTCGAACCTGACGGCCTTCGGGATCCTCGCGCTGCGCGCCGCCGGCTATGGCCCGCGGGCGAGCACCGTCGCCAAGGCAGGGCGCTGGCTGGCGCGCCAGCAGAACGCCGACGGCGGTTTCAGCTTCGGCACGCGGGGGGGAGGCAGCGACGTCGACGACACGGCCGCGGCGATGCAGGCGCTCGCCGCCGCGGCGCCGCGCCGGGGGCAGGCGCTCGCGCGTGCCGCCAGCTTCCTGCGCCACGCGCAGAACCTCGACGGCGGCTACCCGCAGCAGGTCGGAGGCACCTCCAACGCTCAATCGACGGCCTGGGCGGTGCAGGGGCTCACCGTTGCCGGCGCCGACCCCCGGAAGGTGCGCCGCGGCGGCAGCGTCAGCCCGCTTGCATACCTCGAGAGCCTGATCCTCGCCAACGGCAGCGTGCGCTACTCCCGGACCGGCGCCCAGACGCCCGTGTGGGTGACCGCGCAGGCGCTGACGGCGCTCGCGGGCCGGCCGTTCCCGATCACCGCGCCCGGCGGCTGACGCCCCGGGCTTTCAGGGTTCGTTAAGCAACCCTCCTACCCTCTTTGGGATGAGCGGCCACGCCATAACAGCACAGCTGCGCCCGGCGCGCCCCGCCGCCCGCCGCGTCCACTCCTCCGCCAGCCCGCGAAGCGCGCTGGGGATCGCGGCGCTGTGCGTGCTCGGCCTTGCAGTGGTCTGGGTCCTCGCTGAGCTGATCCCGGCGGTGCACCTGAAGGATGCCGTGGCGCTCGACCGATTCACGGCACTGGACCGGCCGGGGATCAACGGCCCCGCTGAATTCCTGCTTCACCTGCTCGACCCGGCGCTGTTCGTGCTGTGGGCGATCGCACTGGTCGCCCTGGCGATGGCCGGCGACCGTCCGCGCTCGGCGCTGGCGGTTGGGGTCGTGCTGGCGTTCGCGCCGTTCAGCGCCGATCTGTTGAAGCCGCTGCTGGCCCACCCGCACGACCACGTGGGCGACGCGGTGATCGGCGCCGCCTCCTGGCCGAGCGGTCACTCGACGGCGGCAACCGCGCTTGCGCTGTGCGCCGTGCTCGTGGCGCCGCCCCGGCTGCGCCGGGGCGTGGCGTTGCTCGGTGCGCTGTTCGTGATCGCCGTGGGAGTCGCGCTGCTGATCCTGGCCTGGCACATGCCGAGCGACGTGATCGGCGGGATCCTCCTGGCCGGTCTGTGGATGGCGCTGGCCGTCGCAGCGCTGCGCGCATCCGAGCGGATTCGC
Organism: Solirubrobacterales bacterium; assembly: GCA_025963965.1. Lineage (GTDB taxonomy): Bacteria > Actinomycetota > Thermoleophilia > Solirubrobacterales > Solirubrobacteraceae > Palsa-744. Next base: position 3,173 of record JAOPZS010000061.1, read on the forward strand.
CCGCGCCGCCTGCGCAACGATCGCG
>JAOPZS010000062.1 GCA_025963965.1 Solirubrobacterales bacterium
GCCGGTCCTCGGCGAGGCGTTCGGCGGCAGCGCGGGCCGCGTCGAGGTCGAGGTAGTTCATGGTCCGCGTTGCAGGTCAACGATTTCCTCCGTCTGGACGTCCACCTCGTCGTACGCGTCGAACCACTCTTCGATGAAGGCACGGATTGCCACCGTCCCGGTGAACGTCTCCAAACCAAGAGTCGAGAGGTCAAAGACCGCATCGGGCGCGTACATGCTCATGACCGTGTCGTAGTCGCCCGAGTTGAGCGGATACAGCGTGAGGCCGACGCGATAGACCAAGTCCGGGGTCGTGGACTGCTCAGGCATCACCCGTCCAGTATCCCCACCCGCCGGATCGCCGGGAGGCTCGTGGCCGATGACTGACCTGCGCCCATCTCCGCGTGCTCGGGGAGTGCCGTGCGGAGCCCTCGAGAGTCGCACTTCTCCTCGCGGGCTCTGAGGTCGAAGGCTTCGCCTCGCTCAGCCTGGGCCGACGAAGGCGAGGCGCAACGACCGGTGGGTGCCTACTCCTCCAGCCCCACGGCTTTGAGGGCCTCGGCCCGCGTCTCGTGCTCGAAGACGTAGATCGCCTTGCCTTCTCGCAGCTTCATGTGAGGGTAGAGCCGCACGTCGATCTCGATGCCGCTGCCCTTGCCACGGCCGACGATATGCATGGTGACGACAAGGTCGTCACCCGCGTCGATGACCTCCTCGATCTCGATGTGATGCTCCGCCCAGGCGTCAAGCCATCCCGCTCTGATCTGTTCGGCGCCCTGTGGACCATGGAAGACGGTGTGGTTCGCCTCGAACGGTGCCCACTCGATCTCGGGATGCATGAGTTCCCGGAACGTGTCCGTGTCGTGCTCGAACGACGCCACCCAGCGTCGCACGATCTCCACGTTCTCCTGCGACATCGCCTGCCGAGTATCCCGGAGTGGGGCGGTGCCTGATCTGCGACGGCTCCCCGTCGACTCGCCACCTCCGCCCAGCTCACCTGCGGCTGGCCGCGGTGCTTCCGTTCGCGAGAGGGCCGAGATGATCCCCAGTCCTTTGCCCGGTGCGGAAGTCAAAACTCGCTCCCGCCGGGTCGAGCCTCACGTAGCGGCCCTGCTCGGTTCGCGCCACCAGCCCGAGCGCCTCGAGCTCGCCGAGCGCCGCCATCGCGCTCAACGTCTTTGCCGCCGGCATTGAGGCCTCGGAGGTTCGGTCGCGGGGACTCGCGGCTGACACGCGCTCCGCTGTGTCGAGACCCGCACCGACCAGATCCAGTACGTGACGCAGCCTCGGCTCGAGCTTCGGCGTGAGGGCGCCGGACGTATTCGTTGGTGCGGGCTCGCCGGCCTCGTGCAGCAGCTCCAGCAGATCGCTCGCGTCGCAGGTCAGGCGTGCGCCCGCGGCGAGCAGCCTGTGCGGGCCGGAGGCGAGCGGGTTCGTGATCATCCCCGGGACAGCCGCGAGCCGACGGGGCAGCCGCGTCGCCCACAGATCGCGCTCCTCGCCCCGTGACTCGACCAGCACCGCGACGGTCCCGAGTTCCGCGACGATGCGCTCGCCGGCGAGCGGCGCCCAGCGCCGGCCGCCGCGCTCCCATGGCAGCTCGGAGATCACGCACCCCTCCTCCAGCACCCGGCGTGCGAGTCGTCCTGACGCCCCTGTGCGACGCATGCCCAGGCCACCGCCGCTCAGCGCGAGCGACGCGCCGCTCTGTAGCGCGCCTTCGTGTGCCGCGCGCGCGATCGGCCCGCCGAGGCCGGCAAGCGTCGTGACGCCCGCCGCGGCCAGGCCGCGGGCGAGGCTCGCTGCCATCGCCCGGCCGTACTCGCTCGCCTCGCGCGAGTCGAGGAAGGCGACGATCGGGCGGCCCAGGAGCCCGTGCAGCCGCTCCTGGCCGCCCAGCCCGCTCAGCACCGCCGGCGAGGCGGCTCCACGCAGCATCTCCGGATAGCGGCTGTCGTGGCGGCAGAGCTGAACCCCGTCATCCGGAGCTGCCATCCGTGCGCTCGCAGGTTGCCCGTACCACGCTCGAAGCTCGGAGCGGCGCCGTCCGCCCAGGGCCTCGATCAGCGCCTCGTCCTCCAGCGCGAGCAGCTCCAGCAGGCGCTCGCGGCGCGGCGTCTCGTAGTCGAGCAGCGGTCCCAGCTCCCCGAGCAGCCGGCAGCGCCTGATGCAATCCGGGCACGCGCCCGTCACGCCGCCCGCGCTCCGGTGACGCGCGTCTCGCAGCGAAACGCCAGCGCGACGGAGACGTCCTCGCTGCGAACGCGCTCACGTCCATCGAGGTCGGCGATCGTCCTTGCGACCTTCAGCGTGCGGTGCTCGCCGCGCGGGCTTATCAACCCCTGCCGGCGCGCCCCGGCCAGCATGCCCTCGGCCTTGGCGTCCAGGCGCACGTGCGCCGCGAGCATCCGCGCGTCGAGTTCGGAGTTCACCCGCACGCCGTCCCGGTGCAGGCGAGCCGCCTGGCGCTCTCGCGCGTCCGAGACGGCCGCCCGAGCCGCGGCGGACGTGGTCCTTCCTCCTGCGTCGTCCTCATGCGCGTCGAGCGCGATCAGCAGGTCGAGGCGGTCGAGCAGCGGCCCGCTCAGGCGGCGTCTGTGGCGGGCGATCTCGGCCGGGCCGCAACCGCACCGGGCGGGATCGCCCGCGTAGCCGCAGGGACACGGGTTGGTCGCGCAGACGAGCATGAAGCGCGCCGGGTGAACGGCCGCGTGACGGGCGCGGGCGATCGACACGAAGCCGTCCTCGAGCGGCTGGCGCAGGGCGTCGAGTGCGGCGCGTGAGAACTCCGAGAGCTCATCGAGGAACAGGACGCCGCGGTGAGCCATCACGGCCTCTCCGAACCAACCGTTGCCCGCGCCGCCGATCAGTCCCGCGGCGGTGATCGAGTGGTGCGGCGTGCGAAACGGGCGCGGGCGGCGCAGCGTCTCGACATTTCCTCGGCGCAGGCTCTCGATCCTGGCGAGCTCGATCGCCTCGCCGCGGTCGAGCGGCGGCAGGATGCCCGGCAGCCGCCGGGCCAGCATCGTCTTGCCGACGCCCGGCGGCCCGCTGAGCAGCACGTTGTGAGCGCCGGCCGCCGCGACGATCAGCGCCGCCACCGCCTCCGGCCGCCCGCGCACGTCCCCGAGGTCCGGGCCGGCGCGCGCCTCGCGCACGTCCGC
>JAOPZS010000067.1 GCA_025963965.1 Solirubrobacterales bacterium
GCGAGCGTCTGCGCGAGCAGCGTCTTGCCGCAGCCGGTCGGTCCGAGCAGCAGGATGTTCGACTTCTGCAGCTCGATGTCGGAGTCGGGCGACATCATCATCTGCACGCGCTTGTAGTGGTTGTAGACGGCCACCGACAGCGTGCGCTTGGAGGGGTCCTGCCCGACGACGTACTCGTCGAGCACGTCGTATATTTCGCGCGGCTTGGGCAGGTTCTCGATGTCGAAGGCCGGCGGGGCCGCGAGCTCCTCGTCGATGATCTCGTTGCAGAGATCGATGCACTCGTCGCAGATGTAGACGCCGGGCCCCGCGATCAGCTTCTTGACCTGCCGCTGGGACTTGCCGCAGAAGCTGCAGAGAAGCTGCTCGTTGGAATCTGTTGGTCTGGCCATATTCGGTCGCTCCCCGCGTCGAACCGGCCGCCGCGATCGGGGCTAGTGCTCCGAGATCACGCGGTCGATGATGCCGTACTGCTTGGCCTCCTCCGAGCTCATGAAGTAATCGCGCTCGGTGTCCTTGCCGACCTGCTCGAGGTCTTTGCCGGTGTGCTTGGCGATGATCTCGTCGAGACGTTTGCGGACGTCGATGATCTCTTTGGCGTGGATCTCGATGTCGGTTGCCTGGCCCTGAAAGCTCGAGGAGACCTGGTGGATCAGGATCTTCGCGTTGGGCAGCGCCATGCGCTTGCCCGGGGCGCCCCCGGCGAGCAGCAGCGCGCCCATCGACATCGCGATGCCGACGCAGATCGTCTGCACGTCGGGCTTGATGAACTGCATCGTGTCGTAGATCGCCAGGCCCGCGTAGACCGAGCCGCCGGGCGAGTTGACGTAGATCGAGACGTCCTTCTCGGGATCCTCGGACTCGAGGTGCAGCAGCTGGGCCACGATCAGGTTGGCGATCTGGTCATCGACGGGCGTGCCGAGGAAGATGATGCGCTCGTTCAGCAGCCGGCTGTAGATGTCGAACGCGCGCTCGCCTCGTGAGGTCTGCTCGACGACCATTGGTACAAGTGGGCTCATAGTCTCGCTTTGTTTGCCAACGCCTGACGGATTCCTCTAGAGGCTAGCGATCTGGCGTCCACAGCCGGCCGGCCTGCTCGGAGCTCTCGCCGGCGGCAGTCGCGCCCTCGGCCTCCTTGCCGGGGGTCCAGAGCTTCTCGCGTGCCTCGGCCTGAGCGAGCGGGATCGGCTTCGCGGCCGAGGCGATCACATCGATCGCCTCGCGCGCCGCGAGATCCTCGCGCACGTCCTCCAGGCGCCCGGCGCCGCGCAGGTCCTCGAGCAGCGTCTGGGGCTCGACGCCCTCGCGCTCGGCGGTCGGCGCGAGCGCCTCCAGCACCTGCTCGTCGCTGGGGCTGATCCCCTCCGCGTCGACGACGGCCGTGATCACGGCCTCGCGGCGCAGGGCCAGCTCGGCTTCGGGTTGCATCTCGGCGAGGATCTCCTCCTCCGGGCGCCCGGTGATCTGCAGGTAGGCCTCGCGCGAGATGCCGCGGTGTCCGAGCGAGTGGATCATCCGCTCCCACATCTCACGGCCGCGCGCCGAGACGAGCTCCGGCGTGACCGGCACCTTCGCCTGCTCGACCGCGGCATCGAGCGCCGCCTGGCGGAACTCGGCCTGGATCCGAGCCTCCTCGGCCTCGAGCAGGCGCTCGTGGATGTCCGTGCGCAGCTCGGCGAGGTCGTCGAAGCCGGCGTCGGTCGCGAAGTCGTCGTCGAGCTCGGGAAGGACCTTCGCCTTGACCTCCTTGACGGTCACGGCGAACGCCGCGTCGCGCCCTGCCAGGTCGGTGTTCGGATAGTCGCCCGGGAAGGTCACCGACAGCGTGCGCTGCTCGCCCGCGGCGGCACCGGTCAGGCCCTCCTCGAAGCCCGGGATCAGGTTGCCCGAGCCCAGCTCGATCAGCTGGTCGCGCCCCTCCCCGCCGGCGAACGGCTCGTCCTCCCCGTCCTCGGAGGGCAGCGTGCCCAGGTAGTCGATGACCACGAAGTCGCCCTCGGCGGCCGGCCGCTCGGCGGTCTCCAGTCGCGCGAGCCGGTCGCGCATCGTCTCGACCTCCCCCTCGACGCGCTGCTCCTCCACGGCAGCCTCGGCGCGGCCGACCTCGAGGCCCTTGTACTCCCCGAGCTCGGCCTTCGGCAGCACGCCGATCTCGATCGAGAACTCCAGCGCCTGCCCCTGCGGCGGCAGCTGGCCCATGTCGATGTCGAGCGTCGGGTCGCCGACCGGCACGATGCCGGCGTTGGCGATCGCGTCGGAGTACCAGCTCGAGAGCGTGTCGCGGACGGCTTCCTCGAGAATCGCCTCGCGGCCCATCCGCTGGATCACGAGCGGCGCCGGGACCTTGCCCTTGCGGAACCCGGGCAGCTTCAACTGGCTGCCGAGCTGGCGCGCCTTGCGCTCCACACGGCCCTCGACCTCGGCGGGCTCGACCTCGACCTGCAGCCGGACGCGCGACTCGCCGAGGTCAGTGAGCGTCGTCTTCAGGGCGCCTGCCACGAGCGCCACGATACCGTGCGGCCGTGAGCCGGCGCCAGAGGCGATCCCAGCTGCGGCGCCTGGAGGCCCGCTTCTGGACGGGGCCGCTCGCACATCTGCTCGGCGGCGGACTCGATGTGATCGGCGCGCTCGCGCGCGCCGCGTGGCGCCGGGCGCGCAGCCGCGGATGACTGACGGCTCCCCTCCGTGTCCCAGCGCCCACGCCGACGCGGGCCCGTAAACGGCGGCGGGGCGCCGGCCTTCCCGGCCGACGCCCCGCGCAGAGGACTGCCTGCTCCGGCGCTAAGCCGCGGAGTGCTGCTGCTGGGCGGCGCGACCGAACGCCGGGACGACGTTGCGCGGCACGACCAGCACGGCGCTCGTGGCGATTTCGATGAGGTGTTCTGAGGAGGAGCTGAGCAGCACCACACCGGAGGGGGCGTCCGCGCGGGAGTCGACGACCAGCAGGTCGGTGTCCTCACCGGCGACCGGGACGACGTCGGCGCCGAGCGCCGCGGCTAGTGCCTCGGCGGTCTGACGGGCGCCGCCTTCACCGTCGCCGACGGCCACGATCCGCTCGATCGACTGCGTCGTCTCGGCGAAGTCGACAGGCGCGATCGCGACGGCCGTGCGGCCGCCCTGCAGCAGGCGCTCCGCCGAGTTGCCGATCGAGACGTGGCCCTTGGCGGTGTGCGAGTCCGAGCAGAAGACGATCACGTCGGCCTGCTCGCGCTCGGCCAGGGCTGCGAGTCCCTCGGGCGTCGAGCGGTCGGTGACGATGTACGTCGGTGCATTCGGGTCCCCGAGCAGCGACAGGCCGCGGTTGAGGATTCCCTGCGTGTCGCCTACCGAGTCGGCCGTGTGGCGGACGTAGGCGAGTGCAACCTGCGCCCCGGCCTTGCCGAGCAGGCGCCCGAGCGCGACGGCGTCGTCCTCGTTGGCTGTTCCGTCGTAGGAAACAATGATCTTTGCGGGCATTTTCTTCTCTCCTTGGGCTGAGCCGGATCTCCGGCTGAAGTTCTCTGTCGTCTCTTCTTCGGCTCATATTGGCAGCAACCTGCCATCAGCTCCAATGATCTTGTTTATCTCTGCTATAAGCTGAGCTAATGCTAAATGTCGCTCGTCTGCACATCCTCAGGGAGGTCGCCCACCGTGGCTCCATCTCTGCTGCCGCCACCGCCCTCTCCTATACCCAGTCGGCGGTCTCCCAGCAGATCGCGGCGCTCGAGTCCGAGACCGGCCTGGCGCTGCTCGAGCGCCATCCGCGCGGCGTCAGCCTGACGGCCGCCGGGCAGGCGCTGGTCGGCCACGCCGACGGGATCCTGGCGCGCCTGGAGGCGGCGGAGCAAGCGATGGCGGCGATCGCCGGGCTGCGTGGCGGGCGGCTGCGGATGGCCTCGTTCCCGAGCGCCGGAGCGACGCTGATGCCGCGCGCGATCGCCGAGTTCAGGGATGCCTACCCGGAGGTCGAGCTGAGCCTCGCCGAGGGCGAGCCCGAGGAGATCGCGCCGCGCCTGCGTGCGGGCGAGCTCGACCTCGCGCTGGTCTTCGAGTTCGCCGGCGAGACGCTGATCGACGAGCGCATGACGCGGGCCGAGCTGCTCGAGGACCCGATGTTCCTGGCGCTGCCGCGCACCCACCGGCTGGCCGCCCGTGAGCGCCTGCGCCTGGAGGACCTCAGCGATCAGGCCTGGGTGCAGACCTCGCAGTCGAGTCCCTGTGCGCGCCACGTCGTGCGCTGCTGCCACGCCGCCGGCTTCGAGCCGAACGTCGCGTTCGAGAGCGACGACTACCAGACCGTCCAGGGTCTCGTCGCCGCCGGGGTCGGCGTCGCGCTGATCCCCCGCATGGCGCTGTCGGCCGTCCGCGAGGACGTCGCGATCCGGTCGCTCTCCCCCGCTCCGCCGGTGCGCAGCGTGATCGCCGCGGCGCCCGCCGGGGCACGCCTCGTCCCTGCGGCCAACGCGATGCTCGGGATCCTGCAGGAGCAGGCTCGCGACCCAGACGCCGCGGCCGTCGCCGGCTGAGCCACGGCCGGGCGTTTAAAAGACCCGGGGCCCCGCCTTGCGACGGGGCCCCGTGCCCTGCTTCGTTCCAACCGAGGGGGTTAGGCCTTCTTCAGCGCACCCGTCAGCAGTTTGGCGAACAGTTCGTCGCCGGCTGTGGTCGGGTGGATGTCGCCTTCGAGGAAGACGCCTTTGCTGGCGGCTTCAGCTTCGATGGCTTCCTCTTCTTCTGTCGAGACCGCGTGGCCAAGTTTTTTTTCTTGGATCAGTTTGCGGTCGAATTTGTTGCACTCTTCGGTGTAGAGGCAGATCGCAGCCTTCTCGATCGTGCTTTTTTCAGCTTCGGACTGGCTTTTTTTGCCGCGCGCGTTCGTCTTCTTGAACGGGTTGGCGTACGTCACGCGAGGACCGTATTTCCCGGCGCCGATCGTTTCTTCAGCAGCCGTGTTGAGCGCAGCCTGCAGCACGTCGCTGGTCGGAACCAGGTACGCCTGCGGGTTGTAGAAGCCCAGGATCGAGATCGGGCCCGTGTAGCCGGCTTCACGCAGCGTGCCGATGGTCAGGCCGATGTTGTTGAGGATCGTCGGGAACAGCGTGTTTTTCGCTTCCACCGTGACGCATTCGATGAAGCTCGTGAAACCGTGAGCTTCGTCGTACGCCGGCGAGGCGCATTCGCCGAGCTTTTTGAGCTCGTCGTTGGAGCCGATCTGCAGCGTCACATCCTTGACTTCAGGACCGGTTTTTTCGACCGACGCTTTGACGATGCCGACTGCCGCTTCCAGCTGCGAGACGCTGCCGAATTCGGTGTGGCGCGGAAAGCCGCTGCTGTTGTGCCACCCACAGGGGGCTGCGCCACCCGTGAAGTGCGTCGTTTCTTTCGCGGCTTCGAGCCCTTCGGCCAGCGGACCGTTGCCGATCAGGCCTTTGCTGGTCTCGCCCGGACACGCCAGGTTGATCAGCGCCAGTTTGTTGCCGAGTTTCGCTTCCTTCTTCGCGAGCTTCGCTCCGAGCAGGTTCGGGTAGCCGCCTTCAAACGCGCTGGCGGGCTCGCCGGGGAAGTTCAGGACGAATTTTTCGTTGGTGTAACCGTATGACACCGAGTCGCCCAGGTTGACGTAGGCGGTCGGGTTGGTCGGTTCGACTTTTTTCGCGCTCGCCGTCGACGCGAACAGCGCCGAGGCCAGCAGTGCGACCGCCATCAGGCAGCCGAGCAGTCGGAACGACCGCATCGAGCCATTCTTGGCTGACATTCTCACCCTCCTCATTGATCTGCGGAGCATGCCCGCAGATACCCCTCCGCTTCGGCACGATCCCTCTTGAGCGGTCCGTCAATGGACCTGCGCGCGCCCGCATGACGCGAGCCCACGAAATCGCAAGATAGACCTGGACTTTCAATAAGTCAAGCTGCTACCCGCCGCCGGCTCACCGGCGCCGAACGCTCCCACGCCCCCCGCGAAAAGGTCGCGTCCGGTGCCGGTGCCATGTTTGGCAGCCGTCCGGAACCAGGGAGAATTGCCATGACGATCCTGCTGCTCATCCTCGGAATCCTGCTCGGCGCGCTGGCCGCCGGCTTGCTCGCGCGTCCCGGTCGCGCCCGGATGCGCGAAGAGCTGAAGGCGATCTCGCTGGACGTCATGGCCCAGACAGGCGCGACGCTGGCACAGAGCGTCGCCGACTCGCGCGGCGCCGACCACGAGCGCGCGGCCGGCGAGCTGGCGAAGCGCACCGAGGAGATCAAGGGGCTCGTCACGCCGGTCCAGGAGAAGCTCGGCCGGATGGAGAGCGAGATCGGCCGCCTCGAGCGCGAGCGCCGCCAGGCGCAGGGGGAGCTCGCGCAGATGGTGCGAGCGCTCGGCGAGGGCGTCGGCACGCTGCGCCGGGAGACCGGCAACCTCGTCTCCGCCCTGAAGCGCCCCTCGACGCGCGGATCCTGGGGAGAGATCCAACTGCGAAACGTCGTTGAGATGGCCGGCATGGTCAGCCACTGCGACTTCATAGAGCAGAGCACGATCCAGACCGGCGACGGGGCGCTGCGCCCGGACATGCTCGTCAAGCTGCCCGGCGAGAAGCTCGTCGTGGTCGACTCGAAGGTGCCGCTCGACGCCTACCTGTCATCGCTCGAGGCCGAGCACGAGGACGAGCGCGACGCCCACGCTGCCCGCCACGCGCGACAGACCCGCGAGCACATCATCAAGCTGGCCTCGAAGGGCTACCAGAACCAGTTCGACTCCACGCCGGAGTTCGTCGTGATGTTCGTCCCCTCCGACGGCATCTACCAGGCGGCACTCGCCCAGGACCCGGGCCTGATCGAGTACAGCGTCTCCCAGCAGGTGCTGATGGCGACGCCGACCACGCTGATCGGGCTGCTGTGGGCGGTCCACTACGGCTGGCGCCAGGAGATGATCGCCGAGTCGGCCCGCGAGATCGCTGCGGACGCCCGCGAGCTGCACCAGCGGCTCGCCCGCTTCGTCACCCCGTTTGCGAAGGCCGGACGGCAGCTCTCCTCGGCGGTGTCGGCCTACAACGAAGCGGTCGGCTCGTTCGACAGCCGCGTCGTGCCCCAGGTGCGCAAGATCGAGGAGGCGGGAGCGGCGTCGGAGAGAGAGATCGCGACGCCGCCGGCGCTGGAGGTCACGGCGCGGGCGATCGCGACGCAGGCCGAGCTGGAGGGCGGGCTGACCGAGCCCGCCGGCGAGATCCAGGCCGAGCGCCTCGGCCCGCGGCGGATCGTCTCCGGCGGCTGAGCTCCCAGGCGAGCAGGCTCAGCGCGACCGGCACGGTCGCGGGCAGCTCGTGCACGGCGAAGAACAGCAGGTCGAACCCGAGCGCCAGCGCCGTGGCGAGCGCCGCCGGACCGCGCTGGGAGGCGCCTTCGGCGGCGAGCATCCCGCCGAGCACCGCCGCCGCGAACAGGTCCCCATAGCCCATCACCGCCGACCCGAACGTCGCGCTCTGAAGGCGCGGGAGGCCGGCCGCCGGCCGAGCCGCGTTGAGCGCGTCGTTCGGCGCCTGCAGCAGATCGGAGACGACCAGCGCGGTGTCGGCGAGCGCCATCGCCACGATCCCCGCCGCCAGCCAACGGCGAGGCGTGATCGCCCCCAGCAACGCGCCGAGCGCGACACAGCTGAGCCCCGAGAGGAGCGTCGCCGCGGCGTTGCCTGCCAGACCGCCGCGGTTCACCCAGGCCAGCCCGAACAGGGCGGCGGCGAGCACCGCGATGCGCGGGCGCCCCTCGCGCGCCAGTCCCGCCAGGGCGAGCGCCGCGAGCGGCGGCACGGCGATCAGCGCGAGGTAGGTGAGGCCCTGGGCGCTGGCCTGTTCGGCCTCGCGCGCGATCAGCACGAAGGCGAGGATCGACAGCGGCAGGACCGCTGCCCAGCCGCCGCCACGCAGCCGCGTCAGCGCGCGCACATCGAGCCGCACCGGCAGCGCCACGAGCGCGCCCTGGAAGATCGACAGGCAGGCGATCGACAGCCAGAAGGGCATCCTGACCGACCATAGAGGCAGCCGAGCGAGGCGGCGCCGGGAGCGGTGCGTAGGATGGACGCGTGAATGCGCCCGCGACCCAGGCGCCGCCGATCCTGCACCTCTCGACTGTCGTCGGCAGCCCGCTGCGCGATGCCGACGGTGAGCGTCTCGGCAAGGTCGAGGACCTGATCGTGCGCCTCGGCGGCGCCGGCTACCCGCCGATCACCGGCGTGCTCGTGACGGTCGCCGGTCGCCGGTCCTACCTCGGCGTCGAGCGCGTCTCGGACATCGGCGCCGGCGGCGTCGTGCTGCGCAAGGCCAAGCTCGACCTGCGCCACTTCGAGCGCCGCCCCGAGGAGGTGCTGCTCAAGCGCGACCTGCTCGACCGGCAGCTGATCAACGTCGAGGGCGCGCGGCTGGTCCGCGCGAACGAGATCGAGCTCGCGCTCGTCGCCGGGTCCTGGCGGGTCGTCGGCGTCGACACGGGCCCGCGCGGCGGGCTGCGCCGGCTGCTTCCGAAGCCGCTCGGCGCCCACATCGCCACCGGCGAGTTCCTCGACTGGGCAGGCGTCGAGCCGTTCGTCGGGCACGTGCCGACGGTGCGCCTGCGCGTCCCCCATCCGAAGCTCGCGAAGCTCCATCCCGCCCAGATCGCCGATCTCGTCGAGGCCGCCTCGCGTCGCGAGGGCGAGGAGATAATCCAGGCCGTCGGCGACGACGACCGCGAGCTCGAGGCCGATGTCTTCGAGGAGCTCGACGATCAGCACCAGCGCGAGTTCCTCGAGGACCGCCCCGACGAGCAGGTCGCCCAGATCGTGGCGCGCATGGCGCCCGACGACGCCGCCGACATCGTCGGCGAGCTCGAGGAGGACCGCCGCGAGCAGGTGCTCGCGCTGCTGCCCGTCAGCCACCGCGTCAAGGTGCGGGCGCTGCTCGGCTACGACCCCGCTGAGGCCGGCGGCCTGATGAGCCCCGACTTCGTGATGCTCACAGGCGCCAGCAGCGCCGAGGACGCGCTGCGCGCCGTGCGCCACAGCCGCGTGCCCGCCGAGCTGCTCAGCGCCGTCTTCGTCTCCGCCCCCGACGGGACGCTCGCCGGCAGCGTGCCGGTGGCGGCGCTCGTGCGCGCCGAGCCCGGGCGGCGCCTGGAGGCAGAGCTCAAGCACGAGCTCCCGTGCCTCTCGCCCGACGCGCCGTTCGAGGAGGTCGCGCGACTGATGGCCGACTACAACCTCACGTCGATCCCGGTCGTCGACGAGGCCAAGCGGATGGTCGGTGTCGTCACCGTCGACGACGTGCTCGAGGCGATGCTCCCCCGTGGCTGGCGGCGCCGCTTCGGGTTGCTCGGGGAGGACTGAAGGCGCCGTTTCAGCCCCGTGAGGGCGACCGAATAGACTCACGCCCGATGAGCTCAGCAGGCGGACAGTTCGATGGCGGTCCGAGTACCGCCCTTCATGCGTCGCGTCCGGTCGGCCACCCGTGGCCGACCGCGTCTGCCTGCCCGGCTTAACCCTCGACGCGCACGAATCTTCGCTCTGCTCGGCCTGCTCGGGCCCGGCCTGATCGCCGCCAACGCGGGCAACGACGCCGGCGGCATCGCAACCTACTCGCAGGTTGGCGCCAAATACGGATACGGACTGCTTTGGACGATCGTCCTGATCGCGATCTCGCTGGCGATCGTGCAGAAGCTGGCGGCCCGGATGGGCGTCGTGACCGGCAAGGGGCTGGCCGAGCTCGTCCGCGAGGAATACGGCATCCGCTGGTCGGTTCTGGCGACGAGCGCGGTGGTGATCGCCAACTTCGGCATCTGCATCTCGGACTTCGTCGGCACCGGCGCCGCTCTCGGTCTGGCCGGGATTCCCCCCCAGGTCTCGGTGCCGATCGCCGCCGTCGGCATCTGGCTGATCATCGTGCGCGGCTCCTATCGCTCAGCCGAGCGGATCTTCGTCTGGTTCACGATCCCGTTCTTCGCGTATCCGATCGCGGCGATCCTCGCCCACCCGCACTGGGGCGCCGTCGGCCACGCGATCGTGCTCCCGCACATCGAGACGGGCTCGACCTATCTGCTGCTGCTGATCGCCACCGTCGGCACGACGATCACCCCGTACATGCAGCTGTACCTGCAGTCGGCCGTGGTCGAGCGCGGCGTGCGCCCCGAGGGCCTCGTGCGCGAGGAACGCGAGGCCGTGTCGGGTGCCGTGTTCGCGTGCATCATCTCGGGCTTCATCCTGATCGCGACGGGCGCCACGCTGTACACGCACGGGATCCATGAAATCGGGACGGCGGCCGGCGCCGCGCGGGCGCTGACCCCCTTCGCGGGGCAGTTCGCCGAGGCGCTGTTCGGCGTCGGGCTGCTCGGCGCGAGCCTGCTGGCCTGCGCGATCCTGCCGATCGCGACCTCGTACGTCGTGTCGGAGTCCCTCGGCTACGAGAAGGGAATCGGCCGTCGCCCGAACGAGGCGCCCGTGTTCGTCGGCGTGATCACCGCGATGATCGCCACCAGCGCGATCGTCGCTGTGATCCCGGGCCTCCCGGTGATCTCGCTGCTGATCGGCGTGCAGGTGGTCAACGGCGTGCTGCTGCCGATCAACCTGTTCTTCATCTGGCGACTCGCGCGCTCGCCGCGCCTGATGGGCGAGCGGCGCAGCCGAGGGCTGCTCGACGCCGCCGCCGCGGTCACCGTCGTGGTGCTCTCCAGCCTGTCGATCGTGCTCGTCGGGGTCACGATCCTGGGTCTGTGAGGCGCGGGCAGCCGGCTAGGCGGCGGCGCGAGGCGGTCGCGCAGAGGCGCCCTCGCCCCCGCCCGCGAGGGGCGCGACCAGCAGGCTCGCTCCGATCGCGCCACCGAGATCGCCGAGCGCGGCAACCTCCACGTGCGGCGGTCGCGAGTCGGCGAACAAGTGCGGCTGCATAGCGTCGGCGATCCGCTTGGCCACGGGCGGCCCGAGCCGCACGCCAAGGCCGCCGCCGAGGATCACCGCCTCGACGTCGAGCAGGTTGATCGCCGAGGCGATCCCCGCGCCGAGCGCGCCGATCGCCCGCTCGATCATCTTCTCGGCCAGCGGGTCGCCCTTCTCGAGCGCCCGTGCCCAGATGCCGCTCGTCAGCCGCGGCCGGTCGTGCTCCTTTGCGAGCTTGAGGAGGTCCGTGTGCTCGCCCTTGTCGACGAGCTTTCGCACGTGCAGTTCCATCGCCGCGCGCCCGGCATAGGCCTCCACGCAGCCGCGGCGCCCGCACGTGCAGCGCGCGCCGTCGATCGCCACGACCATGTGACCGATCTCCCCGGCGCCGCCACGTCCCCGCCACGGCCGTCCGTCGAGGATCACGCCGCCCCCGACGCCCGTCCCCCAGAACACGCCGAGCAGCGACGAGAACGGCCGCCCGGCACCGAGGTGAAACTCGGCGGCCGTCGCCACCTGCACGTCGTTTCCGATCTTCACGTCGGGGCCGAGCTCCTGCTGCAGCTCGGCCGCGAGCGGGAACGTGCCTTCCCAGTCGGGGAGGTTCCGCGCGCTCGTCACCGAGCCGTCCTCGACGACCCCCGGGGAGCCGACGCCGATGCCCCCCAGCGCGTCCACCTCGATGCTCGCGTCGGCTGCCGCTTCGCGCATCGACTCGGCCATCGACGCCGCCACGGCGCCCGGGCCGCCGCTCGTCGGCGTCGGTCCTCGCGCCGACCCGCGGACCTGCTTGGCCTCGTCGACGATCACCGCCTGGATCTTCGTGCCGCCGAGGTCGATCCCGCCGAAGCTGGCCATCGGCGGCCATCATCGCAGACCTGCCGACGGCCCTCCCGCGCCCGATCGAGCATCGCGTTGACGGCTCGCCGGAGCCTTCTTCGCTCGGTCTTACAGCCGGCTTCGCTTGGCCTTACAGGTTCCGCCGAACATGGCCAGGTCGATGAGCACCCGATCTCGAGCATCCTGGTTCCTCTACGCGCTGGGCGCACTCAGCGCCGCTGCGATCGCCGCCGCGATCATCCTGGTCGGCCCGGCCAGCGCGGGCTCCTCGACCGTGACCCGCACCGCCACCGCCACCAGCGGCGTCGTCCAGTCGACGGTCTCCGGCAGCGGCAACCTCCAGCCGGCAAGCCAACTGAACCTCGGCTTCGCCACCAGCGGCACCGTTCAGCACATCTACGTCAGCGAAGGCCAGCACGTAGTCGCCGGCCAGCTGCTGGCAACGCTTGATCCCCAGAACGCCGAAGCGACCCTTCAGCAGGCCCGCGCCACGCTGCAGTCCGCCGAAGCGAGCCTCGCCCAGCAGGAAGAAACGGGCGGCGAAACATCCAGCTCGGGTGGCTCCGGCGCCTCCGCAGCGTCGGCCTCCGCGCCGAGCACGATCGTCAACACGACGGCGGCCGTCACGCAACCCACGACCTCGACGCCCGCGCCGAGCACGACGAGCCCGTCGAAGAAAACCGCCCCCGCCACCAAAACCGCTCCCGCGACGACCACGGCCCCGGCGACGAAAGCGCCGAGCACGAGCACCGGCTCCTCGGGCGCCGGCAGCGCCGCCGCGACGAGCGCCCCGACCGTCAGCGCGGCAACCCGCGAAGCGAACCTGGCCTCCGCGCGGGCCTCCGTGCGCAGCGACCAGCTGACGGTCCAGAGCGACGAAAGGGCGGTCGGGCACACGAAACTCTACGCCCCGGAGACGGGCACGATCGCCTCGCTCTCCGGCGAAGTCGGCGAAGTCGTCTCCGGCAGCGGCACCTCGAAGGCCTCCGCAAGCACCGAATCCTCGAGCAGCGGGTCGGGCTCCGCGGCCTCCGCGACGGGCGGCGCCTCATCAGCGACGGGATCCACGGCCTCCTCGGGCTCCGCCGGCTTCGCCGTGCTCACCGACCTCAGCTCGATGCAGCTCGTCGTGCCGTTGAGCGAAGCGGAAGTAGGCAAGGTTCGGCGCGGGCAGATCGCCACGGTGACGGTCGAAGCTCAGGAAGGCCGCAAGGTCGCGGCCCACGTCGGGCGCATCGCGACGCTCTCGACGAGCAACAGCGGCGTCGTCAGCTATGACGTCACGTTCGTCCTCGACCAGATGACCTCGGGGCTGAAGCCCGGAATGAGCGCAACAGCCGAAGTCGTCGTCAAGCAGGCGACGGGCGTGAACGTCCCCACGAGCGCGATCACCGGTGGGTCCGTGACGGTTCTCAAAGGCTCCACTCAGACTCGCCGCAGCGTCGTGACGGGGCTCGCAGGCAACAGCTCCACGATCATCCTCAGCGGGTTGAAGGCGGGCGAAACGGTGCTTCTGCCAAGCGTCTCGACCAGCTCCGCGGCGGGCGCGGCATCGGCCGCCCAGCGCGGCGGGGCGCGCGGCTTCGGCGGCGGCGGCCTTGGCGGCGGCGGTTTCGCCGGAGGGGGCGGCGGCTTCGCCGGTGGCGGTGGC
>JAOPZS010000085.1 GCA_025963965.1 Solirubrobacterales bacterium
GCAGGCACGACGACGACCACCCCGGCCGCGACCGTGACGACGACCACCTCGCCGCCGGCCGCCTCCCGGGGAGCGTGGTCCAACGTGCCGACGACGCCCGCCGGCCCGAAAGCCGCACGCGGCGCGGGCAGGGCAACCGGGAGTGTCGCCGGGCGCGGGACGGGCGGCGTCTCGACGGGCGCGATCGTGGCCGCCGTTATCGCCGCGCTGATCGCGCTTGCCTGCCTCGTCTGGGCGGTCTTCAGGTTCGGAGCCTTCGAGCCGCACTGGCTGCTGTCAGCTCGTCACTCACTCGCCGAGGCCGGCTTCCGCGCCTCGGCCACCTGGGCCGAATTCACCGACTGGGTCAGGCTCGGGCACTAGCGGCCCGGTCGCGCCCGCCCTGCGGTCGCCGAGCGCCGTCGGCGTGCGCCTCGCGCGAGGAGACCAGCGTCACGCCGTCGCGGCGAGCCCGCGATTGCCCCCGCCTGTTGGTGAAAGCGCCGCTCAGAGCGCCTTTCGCTGCCCGGAAGCCGGGGCCGAAACGACTAAAATGAAGTATGGAAACAGGCTCTGAATTCGACCTGTCGGCACCCGTTTTTCCGTCCGGTCCGCGAGGGACCATGGTCGACCCGTCAACAGCTTTCGAGTGGGTAGACCGCACGCAGGCGCAGCAGAGGAGGAAGGTCCGATGAACGAAGCTCCCCACACCACAGTCTCCACGGAGGCGGCCCCCGGTCAGGCCCTTCAGATCCGGCGCCTGCTGAGCAGTCCGGGGACCCATCCATTCGAGTCGGTGGAGTGGGAGCTGCGGGACGCCCACATCGGCCATGGCGACCACGTCGCCTTCGAGCAGAGCGGCGTCGAGTTTCCGAAGAGCTGGTCGCAGAACGCGACCAACATCGTGGCCCAGAAGTACTTCCGCGGCCAGCTCGGCTCCCCGGCCCGCGAGCACTCCGTCAAGCAGATGATCAGCCGCGTGGCCGACACGATCACCAGCTGGGGGCGTGCCGGCGGCTACTTCGCCAGCGAGGAGGACGCCACCGCATTCGACCACGAGCTGACGCACATCCTTCTTCACCAGATGGCGGCCTTCAACTCGCCGGTCTGGTTCAACGTGGGCTTCGAGGAGCACCCGCAGTGCAGCGCCTGCTTCATCCTGTCCGTCGAGGACACGATGGAGTCGATCCTCGGCTGGAACACCAAGGAGGGAAACATCTTCCGCGGCGGGTCCGGCTCGGGTATCAACCTCTCGAGGATTCGCGGCTCGATGGAGCCGCTCGCCAAGGGCGGCACGGCCTCAGGGCCGGTCTCGTTCATGCGTGGCGCGGACTCGTGGGCGGGGACGATCAAGTCCGGTGGCAAGACGCGCCGCGCGGCGAAGATGGTCGTGCTCGACATCGACCACCCGGACATTCGCGAGTTCATCTGGTGCAAGGCCAAGGAGGAGGACAAGGCCGCGGCGCTGCGTGACGCCGGCTTCGACATGTCGATCGACGGCGACGGCTTCTACTCGATCCAGTACCAGAACGCCAACAACTCCGTGCGCATCACCGACGAGTTCATGAAGGCGGTCGAGGACGACGGCGACTGGCACCTGACCGCGCGCACCACCGGTGAGCCGGTCGGCGAGCCGATCCAGGCACGCGAGCTGATGCGCGAGATCTCCGAGGCGGCCTGGCGCTGCGCCGACCCGGGCGTGCAGTACGACACGACGATCAACCGGTGGCACACCTCCCCTGCCAGCGGGCGGATCAACGCGTCGAACCCGTGCAGCGAGTACATGCACGTCGACGACTCGGCCTGCAACCTCGCCTCCCTGAACCTGATGAAGTTCCGCCGTCCCGACGGCACGCTCGACGTCGAGGCGTTCGAGCACACGGTCGACATCGTGCTGCTCGCCCAGGAGATCATCGTCGGGCCGTCGAGCTACCCGACCGACGAGATCGCCGCCAACGCGCGCGCCTTCCGGCAGCTCGGGCTCGGCTACGCCAACCTCGGCGCGTACCTGATGAGCAACGGCATGCCGTACGACTCCGACGAGGGCCGCGCAGCAGCCGCCGCGATCACGGCGCTGATGACCGGCCGCGCCTACCGGCGATCGGCCGAGGTGGCCGGAGCGCTCGGCCCGTATGACCGCTACGCCGAGAACCGCGAGCCGCACAACGCGGTGATGCGCATGCATCGCGACTCCTCCTACGCGATCCCGGATCAGGTCGGTGTCGACAGCGAGCTGCTGGCCGCCGCCCGACGCTCATGGGACGAGGCCGTCGAGCTCGGCGCGAAGCTCGGCTACCGCAACGCACAGGCGACCGTGCTCGCTCCGACCGGCACGATCTCGTTCCTGATGGACTGCGACACGACCGGCGTCGAGCCGGATTTCTCGCTGGTCAAGTTCAAGGAGCTCGTCGGTGGCGGGCAGATGACGATCGTCAACCGCACCGTGCCGCTCGCGCTCGCGACGCTCGGCTACTCCGAGCCGCAGGTCGAGCAGATCGAGGCGCACCTCGCCGAGCACGGCACGATCGTCGGCGCGCCCGGGCTCGAGGAGGCGCACATGCCCGTCTTCGACGTCGCCGTCGGTGAGCGCGCGATCAGCCACATGGGCCACATCAAGATGATGGGCGCCGTCCAGCCGTTCATCTCGGGCGCGATCTCGAAGACGGTGAACATGCCCCAGGAGTCGACCGTCGAGGACATCGCCGACGCGTACATCCAGGCATGGCGCCAGGGCATCAAGGCGCTGGCGATCTACCGCGACGGCTCAAAGACGGCACAGGCGCTGCGGACCGACGCGCAGGAGAAGGCTCCGGCCAACGTCGATGAGATCGTCGAGCAGGCCGTCGGCAAGGCGCTCGCCGAGGCGGGGCCGCGGCGCAAGCGCATGCCACGCGAGCGTCAGTCGATCACACACAAGTTCTCGATCGGCGGACACGAGGGCTACATCACGGCGGGCATGTACCCCGACGGCAGCGTCGGCGAGATCTTCCTGACCGACATCGGCAAGGAGGGCTCAACGCTGCGGGGCATGATGAACTCGTTCGCGACGGCGATCTCGATCGCGCTGCAGTACGGCGTGCCGCTCGAAACGCTCGTGCAGAAGTTCAGCTACATGCGCTTCGAGCCGGAGGGCATCACGGGCAACACGGAGATCCCCTTCGCCAAGTCGATGCCCGACTACATCATGCGCTGGCTGGCATCCCGCTTCCTCGACA
>JAOPZS010000132.1 GCA_025963965.1 Solirubrobacterales bacterium
TGGAGTCCGGGATCGGCGGCCTGATCCTGATCAACCTGATCTTCAGCTTCGCCTTCGCCAACATCTCCGTCGGCGCCCATATCGGCGGGCTGATCGGCGGCGCGCTCGCCGCCTTTGCGATCCGCACGGCCGACCAGCGCCGGGTGCCATGGCTCGGCTTCGCCGTCTGCGCCGCGCTCGCCGTGGCTGCCGTCGCCGCCTCGCTCGTCGTCGCCAAAGCGACAGGATCGGGCTTCGCCTGAGCCGGCCTGGACCGGCCCGCCGAACTGCAGCGCGTCAGCCCGTCTGCAGGGTCTCGAGCTCGATCGCGCGGCCGGCGAGGTGAATGTCGTCGAGGTGCCCCGGATGCAGCAGCGCCGCGAGCAGCTCGAGGCCGTCCACGAGCCGCGGACCCGGGCGCGAGAAGTAGGCCGAGGCATCGACCGCGACGACCCTCCCGGCGCCCAGCTCACGCAGGCGAACGGCATGGGCCAACGCCTCGTCGTGGGCGCGCGCCGCGTCATAGCCGCACGGCATCGCAACGACGATCTCCGGCCCAGCCTCCGCAACCTGCTCCCACGTCATCGTCTCCGAGGGCTCGCCTGCCAGGCCGAACACGTCTTCGCCGCCGGCCAGCTCGATCAGCTGCGGCGTCCAGTGCCCCGCCACGAACACCGGGTCCAGCCACTCCAGAGCGGCTACGCGGGGACGGCGCCGGCCGCGCACGGCGAGGCGCACACGGTCGATCCGGCCTGCGCTGCGGGCGATCAGCTCCACCCCCTCGCGGCGCCGGCCCGTCGCCTCGGCGAGCGTGCGGATGTCGCCGAGGGTCTCGCCGAGCGTCTTCGGGTCGAGTGCGATCACGCGCGGATGCGACGGCAGCTCGGCAGCGACCCGGGCGACGTCCTCGTAGGAGACGGCGCACACCGGGCAGAGCGCCTGCGTGACGATCAGGTCCGGCTCGAGATCGCGCAGCGCCGCCGTGTCGAGCTCGTAGATCGCCTCGCCCGCCTGAGTGCGCTCCCTGACCGCCGCGTCGATCTCGCCGGCGCTCAGCCCGGGTGCCAGCACGTCGTGGGTGACATCCGGCAGGGCGGCCGCCTGGGGCGGGTAGTCGCACTCGTGGGTGACGCCCACGATCTCCTCGTTCAGGCCGAGCGCGAACAGCAGCTCGGTGGAGTGCGGGACGAGGCTGACGATGCGCATCCTCAGACTCTACGTCGGCTGAGTCCGGATCGGGGTAGTCTCGCCTCGATGGCGCGACTCACAGATCTGGAGGTCGAGGACGGCCTGTCGGCGCTCGACGGCTGGCGGTTCGCAACGGGCGAGGGGCCGCCGTCGATCGAGCGCGAGTTCAAGCTCGCCGACTTCGCCGCTGCGCTCGCGTTCGTCAACCGCGTCGGGGACGCCGCGGAGGCCGCCGATCATCATCCCGACATCCTCCTTCACGGTTGGAACAAGGTCCTCCTCACGCTCTCGACGCACTCCGAGGGCGGCCTCACGAAGGCCGACTTCGACCTCGCCGGGCGCATCGACGGACTGTCCTGACCGGCCGCCGGCGGCGATCTTCCGCCGGAGCGCCTTGCTACCTTTGAACTGCTGACACACTCGATGAACGACGACGAAGAACTTCCCCGAAGTAGCGTGGCCCCGCCGGTCCGCCGGCGTTACGCCAAGGCCGGACGGGGCACCGGGTCAGGCTCAGGGCAGCTCGCGGGGACCGTAGCCCGCGCGTGAACGGCCTCAAGGTCATCCTCGCGATCGTCCTGGTCGCGATCAACGCCTTCTTCGTGATCGCCGAGTATGCCCTCGTGCGCTCGCGCCGCGCGCGCCTGGAAGTGATGCGCGACGAAGGCGCGAAGGGCGCCGCGCTCGCGCTGCATCAGCTCTCGCAGGTCAACGAGTACATCTCCGCCGTCCAGATCGGCGTGACGATGACCTCGATCGCGATCGGCGCGCTCGGCGAGCCCGCGCTCGCGGCGCTGCTGAAGGACGCCCTCGGCAGCGCCTGGAGCCACGGCGTGGCCTCGGTGCTCCTCGCCGTGATCGCCTTTGCCGTGATCGCGCTCGTGCAGCTCGTCGGCGGCGAGATGGTCCCCAAGTTCTACGCGATCGATCGCGCTGAGTCCGTCGCCCGGCGCGTCGCCCGTCCGCTGCAGGCGTTCAGCGTCTTCTTCCACCCGCTGATCGTGATGCTGACCGCCTTCTCCAACCGCCTGCTGACACTGGTCGGGGTGGACATCACGGCCGAGCGCGACGCCGGCTCGAGCGACGAGCTCAAGCGGCTGATCGCAGAGTCATACGCGGGCGGGCACATCGATCCGGGGGAGGCCGGAATGCTCACCGGGGTCTTCCACCTGCACGAACAGGAAGCACGCCAGGTGATGACGCCCATCCCGGCCGTCGTCACGCTCGACGCCTCCCAGAGCGTCGGCGCGGCGATCGCGCTGTGCGTGTCCAGCGGGCACACCCGGCTCGTGGTGACCGAGAACGAAGACCGCGACCGCGTCAAGGGCATCGTGCACGTCTCAGAGCTCGCCGGGCTGCTGATGGCCGAGGGCCCCGACGCGCCGATCGCCCCCGTCGTCCACGACGCGCTGATCGTGCCCGAGACCAAGCCGCTCGACGACCTGCTGGCCGATCTGCAGCGGGGCCGCACGTCGATGGCAGTCGTCGTCGACGAGTACGGCCGGGTGGTCGGCGTGGTGACCGTCGAGGACATCATCGAGGAGGTCGTCGGCGAGATCGCCGACGAGACCGACCCGGCTGCGGGCGAGGTGCGCCGCCTGGCCAACGGCGACTGGTTCGTGCGCGGCCACGTCGCCGTCACCGACCTCGCCGACTACGGGCTGAACCTCCCGGTCGACAGCGACGCCTACAACTCGATCGGCGGCTTCGTGTTCGCCCAGATCGGCCGGCTGCCGCGCCGCGGCGACACCGTCAACGCCGACGGCTACTCGATCCGCGTCGAGTCCGTCCGCGACAACCGCATCGAGTCCGTCCGCATCCGCGAGCGCCGTTCGGTGGCGCGCCCCGGACAGCGCGACGACGCCGCCGAGGGGCGCTCTTAAACACGTCCGGCCCGCGGGGGGAGCGGGCCGGATCGTGCGCACTGGGAGGAGGCGGGTGTGCGTTGCGACTTTGACGTCGCACGAACAAGTATCGCCACGTTGATGAACGCGACCTAAAAGTCCCTTTACGGACGTTAAATCTTGCAGGCGCGGCAGGCTCCCCGCCGCCGAACGATCAGTAGGCGTGCAGGCCCTGCCCACTCTTTCGGCCCAGGGCGCCAGCTGCGATCAGCTCCCGGACTCGCGGCGGGACGGGCTCCCCGATCGTCTCGCCGATCGCGGCCGAGACGTCCAGGCCGACGAGGTCGAGCAGCGCCAGCGGTCCCATCGGGTGACCCGCGCCGAGCTTCATGCACGTGTCGATGTCGGCCGCCTCCATGCCGGTCTCTTCGAGCAGGCGCACCGCGCTGAACAGGTACGGGAACAGCAGCCTGTTGACGACGAAGCCCGGGATGTCGGGCACCTCGACGGGGGTCTTCTCGAACGTCTCGCACAGCTTCAGGGCACGGTGGCGCGTGTCCTCGCTGGCCGTGTCCGGGAACACGAGCTCGACGAGCTTCATCTTCGTCACAGGGTTGAAGACGTGCAGGCCGAGGAAGCGATCTGGCCGTCCGCTGGCGGCCGCCAGCTCGGAGACCGAGAGCGACGAGGTCGTGCTCGCGAGGATCGCGTCCGGGCCGACGATCCCGTTCAGCTCCCCGAGCAGGCGCGCCTTCACGTCGTGGTCCTCGACGACCGCCTCGACGCAGAACGTCGACTCGGCCAGCGCGCCCGGATCGGTGACGATCTCGACATGCTCCGGGTCGACCTCGGCGCCGAGCCTGCTCAGCGTCTTCTCCACCGTCGCCCGCGCCCTCTCAGCCGAGCTCTCCGAACGGGCCAGCAGCAGCACCGGACCGTGATGGGCCGCCGTCGCCGCGAGGCCGCAGGCGATCGCTCCGCTTCCCGCTACGGCCAGTCGTTTGCTCACGTCGCTCCTTTTGCTCGCGGGTTCTTGGCGGTCCCTCGCCGCCTGGCCGCGTGGCCAGCCGGGGCTCAAGGCAGCGGTAGAGTACGCGCTGCAGGGTCAGGGCATCTTTCCAGACGCGTCCCGTCGTCCCTGCGGCGCTCCGGCTCGGGCTGCTCCAGCCGCCGGTAAACCGACACCTGAGAGGACTGCACAGATGAGGCAAGCAGAGGGCCGGGAAGTCGTGATCGTCGAGGCCGTTCGCACGCCGATCGGACGCGGCCACAAGGAGAAGGGCTACTACAAGGACACCCACCCGAACGAGCTGCTGGCGACCTGTTACACCGAGGTCATCGAGCGCTCCGGCGTCGAGGCTTCGGAGGTCGAGGACGTGATCGCAGGCTGCGTGCAGCAGTTCGGCGAGCAGGGCTTCAACATCGCTCGCAACGCCTGGCTGCAGGCGGGTCTGCCGATCGAGACGCCCGGAACGACCGTCGACCGCCAGTGCGGCTCGGCCCAGCAGGCCGTCAACTTCTCGGCCGCCCTGATCGCCGCCGGCGTCCACGACGCGATGATCGGCTCAGGCGTCGAGCACATGGGTCACCTGCCGTTCGCGGCGGGCATGAAGACGCAGGAGGACTTCGGCTACGCCTTCACACCCGAGCTGATGGCAAAGCACAACATCGTCGGGCAGGGCCTCGGTGCCGAGATGATCGCCGACCAGTGGGAGATCTCCCGTTCGGAGCTCGACGAGCTGGCCGTGCGCTCACACGCGCTCGCCCATCAGGCGACCGAGGAGGGACGCTTCGAGCGCGAGATCGTGCCGATGACGGTCGGCGGCGAGACGCTCGTCACCGACCAGGGGATCCGTCCCGAAACGAGCCTCGAGGCGCTCTCGCAGCTGAAGCCGGCGTTCAAGCCGGACGGCAAGATCACGGCCGGCAACGCCTCGCAGATCTCCGACGGGGCAGCCGCCGTGCTGCTGATGTCCGGCGAGAAGGCCAGGGCGCTCGGGCTCACCCCCCGGGCCCGGATCGTCGATCAGACGACCGTCGGCTGTGACCCCGTGAAAATGCTCGAGGGGCCGATCCCGGCGACGCGCAAGATCCTCGAGCGCAACTCGATGTCGATCGGCGACATCGACCTGATCGAGATCAACGAGGCGTTCGCGCCCGTCGTCGCCGCCTGGCGCCGAGAGCTCGAGCCCGACATGGATCGCGTCAACGTCAACGGTGGCGCGATGGCCCTCGGCCATCCCCTCGGCTCGACCGGCGCCCGCCTGATCACCACGCTGCTGCACGAGCTCGAGCGCTCCGACAAGGAGATCGGCTTCGTGACGATGTGCTGCGGCGGTGGGCTCGGCACCGCGACGCTGATCCAGCGCGTCTGAGCCGCCACCTCTGATGTCCCCGCGTCCACCCGGCGCCCAGCGCCGGGTGGACGTCTGGGGGCCGCGGGGTGTCTCCGTAGAGAGTCACCGTGCGCGATGGTATTCACGGGGGTCTGCGGGGTGTCTCCGTCGAGAGGCTCCGTGCGCGATGGTATTTACCGCGTAGATACGAACGCGCACGCGTCCTTCAACGCGACACTTCCCCCGCACCGTGACGATGTCAGGACCCGGCGGGGGTGCGCGTTCAGCCGGTGGGGCCTTTGCCCGTCCAGTGCACTTCGACGGGCGCCAGCGACAGCAGCGCCGCCCAGGTTGCGGCGGTGGCGGTGCCCGTCGGAGGGAGCCCGTGGGCGCTCTGGAAGGCTCCGAGGTTGCTCGTCGTCTGGCTGCCGAAGCTGCCTGTCGTTTCCTGCGTCGGCACGGCTGCCGCCAGGTGCTCCTGCAGCCACAGCACCTGGTCGCCTTTGCTGCCTTTCGCCAGTTCCGGATAGCTCGTGTTCGGAGTGACGCTGGTCAGTGGCGCCATCGGGGCTGCCAGCGTGCTCCAGCCGGAGGCGTTCGTCTCCTGCCAATCCCAGAACGACCACCCGGCGGCGCCGTAGGCGACGGCCTCCTCGCGGAAGCGCAGGATGTCGGCCGAGGAGACGCCACCGTATGTCTGTCCGAGCGGGAAGATCGGGCGCTGATAGATGCGGTTGGCGATGTACGTGTTCGCGTAGACCGTGTCGACCGACACGCCGATGTCCTTCCAGTACATCTGCGGTGCGTTGAACTGCGCGCCGCCGGGGCCGAGCATCACCGAGTAGGGAAACGCGCCGTGGTAGGAGACGTACGGGAAGGTCGCAAGCACCAGGGGGTAGGTGGCGCCGATCTTCGCGCGCAGCGTCGAGATGTAGGTCTGGGCAGCGGAGTACTTGCCTTCGTACTCCGCCTCGGCGTCGATCACGAGGCAGTCGGCGCCGTTGGCGACGGCCTGCGCGCCCAGCGCCGCCTCACCCGCCGGGCTCGTCCCGTACACGTACTGCCACGCGCAGACTTTCAGGCCGCCCGCGTGCAGTTCAGCGACGAGCTGCGGCGAGAACTGGCTCCAGTAGTTGCTCGACCCGTCCGAGCTCTTCACGAACACCGTCATCACTCCGGCCGCGTGCGCCTGGGCGATGATCGCCGGCACCGACCCGCCGCTCGATTTGCTCACGTACCAGATCCACATGCCCTGGCCTTCCAGCGCGCCCGCCGCGACGCCGCCGGCGCGCACCGGCGAGGTGACTTTCGCGGCGGGCGGGTGCAGCGCGTGCTTGTAGACGTAGATCGGGCCGTACGAGCTCGTGTAGCGGCCGTGGCTCAGGAGGATCATGAGGCGCCCCGAGTGGGCCGCCTTCGGCACGGTCACCATCAACCCCCTGGAGGTCTTGCGCAGCCGCGAGGACGGCGAGCTCACGGTCACGCGAGCGCCTGGCTTCTTCGGGAAGCCGAGCACCATCCCGGGCCCGATGCCGACGCCGTTCACCAGCAGCGTCCCGTGCGTCGAGACCTGGCGGGGGTTGCCGCTGCATCGAGTCGAAGGCGTGCAGGCGACGCTCGTGATCCTCACGCTCGTAACGTGCGCGCTGATCGTCGTGGACTTCACAGGGGTCGTGGCACCCCCCGCCGAGGTCCCGCCGATGTTCGACGCCAGTGCTCCCGGGGTGGCACAGCAGCACCCCACAGCCGCCGCCAGCAGCGCGGTCGCGAGCGCAGTGAAACGATTTGCGGCGCCTCTGCTCGCCGGAATCACGGAGACCTCTTTCGTGCCGAGGTGACTTGCAGCGCCCCCGGAGCGGCCTGAGCCTCTCCCGGTGGCTCGAACCGACGTTACCGGCTCTGCCGCAGCAAACGTTCCAGCGGCACGGAAGTTGCGCTCACGTGCTGCGGCCCCGGCGCGGCGCACACTCGCGCCGCCGCTGCACTCTCGCCGCGATTCGCTCAGCCCCAGCGGAAGCCCACCGGGGCGGGCGCCGGGGCGAGCGGGCTGCTCGGCAGCCCCGACGGCGTGTCCGGCAGGTTGAAGCCGGTCGGTGCGACGTCGTTGGGAGCGTCGGCGTGGAACAGCGACGCCAGATACTGGTTCTGGCCGCGTCCGACACCGAGCTCGAACTGGCCGCCGCCATAGTTGCCGATCCCGCGCTCGGCGCAGTAGTCATACGCCTCGAGCAGGTTGCGCAGGCCACCGAGGCGCGACGGCTTGATGTTGACCATCTTCGGCGGGTACGGCAGCGCCTCGATGTCCTCGATCGAGTGGATCGGGGCGTCCCAGGAGAAGCGGTCGCGATGGGCGGCCAGCAGCCCGTCGATCTCGGGCGTCAGCTTCGGGTCCTCGATCCACGCCTGCGGGAAGGCCGTGACGACCCGCTCGTACAGGACCGGGTCGGCCGGCTGGTCGACGACGGTTCCCGTGTAGAGGCCCTTGAAGTCGACCGAGTCGACCGCCCCCGTCCCGACCAGTTCGGCGATCAGCTCCTCATCCCACGAGGACGTCGGGTCGAGCTTGAAGCGCGTCCCCGGGTACGGGTCCAGCCGACGATGCAGCGGCTCGAGCGTAGGCGGCTCGCCGAGCCGCAGCGAGACGACGAAGCGCACCGGCTCAGGCGCGCGGCCCAGCACCGAATGGAGCGTCTCGCCGGCCTGCGCGAGCGCCAGGTCGAGCGCCGCCGACTCGTACGCCCAGGTGCGGTAGCGCTGAGATACCTCGCGCTGCGGCGCCTGCGCGAACAGCTCGAGGCTCGCCAGGTGCTCGCAGAAGCCCGCGATCGTGTAGCGCCCACGCAGCGGCAGCGTAGAGCCCGTGGCCTGCAGGATCTCCTGATCGACGTTGTCGTAGGTGACGTCCTCTCCGACCCCCTCCTGTCCGTCTCCGCGCATCCTGATCAACGTGCTCTTGCGCAGGAAGTCGCTCGAGACCGCCTGCTCGAGGCCCTCCAGCTCGTAGTCGTCGATCGTCACCTCGATCCCGGCCACCTGCTCCCACGTGCTCAACCTGCCGCCTCCCGCTCGAGGCGCGCGACGAGCTCGTCGAGCTTCAGCTCCTCGAGAGCGCTGCCGACGGCGGCCAGCTCGCCGGCGCACTGCTCGATCAGGCCCTTGCCCTCGGCCACCAGCGCGAGCGTCTCCTGCAGGCTCGCCTCGCCGGAGTCCAGCCGTTTGATGATCTCTTCCACCCGTGCCGCGGCCTGCTCGTAGGTGAGCTGGGCGAGCGGCGGCGCCGCGGCCTCGCCCGGCCCGTCCGCTGCGCCGGCGCCCCCGCCTTGGGCCTCGGCGCTCATCGCTCGCGCACCTGCGCCGGCAGCTCACCGTCGGCGAAGCGCAGCGAGAGCTCACCGGCCACGCGCGCGGCGGCAGCGCTCGACAACGGCCGTCCGTCGGGCGTGCTGGCCAGCACGTAGCCGCGCTCCAGCGTCCGCTGCGGATCGTGCCCGGCCAGCGCGAGCGCCAGCTGCTGCAGCTCGCGCGGTTGGCGCTCCCGGCATTCGCGCATCGTCGAGTCCGCCTTGCGCGCCACGACCAGCGCCCGCGTGCCCGTCCGGAGCCGCTCGTCGCCCAGCCGCCGCCGCGACCCGGCGCGAATCTCACGCAGCTGCTGGTGAAGCCGTGTCCGCTGACGCTCGAGATGTGCCGCGGGCGCGCGCGAGAGCAGAGCCAGGCGGCGCGCCCGCTCCAGCACTGCGCGCCGGCCATGCTCGCTCAGCCGGCGCGACGTATCGGCCGGGCGCGAGCGCACCGCGAGCGCGCGGCGCCCGTGCTCGGCGAGCC
>JAOPZS010000134.1 GCA_025963965.1 Solirubrobacterales bacterium
GACAGAGCTGATCCTGCGCTCGGCCGTGCTGCGCACGGCGCTCCTGCCGAAGCTCGGGATCGTGCTCGAGCGCTGCGGCGCGCTGTTGCGCGGCGACCCGTCGCAGGTCGCGACGGTCGAGCGTCTCGCCGCCAACGCACATGCGAACGGGGTTGCCGTCGAGGCGCGTGGGCCGGGCGAGCTGTTCGTACCCGGCGAGTCGATCACAGACCCGGTCGCTTTCACGGAGGCGCTCGCCGACCGTGCTCGCGCGAGGGGGGCGGACGTGCGGCTCGGCGCGCCGGTGGCGGCGATCGGGCGCGGCGAGAACGGCGGCGTGCGGGTCGAGCTGGCGAGCGGGGAACGGCTGCTCGTGCGCGGGGTCGCGAACTGCGCGGGGCTGTACGCCGACGAGCTCGCCGCCAGCGCCGGACCGGCGCCGTTCGAGGTGTACCCGCGCAAGGGAGAGTTCCTCGTCTTCGAGCAGCCTGCCGAGCCGCTGCGCGAGATCCTGCTGCCGCTTCCCTCCGCGGCGGGCAAGGGCGTGCTCGTGTTCCCGACGATCGACGGTCACGTGATCGCCGGGCCGACCGCGCGCGACCGCGCCGACAAGGGCGACTGGCGCGTCGAGCCCGATGCCGGGGAGCTGATCCTCGAGAAGGCGCGTCGCATGTTCGCAGCGCTCGAGGGAGCCGAGCCGATCGCGGCCTACGCCGGGCTGCGGCCCGCCGGGCGCGGCGCCAACTACGCGATCGCTCCCTCGACGGTCCTGCCCGCCCTCGTCAACGTGGGGGCGATCCGCTCGACCGGCCTCACGGCCGCGCTCGGCATCGGCGAGCTCGTCGCCCGGCTGCTCGGCGGGGTCGCCGGGCTGCGTCTGCGCGAGACCCCGCGCGAGACCGCGCTGCCGGCGCGTACGCCGGCGCCTCCCTGGTGGCAGCTCGCCGCGGAGCGCTCACGGCGGGCCGAGGAGGAGGGCGCGTGAGCCCGGCGCACGACGACACCGATGGCGAGCCGCTGCTGCTGGGCATCGACGAGGGCACGACGGCCGTCAAGGCGGCGCTGTTCGACCGGGCGCTCGAGCCGCTCGCCGAGGCGCGCCGCCCGGTCGCGACCTCCCACCCCGGCCCTGGGCTCGTCGAGCAGGACGGGCAGGCCGTGCTCGAGGCGGTGCTGGACTCCGTCGCCGAGGTGCTCGAGGCCGCCCCGGCGAAGGCCGCGGTGTTCGCCGGACTCGCCCACCAGGGAGAGTCGGTGCTGGCATGGGAGGCCGGCGAGCCCCAGCCGCTCACGCCGATCGTCGTATGGCAGGACAAGCGCCAGGAGGGGTTGCTCGAGCGGATCGACCCGACCGTGCCGGCGCGCTCAGGGCTACCGCTGGACCCGTACTTCTCGGCCGGCAAGCTCGCCTGGCTGCTCAGCCACGACGCTGCTGTCGCGCGGGCGGCCGAACGGGGGACCCTGCGCCTCGGCACGGTCGACGCGTTCATCGCCGATCGCCTCGGCGGAGGCTTCGCGACGGACCTCTCGACCGCGTCGCGCACACAGCTGCTGGCGCTCGGCGGACGCGACTGGGACGAGCAGCTGCTCGCCGCGTTCGGCATCCGCCGCCGGTGGCTGCCACGTGCGGGCCCCACCTACGGGCGGCTGGGGCGACTTCGCAGTGGCCGCTGGAGCCACGAGCTGCAGCTGAGCGCCCAGGTGGTCGACCAGCAGGCTGCCCTGGCCGGCTCGGGAGCAGTGCGTCCGGGGGAAGCGAAGGCGACCTACGGGACCGGCGTTTTCGTGCTCGCCCGGACCGACCGGCTCGCGCGCGCCGAGGGCCTCCTGCCCACCGTCGCCTGGGCCGCCCCGGGCGAGGACGGCGGCATCGGCGCGGTCGCGTACGCGCTCGACGGCGGCGTGTTCACGGCGGGCGCCCTGCTCGAGTGGCTGGCGGGCGGTCTCGGCCTCGCCGCCGACGTGCCGGAGCTGACGCGCGCGGCGGCGGAGGCACCCGACAGCGGCGGCGTGATGGTCCTGCCGGCGCTCGCCGGGCTCGGAGCGCCGTGGTGGCAGCCGGGCGCGCGCGGCGTGATCGCCGGACTGCACGGGGCAACCCGGCCCGGACAGATCGCACGGGCGGCGCTGGAGGGGATCGCATGGCGGGTGGCGGACATCGTCGAGGCAATGGCCGCCCACGCGCCGATCGAGACGCTGCACGTCGACGGCGGGCTGAGCAACGACGAGACGCTGCTCCAGATCCAGTCCGACGTGCTCGGACTCCCGCTGTCCGTCGGCCGCGCCGACACGACCGTGCTGGGCGCCGCGATGCTCGCCGGCGTCGGCAGCGGGATCTTCGAGAGCGTGCACCAGGCCGCGATCGGGCTGGGGCCCGTGCGGACGGTGCTGCCCAGGATCGGAGCGGACGAGCGCGAGCAGGCGCGTCGGCGCTGGCGCGGGTTCCTGGCGGGCGCCTCTGTGCTCCCCTAGCACCGGGCGCCCGAGGGCCGCGCCCGGCGGCCGGGAATGGTGCGCAGCTCAGCCGATGCGGGCGTCGTAGCCGCCAACGGCGAGCACGCCGAGCACCTCCTCGGTGTGGCCGGGTCCGCGCGTCTCGAGCGTCAGCTCGACGGCGGTCTCGCGCACGTGCAGCGGCACGGCTTCGCGCAGGTGCTCGACGCTGACGACATTGGCACGCGCCGTGGCGATCAGGCCGAGCAGCTCCGCAAGGCCCCCGGGGCGGTCGGGCACACGGGTGAAGATCCGAACGCGGCGCCCCTCTGCGGCTTCGTGGCGCAGCAGCAGCGAGGCGAACAGGCCGCTGTCGACATTGCCACCCGAGACGATCGCGACGGTCGTGCCGGCGACCGGGGCGAGCCGGCCGCTCAGCAGCGCGGCCACGGCGATCGCTCCGGCGCCCTCGGCGACGAGCTTCGCGCGCTCGGCGAGGAACACCATCGCATCGGCGATCTGATCCTCCTCGGCGACGATGAGGTCGTCCAGCAGCTCGCGCAGCAGCGGCAGCGTGAGCCTGCCCGGTTGCTTGACGGCGACGCCGTCGGCGATCGTCATCGCGCTCGAGTGCTGCACCGGCTCACCGGCGAGCGCGGCGACATAGGGAGCGCACGCCGCCGCCTGCACGCCGACCAGGAGCGCGTCGCTACCGGCGCGTCGCAGGGCGATGCCGATGCCGCTGGCGAGGCCCCCTCCTCCGACCGGGACCACCACCCGAGCCAGGTCCGGCACGTCCTCGAGCAGCTCCATCCCGAGCGTCGCCTGCCCGGCGATCACGTCGATGTCGTCGAACGGATGTACGAATGCCGCCCCCGTCTCCTCGGCGAGCCGCAGCGCCTGCTCGAGCGCGTCGTCGACGGAGGCGCCCTCGAGGCGCACGCGGGCACCGAGCTCCTCCGCCGCCAGCACCTTCGAGACCGTGGCGTCGCGAGGCATGAACACGTCGCAGCCGACGCCGCGCAAGCGCGCCGCCTCGGCCACGGCCCGGGCGTGGTTGCCGGCGCTGGCCGTGACCAGCCCGCGCTCCGCTGACGCGCCGAGCGCGGCGACGCGGCTGAGCGCGCCGCGCAGCTTGAACGAACCCGTCAACTGCAGGCACTCCGCCTTCAGCGAGACCGCCGCGCCGATTCCCTGACCGAGATCCGGGCAGGCGATCGTCGGCGTCCTCGCGACGGCGCCCTCGACGGCACGTGCTGCCGCCTGCAGGTCGGCCGCGCCGATCAGCTGCTGCACGGTGGCGTCCCACTCAGAATCGCCTGGGGCTTCCACGCCGGTCATGGCAATTGAAGGTATAGGTTGTGTGCCTTATCGAGCAACGGGGAGTCGGAGCGGTGGGTGACCTGAACGACATCCTGCACGACCTGGAGCGCTCCTTGGGAGTGCTCGGCGGAGATCCGTCCCCTCTTGAGGGCGGCATCACCAACCGCAACTACAGGGTTCGCTTCGGCGACGACGAGTACGTCGTGCGGCTGCACGGCAAGGACACCGACCTGCTCGGCATCAGTCGCGAGGCGGAGCGCCTGGCGAACTCGGCGGCTGCCGGCCTCGGGATCGCGCCGGCGGTCGCGGGTACGTTCGACGGCGGCCTCGTCACGCGGTTTCTCGCCTGCGCGCCGCTTGGCTCGGAGCAGATCGCCGCCCGCGCCGAGGAGGTCGCGCTCGCGCTGCGCGCTTTTCATGAGGCAGCGGTCGCGCTGCCGGTGAACTTCTGGGTCCCCGACCTGCTCGAGGAGTACGCGGGGATCATCGCCGCAAGGGGAGTCATCGCTCCGCCCGAGTACGGCGAGGCGCGAGAGCTGGCCGCGCGGATCGCGGCCGCCCTGCCGGTGCGTGCGCTGCGACCGTGCCACAACGACCTGCTGCCGGGGAATCTCGTGCGCGAGCGAACCGCCGACCGCATCATGATCGTCGACTGGGAGTACGCGGGCATGGGCCATCCGTGCTTCGACCTCGGCAACCTATCGGTCAACAACGGCTTCGTGGACTCCGTGGATGAGCGCCTGCTCAGGGCCTACCACGGGGCCGCGCCCACGCGGGGGCAGTGCGCGACGCTGAAGCTGATGCGTGTGCTCTCCGACGTTCGCGAGGCGGCCTGGGGTGTGATGCAGGGCTGCGTCTCGGATCTGGACTTCGACTTCGACGGGTACGCCGAGCGGCATTTCGCGCGGCTTCGGTCGGCTATCGCCGGCGGCCGGCTCGGCGACTGGCTGGCGGCGGCGGAGGCCTGAGCGGTGGTCCGTCCCCGCGAGCTCCCCGCCCGCGCCCGCGTCGTGATCATCGGCGGCGGCGTCGGCGGCGCGGCGATCGCCTACCACCTGGCGCAGCTCGGGGAGCGCGACGTCGTGCTGCTCGACCGCGACGAGCTGACGAGCGGCTCCACCTTCCACTCGGCCGGCCTGGTCGGGCAGCTGCGCTCCAGCCTGCCGCTGACGCACATGATGATGGACTCGGTCGAGCTCTACCGGACACTTGACTGCGGCTGGGTCGAGTGCGGCGGCATCCGCCTCGCCTGCACCGAGGAGCGCGAGCAGGAGGTGCTCCGGCAGGTCGCCTGGGCGCGCACGTTCGGGCTGGCGCTCGAGCTGATCTCGCCGGCGCAGGCGCAGGAGATGTTCCCGCTGATGTCGAGCGACGGCGTGCGCTGCGGGTCCTATCTCGCGACCGACGGGTACCTCGACCCGTCGCTGCTGACGACGGCGCTGGCCGACGGGGCGCGGGAGGGCGGGGCGCGCATCTTCACCCATACGCGCGTCACCGCGATCGACCTCGATGAACCGTCCCCCGGCCGCCAACGGGTACGCGGCGTGCAGACCGAGTGGGGACCGATCGAGGCCGAGGTCGTCGTCAACGCCGGCGGCATGTTCGCGGCGGAGATCGGGCGCATGGCCGGCGTGCGCGTCCCGATCGTGCCGTTCGCCCACGAGTACCTCGTCACGCAGCCGTTCCGCGACCGCACGCGGGACGGGGAGATAGAGCACCTGCCGACGCTGCGCGACCCGGACCTGCTGATCTACTTCCGCGAGGAGGGCGGTGGGCTGATCATGGGCGGCTACGAGCGCCGCTCGGCGCCGTGGGCGCTCGATCAGCACCTGCTCGACGCGATCCCGCCCGACTTCAACGGCAGGCTGCTCGAAGAGGACTGGCCCCGCTTCGAGGAGATCGCGGCGAACTCCCGGCAGCGGGTGCCGGCGATGGACGAGATCACCGTCACACGGCTGATCAACGGCCCGGAGGCGTTCACGCCGGACAACGAGTTCTGCCTCGGCGAGAGCGAGGTCGCCGGATTCTTCGTCGCGGCCGGCTTCTGCGCGCACGGCCTGGCCGGCGCGGGCGGGGTCGGCAAGGCGATGGCCGAGTGGATCCTCGGCGGCGAGCCCGGGCAGGACATGTGGGAGATGGACATCAGGCGCTTCGGCCCGCATTACCGCTCGCCGTCGTACACGCTTGCGCGCACGCGCGAGGTCTACGAGACCTACTACGACATCCGCTACCCCGGACACGAGCGTCTCGCCGGGCGTCCACTGCGCACGTCGAGCGCGTACCCGTGGCATGCCGCGCACGGTGCGGCGTTCGGTGAGAAGTCCGGCTGGGAGCGAGTCAACTGGTACGAGTCCAACGCACCGGCGGGCCAGGAGGCGCTGCGCCCCCGCGGCTGGGCCGGGATGCACTGGTCGCCGGCGATCGGCGCCGAGCACCTCGCCACGCGCGAGCGCGCCGGCCTGTTCGACGAGTCGTCCTTCGCGAAGCTCGAGGTCGCCGGTCCGGGCGCGGCGAGCTTTCTGGAACTCCTCTGCGACAACCGCGTCGCGGGCGAAGTCGGCGCGATCACCTACACGCAGATGCTCAACCGCCGCGGCGGCATCGAGTGCGACTTCACGGTCACGCGCGTCGAGCCGGAGCTGTTCTCGATCGTCACGGGCACGGCCTTCGGCAACCACGACCTGAGCTGGATCCGCCGGCACGCGCCGAGCGACGCCAGCGTGCGCTGCAGCGACGTGACGGCTCGGTGGGCCTGCTTCGGCCTGTGGGGCCCGAGCGCCGGCGAGATCCTCGCGCCGCTGACCCCCGACCGGCTCGACTTCCCCTACATGAGCATGCGCGACCTGACCGTCGGCGATGTCCCCGTTCGGGCGCTCCGCGTGACGTTCGTCGGGGAGCTCGGCTGGGAGCTGTACTGCCCGACTGAGTACGGCGCCGCCCTGTGGCACACGCTGTGGGAGGGAGGGCGCGAGCATGGGCTCGTCGCGGGGGGCTACAAGGCGATCGACTCGATGCGCCTGGAGAAGGGCTACCGCGTCTGGGCCGCGGACATCACCCCCGACGAGACACCGATGGAGGCGGGGCTCGGCTTCTGCGTGAAGAGCGACGGCGGCTTCATCGGCGCCGATGCGCTCGGCGACGGTGTGCCGGCTACGCCACGGCGAAGGCTGCGCTGCCTGGTGCTCGAGGACCCGCGCTCGGTAGCGCTCGGCAACGAGCCCGTGCGCGTCGGCGGCACCGTGGTCGGGCGCGTCACCAGCGGCGGCTACGGCTACTCGGTCGAGCGCTCGATCGCGTACGCCTACCTACCGGCCGAGGTCGAGACGGGCGCGGCCGTCGAGATCGACATCTTCGGGCGCTGGGTGCCCGGCGAGGTGACGCGCGAGCCGTTGTTCGATCCAAAGGGCGAGCGCGTTCGAGCCGTCATCGGGGACGCGCGAGACGCGGCCGATCGCGCTTCATCCGCCTGAACGAGCCGCCGTCCCGAGCCCCTCGGGCGGGGCGTCTCGAGCGAACTCGGCTTGATCAAAGGGCACCATTGGGAGTATGTTGCCCTTTACACGGCGGGAGGGGTCTGGGGAGTCACAAGCTGCCCGTCGCATTTCAATCGAGGGGCGGTCGAGGCGGCCGCGACGAGGAGAGGGGTCGGGAATGGATTCGGGACTGACACGCCGGCAGGTGCTGCAGGCGGGTATCGCGGCGGGTGCCGTCGCGCTGAGCAGCGATCCGCTGGTGCAGCTGGCCAGCGCCGCGGCGACACCGCCGCCGGGCAAACTGTCGGACATCGAGCACGTGATCATCCTGATCCAGGAGAACCGCTCGTTCGATCACTACTTCGGCACCTACAGCGGCGTCGAGGGCTTCGGCAGCCCGGGCGCGAAAGCCGTCTACGAACAGGAAGGCTATCCCGCCGAAGGCTTCGAAAACAAGCTGCTCCCGTTCCACCTGGAAACGAACAACGTCGCGCAGTGCTTCCCTGACATCACTCACAGCTGGCAGCCCCAGCACCGCAGCTGGAACAACGGCGCGATGGACGAATTCGTGCGCACGCACCTGGAAAAGGACGGCTCGCAGGCGGGGCCCGCGACGATGGGCTACCACGAGAAAGCCGACATCCCGTTCTACCACGCGCTCGCCAACGCGTTCACGCTGTGCGACCACTACCACTGCTCGGTGCTCGGGCCAACGGACCCGAACCGCCTGTACTCGATGACGGGCACGATCGACCCGGGCGGGGCCAACGGAGGACCGCTCCTGGAGACGCTGGAGAAAGGCGATCCGCGCGCCTCGGGCAAGTTCACGTGGGAGACGATGCCGGAGGCATTGACGACCGCGGGCATCTCATGGAAGGTCTACGACGGGCCCACCCTCGGCTTCGAGGACAACCCGCTGGAGTACTTCAAAAACTTCAAGACCGACCCGGCGCTCGCGAGCAAAGCGTTCGCGAACAGCTATCCGAAATCGTTCAAGCACGACCTCAATCACGGCGAACTGCCGCAGGTCTCGTGGATCAACACCTCAGCCGCCGAAACCGAGCACCCCGGCAACTCGAGCGCGAAGATCGGCGAGGCCGTCGTCGCGGATCTGCTCAAACGGGTGATGGGCCACAAATCGACGTGGGAAAAAACGGCGATCCTGATCACGTGGGACGAGAACGGCGGCTTCTTCGATCACGTCGCACCGCCGGCGCCGCCCCTGGAAACCGCCGGGGAGTACCTGACGGCTCCGGACATCACGAACAACTCGGGCGGGGTCAAAGGCCCGATCGGGCTCGGCTTCCGCGTGCCGATGCTCGTCGTCTCGCCGTTCAGCCGCGGCGGGCTGGTCTCCTCGCAGGTCTACGACCACACCTCGATGCTGCGCTTCCTCGAGACGCGCTTCGGCGTCGAAGTGCCGAACCTCAGCGCGTGGCGGCGTGAAACCACCAATGACCTGACCGGGGCGTTCAACTTCGCCGCGCCGCCGATCTTCAAGAAGCCCAAGGGGCTGCCGAAGGTCGAATTCGTCGGCGGCGAAGGCGGGGAAGGCGGCTGCACGGCGAAAGCGCCGGTCACCGTTCCGCCGAACTCGCAGCCCGTGCAGGAACCGGGCACCCGCGGGACCCCCAGCGGCATCTGAGCTGCGCCGGGGCGGGGCCTCTAGTCGACGGCGACGAGGCCCCGCGCCGGATCCAGCCGGAGCGTCGCGGCGACGGTGTGGAACAGCGCGTCAGCCGGCGCGGCGAGCATCGGCACGAGCGCGCCCATGAACGTGCCCGTGTGCGGCTGGGAGAAGTGGCTCTGCAGCGCCTCGTCGTCGCGCCACTCCTCGATGAAGACGTACCGGTTCGGCTGCTCGAGATCCTCATAGACGCGATAGCCGATACAGCCGTCGTCCTCGCGCGAGGCCGCGCACATCGCCCCGGCGACCGCCAGGAACTCCTCACGGCGCTCCGCCGGTATCTGCACGCGCCCCGTGACGACGATCATCTTCCGATCCTATCCGCATGTGGCTAGGCTGGAAGGTGAACTTAAGAACGCCCGCCCGACGGGCGCGACGAACAGGAGAATGACGAGGATGTCCCTATCACTTGGCGACACGGCGCCTGACTTCGAGGCGGACACGACCGAGGGCAGGATCAAATTCCACGACTGGATCGGCGACTCGTGGGCGGTGCTGTTCAGCCACCCGAAGGACTTCACGCCGGTCTGCACCACCGAGCTCGGGTACATGGCGTCGATCAAGCCGGAGTTCGACCGGCGCGGCGTGAAGATCATCGGCCTGTCGGTCGATCCGACCGACCGCCATGCGGAGTGGGCGAAGGACATCGAGGAGACGCAGGGCACCGCCCCGAACTACCCGATCATCAGCGACGCCGACTACAACGTCTCGAAGCTCTACGGGATGCTGCCCGGTGGCACCGAGGGCGACCCGTTGACGCGCACTCCCGCCGACAACCAGACGGTGCGCAACGTGTTCGTGATCGGCCCCGACAAGAAGGTCAAGCTGATCCTCGTCTACCCGATGACGACGGGGCGGAACTTCGACGAGGTGCTCCGCGTGATCGACTCGCTGCAGCTGACCGCAAAGCACAAAGTCGCGACGCCCGCCCAGTGGAAAGACGGCGATGACGTGATCATCGCGGGCTCGGTCACCGACGAGCAGGCCAAAGACCTCTACCCCGATGGGTGGGAATCACCGCGCCCCTACATCCGGATCGTGCATCAGCCGAAGTGAGCTGAGGCCAGCGCCAGCGCCGGCGCGCGTGCGCCGGCGCCCGCTGCTCGCCCGGACTGCTCCGGGGAGGTGCCTGGGAGGCCAGTTCGCGGCTTAGGCTCGGCGATCGCGGGTACGGAGATGACAGGGCCCGGCAGGCACCGCCTCCGGGCACGCTGCTCGAAGGAAGGAAGGTGCCGCGATGAGACTGAGGCGCAGGCGTGAAGCCGAAGCCCCCGCCGGTGAAGGCCCGATCGAGACGGGCCGGCCCGGGACGACGACGATGACCGGTGCCGAACGCGCTCCGGTTGGCCAGGCGCCCGCCGCGCGGCCGCGCGAAGGTGCAGCCACGGAAGGCCCGGCGCGCGCCGAGCCCGCCCCGGTGCGGCGCCGTGGGATCGGCTGGCGCACACGCGACGCTGCCGGTGCGACCGCCGGCGCGATCGGGTCCGGCGTCATCGCCCTGGCGCGCCTGGTGATGCTCGTCGCGACGCTGATCGCCGTGCTGATCGTCCTGGCGATCGTGCTGCGCGACGTCGACGCGAACGCGTCGAACACGATCGTCAAAGGGATCCACGACGGGGCCAACTTCTTCGCCGGCGCGTTCACCGGCCTGATCACGTTCTCCGGGCACCCGAAGCGGGCGATCACGGTCGACTGGGGCATCGCGGTGCTCGCATACCTGCTCGTCGGCGCGATCGTCTCACGGCTCATCGCCGGCGTCGGGCGGGGCGGCCTGCGCTTCGAACGGCGCCACCGGGCGATCCCGACCCACTGAGACGGACCGCCGGGGCCGTGTAGGCTGGCCGGGTGCGGATCTCGCCCGACCGCCCGCTCGGCCTCGCGGCGGCCACCCCGCTGGACTACCGGGAGCTGGCCCGTCGGCGGCTGCCGCGGCAGCTGTTCGACTACATCGACGGGGGCGCCTACGAAGAGGCCACGATGCGCGCCAACGTCGCCGACCTCGAGAAGCTGCTGCTGCGGCAGGTCGTGTTGAAGGACGTATCGGTTCGCGACCAGACGACGACGGTCGCCGGTCAGCCGCTCGCGATGCCCGTGATCCTCGGCCCGGTCGGCCTCTGCGGGATGTTCGCGCCGCGCGCCGAGGCGCAGGCGGCCCGGGCCGCCGCGGCCGTCGGCATTCCGTTCGTGGAGTCGACCGTGTCGATCTGCTCGGTCGAGGAGGTCGCTGCGGCCACACCGGCGCCACCGTGGTTTCAGCTGTATGTGATGCGAGACCGCGGGTATGCCGAGGAGCTGATGGCGCGGGCGCGGGCCGTCGGCTCGCCCGTGCTCGTCCTGACGATCGATCTCGCCGTCGTCGGCGCGAGGCATCGCGACACGCGCAACGCCGTCGTCGGCGCCGGAACGCGGTGGGCACGTGCGCGGCGCGCCCTCGACCTCCTCTCCCACCCGCGTTGGGTACGCGAGGTCGGGCTGGGGGGCAAGCCGCTGACGTTCGGCAACCTCGAGCGGGCCGTCCCGGAGGCGAGCACGCCGGATGCGTTCAAGGAGTGGGTCGACTCGCAGTTTGACCCGAGCGTCACCTGGGATGACATCGCGTGGGTGCGCGAGCACTGGGACGGACGGCTGATCGTCAAGGGGGTGCTCGACGCGGCCGATGCGCGGCGTGCGATCGAGGCGGGAGTCGACGGCATCGTCGTCTCCAACCACGGAGGGCGCCAGCTCGACTCGGTCCCGTCGACCGTGCAGGCGCTGCCGGAGATCGTCGAGGCGGTCGCGGGCGAGGCCGAGGTACTCGTCGACGGGGGCATCCGCACGGGGCTGGACGTGGTCAAGATGCTCTCCCTCGGCGCGCAGGCGGTGCTGCTCGGCCGCGCCTGGGCCTGGGCGGTGGCAGCGCAGGGTGAGACGGGGGTGCGGCGAATGCTCAAGGTGATTCGCGCCGACATCGACGTGGCGCTGGCGCTGACGGGAAACACGTCGGTCGCCGCCCTCGACCGCTCGGCGCTCTACCGCGGCGGCGAGGCGGCCGCGGCAGGCCGTACCGCCTAGCCGGGTCGGGCGCCTTCGGGGAGCGGCGTGACGATCATCACGCGCGAGCGTTTGCTGGCGGTGAATTTCACTTCATAGGGAACCGCTTGAAGCGGCTTGAATATTTCGTGGAAGCGGTTTTCCCTTCCGGGCCACGGCAGCTTTTCGACCGTCCTGGTGATCGTGAAGCTCAGGGCCGGACCGCTCAGTTTCACGCTCGTCGCTGCGTTGCGCGTGTTTTCTCCTTCCACCGCCGCGGCGATCGGTTCCGTCGCTTCGGTTAGCTCGGAGCCGCTCGGGGCTTCGGCGCCGCTGGCCGTGACCATGGCGCGCAGGGCGCTGCCGACGTCGGCAGCTGTGGCGGTGTAGCCGGGGTGCCTTGCGCCGGCGATTTCCACGCACGCTTCACCTTCGGGGTTACAGCGCAGCCACTGGTAGGTGAAGACGATCGGCCGCGCGCCGCTCCAGCCGCCCGGTTCGGCTGTCAGCCTCGCACCGGCCACGAGCTGCTGGTCTTCGAGCGGTTCGCCGGCGTATGCCAGGTAGGCGGGTTCGGACGGGAGGCTGACAGGGGGTCCTTCTTCGCTTTCCGTCTTGCCCTGTTCGGCGGGTTCCGGTTCGCCGGTCCGTTCAGAGACGCGGTAGAGGAGCCGTTCGCCGACGATCGGTTCCCGGCCGGTGGCCGTGTCCGGGCGCCAGGAGAGGTTGACCGCCAGCGCCTGCGGCACGGCGGTGACGAGCGGGGCAGGCGGCACGACACCGGCCTTGAGCAGCACGACGGAATGTGTCCCGGCGGCGAGGACCCCTGAGGCCGCTCCAAAGCCGCGCACCTTCAGCGGGGTCGCGTTGCCCGCTTCCTTCGCTGTCCTGGCGCCTTCGGTGAAGCGCGCCCGCGGGACTTTGGCGCGGCCCAGCTGGCCGCGTTCGTCATCTCCCCAGGCGTAGACGGTGGCGGCCGAGAGCGCGAGTCCGAAGCGCGAGCCGGCCGAGAGAGCCTGCGGGTGCAGCCGTTCGAGCGCCGGAATGCGCGTGGGAAGCCTCACGCACAGCCGCGGTTCCCGCGGCAGGCCTTCACGCGAGGGGGGCTTGCGCTTGGAGAGCTCGTGACGGCATTCTTCGCCGGCGAGCCCAGCCAGGTCGCCCTGCTTGGCACTGCCCCAGCCGAGCACTTCTCCGCTTTCGAGGCGCATCAGGGCAAATGCGTTTCCGGCAGCCACTTCGGCGATGCCCGACAGCGGCTTGCCGTCGTCGCGCTTGACTTCGGCGGGTGGGAATTCGGCCCCGGTCCACGTGTCGGCTCCGGTGCCGAGCTGGCCATCGCGGTTGGCGCCCCCCGAGACGAGCCGCCCGTCGCGCAGCAGGGCATATGCGAAGAACTCACCGGCGTAGACGGCCTTTACTTCTTTGAGCTCTTCGAATTTGCCGCTGGCGGGATTCGTCCACATCACCGGCAGCGGGCGCTCGCTGCACAGTTCATAGCGGGGGAAGTGCGCGACGGCCGTTTCACAGTGATCGGGGCCGGGGCGGCCGAGACCGAGCTGCCCGGCGGTGTTGTTGCCCCATGCCCGAACGGTGCCTTCATTCGTGAGGGCGTAATCGGAGCCGCCGCCGGCGGTGATCGCCCGCACGTTCTGCAGCCCGGGCACGAGTTTGGGCAGGCGCTCGTTGACGTTGATCTGCCGTTCGAAGCCCTGTGTGCCGTTGCCGAGTTGGCCGTACTGGTCGTTGCCCCACGTCATGACCGTTCCATCGCTCATCAACGCCATCGCGTGCTCGTTGGCAGCGGCGATCGCCTTCACTCCCGTCAGCGGACCCCCGATCGCGTGAGTGACAGGTACTTCTTCTTTTACGGTTACGTGCCCCGCTCCGT
This sequence comes from Solirubrobacterales bacterium, assembly GCA_025963965.1. Taxonomy (GTDB): domain Bacteria; phylum Actinomycetota; class Thermoleophilia; order Solirubrobacterales; family Solirubrobacteraceae; genus Palsa-744. The sequence continues at coordinate 13,796 of JAOPZS010000134.1, forward strand.
TTTCCCAGCTCGGTTTTTTCTTTCCGTCGCCGAGCTGTCCGTGACCGTTGCCGCCCCACGAGGCGACAGTGCCGTCGCCGAGCAATGCGAGGTTGAACGAGACCGAGCCGGCGATTTCACGGATCTCGGTCACGCCTTCGACGGGAACAGGGCTGAGCTCATAGCGGTCCTTGTAGAAGGCGCCGAGTTGGCCGAAGTAGTTTTCACCAAAGCTCACCGCTGCGCCGGAGAGCGCCGGTTCCAGCGCCAGGCTTGCCCCCGCGCTCACACCGGCCAGGTTGTTCGTCAACGCCTTTCGCTTCGCGGGCGCTTGGTCTGACGGCGCTTGGTCTGACGGCGCACGCCCGGTGGGCGTCGGCTCCACGCGCGCCCGGCCCGCCGGGAGCTGCTGGTGTGCGAGCACGACCTTCGGCGGCTGAGGTTCAGCCGGCGCCGGCGACTCGGCGCCTGCCCCGGCCGGTCCCGAGAGGAGAGCCATACCGAGGAGCGGGATCAGGGCGGCATTGATCCTCACCTGCCGGCCATCGCCCTGCACGGCCGTGAGGGTGAGCTTCTTGCCGTCGGACTAAACGGGCGTTTACATGAGACATGCAGGCCGGTTGGCCCCGATGTCGCCCTGCGAGGCGCACGTCTCGCAGCCGGCGACGCCCGCGGAGAGACGATGGGCGATCCTGGATTCGAACCAGGGACCTCTTCCTTATCAGAGAAGCGCTCTAACCAACTGAGCTAATCGCCCTCGGAGCCACGCCGGTGAAGTTCTTCCCGCCGGGTGCTCGAACGCCACATCCTAGCGCCGGGGGTGCGCTGCGGCGCTCGCGCGACACGCCCTCTGCTCTGCAGATGCGCAACTCTTGGTTGCGTCTCGCGGGCGCCCTACGCCACAGCTCGCGGCCTGATCCGCCGCGCCAGCTCGACCGCCTCCTCGGGCGTCGCGAACGCCAGCTCGGCCCGGTAGCCCCCGGAGGTCGGCCTGACGCGAACCTCGGCCCCGAGGGCTCCGCTCAGCGCCTGTTGGATCTCGGCGGCCGCCTGCTCCTGGTCGGGGTGTGGACGGCGTGACGAGCCGCTGCGCCGGTCGACTGATGTGTTGCTCTCCCGGGCGCGCTCCTCGGTGTGGCGCACGCTCCATCCGCGTTCGGCGGCCTGCCTGGCGAGTGAGCGGCGCGCGCCGTGGTCGTCCGCCAGCAGCAGTGCCCGGCCGTGGCCCTCGGTGAGTGCCCCGTCCTGGAGCAGCGCGATCACCTCATCGGGCAGGTCGAGCAGGCGGACGAGGTTGCTGACCGCGACGCGGCTGCGGCCCACGCGGCGGCCGATCTCCTTGCGAGTCAGCCCGAGCTCCTCGACGAGCGCCGCGCAGGCGCGCGCCTCCTCGATCGGGTTGAGGTCCTCTCGGGCCATGTTCTCGATCAACGCCGCTTCGAGCGCCGCGGCGTCCTCGCGCGCCCGGACCAGAGCCGGGACCGTCTGCAGCCCGGCCAGGCGCGCCGCTCGCCAGCGCCGCTCGCCTGCCACCAACTCATACGTCCCGCCCGGCCGTGGGCGTACGAGGACGGGCTGCAGAACCCCCTGCTCTCCGAGCGAGCCGGCCAGCGCCTGGAGCGCCTCGTCGTCGAAGTCGCGCCGGGGCTGCTTCGGGTTCGGCACGATCAGCTCCAGGGGCAGCTCGCGGAGCTCCTCCCCGGGCGCCGCCTGCCCCTCGCTCGACACCGACAGGATCGCGCTCAGGCCCCGGCCCATACCGGGTTTCGGCTTAGCCACGCGCAGCCACCTCCTTGGCAAGCTGGAAGTACGCCTCGGCCCCGGCGCTGTGGGGATCGTGGTGGGTGACGGGCAGGCCGTGGCTGGGCGCCTCGCCCACCCTGACGTTCCGCGGGATGACCGTGTCGAACACCAGATCGGGGAAGTGCGTCCGCACCTCGCGCTCGACGTCCTGGCCGAGGCGCGTGCGCGCGTCATGCATCGTCAGGAGCATCCCGGCGATCGTCAGGCGCGGGTTCAGCTCGCGCTGCACGAGGGACAGTGTCTCGAGCAGGCCGGCAAGACCCTCGAGCGCGAAGTACTCGGTCTGGACGGGCACGATCACCTTGTCGGCCGCGACGAGCGCGCAGACCGTCAGCGGTCCGAGCGACGGCGGGCAGTCGAGCAGGATGTACTCGAAGTCCTCGCGGATCGGGTCGAGCACATCGCGCAGCCGCTGCTCGAATCCCTCGATCCGTGGCAACTCGACGTTCGCCCCCGCCAGCCCCGCGCCGGCCGGCAGCGCCTGCAGCCCGGCTACCGGGGTCTCGGTGAGGGCCGCACGCGGCTTCGCCTGACCGGTCAGCACCTCGTACAGCCCCGGCTCGCGCGAGCGGGGAATGCCCAGGCCGACTGTGGCATTCGCCTGCGGGTCGACGTCGACGAGCAGTGTCGAGTAGCCGGCCTCGGCGATGCAGGCCGCGACGTTGACGGCCGTCGTCGTCTTGCCCACCCCGCCCTTCTGGTTCGCGATCGCGTAAACGGTGCTCACAACCCGGCAAGCTAGCGGCGAACGGGGACGGCCCAGCCGGCTCGGGCCCCAAACAGCGGCGTAATCGCGTGTCCTCAGCGCCTGGCCGTGCGGGCGGGCCTCAGCCGCCGAGCGGGCGGCGAGCGGCGAGACCCGCGCGGCGCGGGAACTCCGGAGGCGTCGCGGCCGACTTCACGAACACGTGTAGGTGCCGGCCCTCGGCGCCGGCGAACGGCGTCACGGCCCGCACCTCCTGCCTGCTCAGCCCGAGCCGGGCCCCGGCCACGGCTGCCCGGGCCTCCTCCTCCGTGTCGCGCCGGCCCCGCCACTCCACGAGATGACCCCCCACGGCGAGCAGAGGCGCGGCGTACTCGAGCACGACCGGCTGGGCGGCCAGCGCCCGCGCGACGACGAGATCGTGGGACTCGTGGCCTGCCGCCCACTCCTCGGCGCGCGAGCAGATCACGCGCACGTTGGTGATCTTGGCCGCGGCGACGAGAGCGGCGATGTAGGCGCACTTGCTCTGCTGGCTCTCGACGGTCCAGACCGTCGCGGGCAGCGCCGCCGCCAGGACCACGCCCGGGACCCCGGCGCCGGAGCCGATGTCGGCGATCCGCGCCGCCTCACGCACCGGAGGCAGCTCGAGGCCGGCAAGGGAGTCCGCGATGTGCCGATTCAGGACCTCACGTCGGCCCCGCACGGCCGTCGGCGCCCGGTCGTCCTCGCTGAGTCGATCCCAGAGCGCCGCGAGCTGTGGAAGCGACGCGTCATCGAGGCCGTAGCGTCGGGAGAGCTCGCCGAGCTCCGCCAGATCCCGCGTGCTGCCGGAGGCCATCGGAGCCTCTACTTGAGCCAGAGGTTTCACGTGAAACACCCCCCTGGCTCGGGCAGGGTGGTTTCACGTGAAACGCTCCCGCTACGCGCCCCGGTCTGCGAGCGGCGTTATCACGAGGTAGCGCTTGGGCTCATCGCCCTCGCTGTGCGTCTCGACATCCTCGCGCTCGCGGAGGTATTCGTGGACGATGCGCCGCTCCGATGGCGGCAGCGGGTCCAGCTCCACCGGCTGCCCGGTGGCTACCGCGTCGTCAGCCGCGTCGTCCGCGTCGGACCTCAGCGTTTCAGCGCGTCGCTCCCGATACCCGTTGGCATCGATCACCACGCGCACCGCGGAGGGCCCCTCCGGGAACACGATTCGCTGGGCCAAATGCTGCACCGCGTCGATCGTCTGGCCATGACGTCCGATGAACAGGCCGACGTTGTCGCCATCCAGGCGCCCCGTCAGCACTCCGTCGCCCTCCTCGACCTCGATGTCCGCATCCAGCTGAAGGTCATCGACGATCTCCTCGAGCAGCTCCTCGAGCGCCTCGGCGGGGGCGAGCTCCCGGTCGCCGTCCTCGACGCTCATCTTCGCCTGCCCGATCGTTTCTTCTTCTTACGAGGTGGACGCGGCGGGGTCGCGGCGGGACCCGATGGCGTCGGGCGCGGTGCGGCGGCGCCAGTGGCGACCGCTCCGACCGGTGCCGGCGTGAGCGGTTTTCGGGTGCCGGACTTGCCGTTTGTCCCTTCAGGCGGCTCACTGGAGGGCGCCACCGGCGGTCCCATGCGCTTTTTGATCAGGTACTGCTGCGCGATCGTCCAGAGGTTCGTCGTGATCCAGTAGACCAGGAGGCCCGCCGGGTACCGGTACAAGATCACGACGAACACGATCGGCAGCAGCAACATCAGCCGGCGCTGGTTGGCGTCGGCGGTCGCGGTCGCGATCAACGTCGAGGCGAGCTGCGAGCCGACGTAGAGGACGATCAGGACGATCAGCGCGATCCCGGTCGCCTTGTTCGTGATGTCGGGGAGGAACAGGAACTTCGCCGAGTGCGGGGCGACCGTGTTACAGCTCGTGCTCTCGATGAACTTGGCGGGGAGATGCCCGACGGTGTCGATCGGGGCCGCGGCTTTGTACTTCGTCGCGAGCGTCGACGCGTGGGCGTTGTAGAAGGACACGAGCTGATTGCCGCAGATGTGCTTCTTGAGGTCCGTCCGCAGCATGTAGAAGAGCGAGATGAACACCGGCAGCTGCAACAGGAGGGGCAGGCACGATGCCAAAGGATTGATTTTGTTCTGCTGGTAGAATTTCATCACCTCCTGCTGCTGGCGCTGTTTGTCCTCCTTGTACTTCTCTTTCAGCGCGCTGATCTGCGGCGCGAGACGCTGCATCTCCTGCATGCTCTTGAGCTGACGGAAGGTCAGCGGCACGAGAAACGCGCGAATCAGCACCGTCAGGCCGACGATTGCAAGCCCCCAGCTGCCGCCCACGAGGTTGTCGTGGATGAACACCATGATGTGTTCGAAGAGGGTGATCAGAGGCGAGAACGCGTCCTCGATCACATTTGCGATGGGTGGCATGCTCTAGCGGGTCTCGGCTATCGGTTCAGGCGGAAGGCGGGTTCGGCGCCACGCGGCGCAGGTTCGGCCCGCGGTCCGCTCAGCTGTGCCCGCCGGGACGGGTCCTGAATACTCGCTGGGCCCCGACGGGATCGTAACCGCCGTAGCTCCACGGGTTGCACCTCAACAGCCGCCACCCCGCGAGCACCAGGCCCCTAAGTATGCCGTACTCCCGGAGAGCCGACACGGCATAGCGCGAGCAGCTGGGCTCGTACTTGCACCGCTGCGGGATCGCCGGCGAGATCAGCTTCTGGTAGCCGACGATCGGCGCCAGCACGATCGCCCGCGGGATGCGCCGCAACAGCTCTGCCGCACCTCGCGGGCGCGAGGTCTCGAAGCTCGCGCTCATCCCGCGCGGCCCTCGGCGCCTGTCATGGGCGACTCGGCGCCCTCCGCCTCCGGGGCGCTCATCCCGGCGCGGGCGAGCAGCACCGACAGCGCCGCGTCGAAGCCGTCGAGCCCCTCCCGCTCCGCCAGCTCGAGGGCGTCCGGGCGCGCCACGACGACGACGTCGTGGCCGGGTGCCAGCTTGCCCTCGTTGCGCGTGAAGGCCTCGCGCAGCAGCCGCTTGACCTTGTTGCGCTGCACCGCGCCGCCCACCTTCCGCGACACCGACAGCCCGACCCGGGGCCGGTCCGCCGAGGCGTTCGGGAACGTGTAGAGGACCAGCTGGCGATTGGCCGTCGACCGCCCCTGTCGATACACGCGCTCGAACTCAGCGCTGCGGGAGAGCCGGCCGCTGCGACTGCTCCGCGGCGATCTCATCTGCACTCAGCCACCGCGGGCGCCCAGCCTCAGGCGGACAGGCGCTTGCGTCCCTTGTCCCGCCGGCGCTTGAGCGTCAGGCGCCCGGCGCGCGTGCTCATGCGCTCGCGGAAGCCATGCACGCGTGCTCTCTTGCGCTTCTTGGGCTGATAGGTCCGCTTCATACGTCGATTTCTCCGGTCTGTTTCGCGCTGTCCTGCGCCGCCATGGAAGCACGCCGGCGGCGCTCTCCCAAGCGCATCAGTATAGGCGCGAGCGCCCTCGCTGAAATTTTCCGCCAAATGCGAGCACTCGCTCCGGCGCTCCGATCGCGTTGGGTATAGTCGCCCGACCGGGCCCTCGGGTCCCTCTTCGAATAGTCCACGACACACCCTGGGAGGGGCGGATAGACGCTGCCGTGAGCCGTGAGCTCGAGCACATATGGTCACGCGTTCAGGCTCAACTGGCCCTCGTCGTCGACGAGCCCACCTACCGCATCTGGCTCGCCACCCTGGAACCCGTCGAAATGCTCGGCGAGCGCCTGGTCCTGCAGGCCCCGTCCCAGAGCTGCCGCTGGATCCAGGGCCGCTTCGGGCGCGTCATCGAGGCGAGCGTCGAGCTCGTGCTCGGCCCGCACGCCTCGGTTGAGCTGCGCGCCGAAGGGAATGACGACGCGGGGGCCTCCGCCCGCCGAGCGCCGACGACGCGCGCACAGCGGTCGAGCCCCCGAGCGCCCGTGCCAACCGGCGTGCACCGCACCGGGCCGCTCGGCAACCCGAAGCTGACCTTCGACCAGTTCGTCATCGGCGACTCCAACCGCCTGGCGCACGCCGCTGCGCTGACCGTCGCCGAGATGCCGGCACAGGCGTACAACCCGCTGTTCATCTGCGGCCCGCCGGGCGTCGGCAAGACGCACCTGCTGAGCTCGATCGCGAACCTCCTGATCGCACACGACCCTTCGCTGACCGTCCGCGCCACCACCGGCGAGGCCTTCACCAACGAGTTCCTCGGGGCGCTCGGCGAGCGCAGCACGGAGACGTTCAAGAGCCGCTTCCGCGACATCGACGTGCTGCTCCTCGACGACGTGCAGTTCCTCGAGCGCAAGACCCGCACCGAGGAGGAGTTCTTCCACACCTTCAACGCCCTCCACGACGGCGGGCGCCAGGTCGTGCTCACCTCCGACCGGCCGCCACGGGACCTGCAGGCGCTCGAGGACCGCCTGCGCGAGCGCTTCGAGGCGGGGCTCGTCGCCGACATCCAGCCCCCCGACCTGCCGACGCGCCTCGCGATCCTCCGCAAGCGGGCCCAGCACGACGGGATCGAACCGGCCGACGACACGGCGCTGGCGGTGATCGCCGAGCACGTCGAGAGCAACGTGCGAGCACTCGAGGGAGCCCTGATCCGCGTCGTCGCCTTCAGCTCGCTGACCGGCCGGCCGCTGACCACCGAGCTGGCACGTGAGGTCCTCGCCAGCCTGTACCCCCGCGCGCCGCGTGCCGGGCACGCGCGCTCCCGGACGATCGCCGAGATCCAGCAGGCCACCTGCGCCCACTTCGGCCTCACGGCCGAGGAGCTCCTCTCGAGCACCCGCACGCCGCGCATCGCCTGGCCGCGCCAGCTGGCCATGTACCTCGCCCGTGAGCTCACCGGCGCCTCCCTGCCGGCGATCGGGCGTGAGTTCGGCGGGCGCGACCACACGACTGTGCTCCACGCATGTCGTCGAGCCTCCAAGCGCCTGGCCTCCGACGACGGCTCGCGTGAGGCTGTGGAGAAGCTCTTCACAGACCTCGGCGGCGGTCCGGCGTGAGCATCGATACCGCCGCCCGACCGCTTCGCCTGAGAGACTTCCACATGGCCCTCCACAGGCTCGTCCACCGTTCGCTGCCCTGAACCGCTGCCACCACGCGAAGTCCACATGCACACAGGCCCTACTGACAACTACCTCTCCCAGTCGCAAGTATGAAGATCTCCCTTTCCTCGGCCGAGCTGTTGACGCAGCTCCAGACCGCGACACGGGTCGCCTCGACGCGCAGCGCCGTGCAGGCGCTCTCCGGAGTGATGATCTCGGCGCAGGAGGGAGCCTGCGAGCTGCTGGCGACTGACATGGAGGTCGGGCTGCGGATGCCACTCGCGGCAGAGGTGGCGCGCCCCGGCGCAGCCGTGCTGCCGGCGCGCCTCCTGCTCGACGTGGCGCGCTCGCTCTCTGCCGAGAGCCTGACGATGGAGCTGCGTGCGGCAGAGCAGGACGTCGAGCTGATCTGCGGCGCCACGACGTTCCACCTGCGGACGCTTCGCGCCGAGGACTTCCCGACGCTTCCAGGCCCCTCACCGGACTCGCGCGTGGAGCTGCCGGCGTCCGCTTTCGTCGAGACGATCACGCGGGTCGCCCGCTCGGCCTCACGCGATGAGACGCGGCCGGTCCTGACCGGCATCCTGATCTCCGCCGCCGGGCAGGAGCTGCGCATGGTGGCAACCGACTCCTACCGGTTGAGCGTCAAGGAGACCGCCCTGCAGTCGCCGTTGCAGGGCACCCTCGAGGCCAACGTCCCGGCGCGCGCGCTGCAGGAGCTCGCCAGGATCGAGCAGCAGACCGGCGCGGAGACCGTGGCCGTCAGCGTCGGGCAGAACCAGGCGATCTTCGAGCTCGGCGACGTCGTGCTCTCGTCGCGTCTGATCGACGGGCAGTTCCCGAACTACCGGCAGCTGCTCCCCGATACGGTCGAGCACGAGCTGCGCCTCGCGAGCACTGAGCTGACCGACGTCGTGCGGCGCATCAGCCTGCTCGCACAGAAGAATGCGCCGTTGCGCTTGAGCTTCAGCGAGGGCACGCTGTCCGTCTCGGCGCAGACGCCGGACGTCGGCGAGGCCAGCGAGGCGATCCCCGTCCCCTACCACGGCGAGCTGTTCGAGATCGGCTTCAACCCCGAGTTCCTGCGCGACGGGCTCGAAAGCATCGACACGGACGAGCTGGTCCTGAAGTTGATCAGCCCACTCCGGCCAGGCCTGATCGAATCCCCGGACACGGGCGACTTCGTCTACCTGATCATGCCGATCCGTCTGAACGTGTGAGGTCATGCCCGCCCCACCAGGCGCCCCCCACGCACCGAGGTCCTAGATGCACGTCCTCGGCGTCGAGATGCGCGATTTCCGGACCTACGCGCGCGGCTCGGCTCGGCTCGGCTCGGGCCTGACGGTCGTCCACGGCCCGAACGGGGCCGGCAAGTCGAATCTACTGGAGGCGGTCTACTTCGGTTGCACGGGCCGCTCGCCACGCACGCGAGCCGAGCGCGAGCTCGTGCGCTTCGGCGCGCGGGCCACTCGCGTTGCGGTCGCCGTCAGCGACCAGGGCCGCGAGCACGAGCTGACCGTCGGCTACTCGGCGCCCGCGCCGGGAGAGGCGGCCGTCAAGCGGATGACCTGCGACGGCGCGATCGTCGAGCGCCTGCTGGACGTGCCCGTCCGGCCGCTGATCAGCGTCTTCATGCCCGACCGGCTCGAGCTTCTGAAGGGGCCACCGGCCCTGCGCCGCGCACACCTCGACAACGTGATCTCGGCGTTGTGGCCGACCCGCACGGCGACGCGCCGTGAGTACTCGCGGGTGCTCGCCCAGCGCAACGCCCTCCTCGGCCGGATCCGCGCCGGGCGAGCCTCCGACACCGCCCTGCCGACATGGGATCGCGAGCTCGCCGGCAAGGCGCTGGCGCTTCGAGCCGACCGCGAACAGGCGGTGGCGCTGCTGGCAGATCCCTTTCCGGGACGAGCCACGCAGCTCGGCCTGAGCGGAACCGTAAGCCTCGAGTACAGGCCCAGGTCGGGCGCCCTCGATGAGGAGGCGTTCGTGGCGGAGCTGGCCCAGCGCCGATCCGCCGATCTCGAGCGCGGCTTCTCCGGGCACGGCCCGCATCGCGACGAGCTCGCGATCCTGCGCGACGGACGCGAGCTGCGCAACTACGGCTCGCAGGGCGAGCAGCGGCTCGCCCTGCTCGCCCTGCTGCTCACTGAGCGGGCCCTGCTCGCGAGCGAGCGAGGCACGACCCCGCTGATGCTCCTCGACGATGTCATGAGCGAGCTCGACGAGCGCCGCAGGGAGCTGCTCGCGAGCGAGCTCTCGAGCGGAGGGCAGAGCGTGATCGCGACCACCGACCTCGGGCACGTACCCGGCGCCTCCGGGGCGGGAGTGACACGCGTCGCGATCTCCCCGGGCACGGTCCTCCAGGAGGCGCTGGCCGCGTGAGCAGGCGCGCCCCCCGCACGATCGCCCAGGCGCTCTCGCGGATGACGGCAGGGCTCGCGCCGGCGACGGTGCTGGCGCGCGTGCAGGAGGTGTGGCCGGCGGCGGCCGGGCCGGCGATCGCGGCGGCCGCCCGCCCCGTCGCCGAGCACGACGGCGTCCTCACGGTCACCTGCGACGCGGCTGTCTGGGCCGCCGAGCTCGACCTGCTCGCCGGTGAGATCGTGCCCCGGATCAACGCTCGGCTCGGCGGCGAGACGGTGCGCGAGCTGCGCTGCCGCACCGGCTGAGCCGGCGGGCGGGGCGAGGCCATTTCCATAACCCCGGATTCCCTGCATTTTGCAGGCATTTCTAGGCTCCGACGGCCCTGATCCAGCCCCCCTTCGTGCTATCCTTCCAGGAGCATCCAATTTGCCCCGCCCGTGGTCCTAGCGCCCCGGAATCCGGGGCGTTTCCACGTCACCGGAGGGTCATTGGCAACAAGTAGCGACAGCCCCGGCAACGGAGCCGGCAACAGCCGCGCGGCGAAGCCGTCGAAAACCGACGGATCGGCCGATTACGACGCGCAGGACATCACCGTCCTCGAGGGCCTCGAGGCGGTACGCAAGCGTCCCGGCATGTACATCGGCTCGACCGGGATCATGGGCCTGCACCACCTCGTCTACGAGGTCGTCGACAACTCGGTCGACGAGGCGCTCGCCGGCTTCTGCACGGAGGTCTCCGTCACGATCCATCCGGACGACTCCGTGACGGTCGTCGACAACGGCCGTGGAATCCCGGTCGCCACCATGAAGAAGGAGGGCAAGCCGGCCGTCGAAGTCGTGCTGACCGTGCTGCACTCCGGCGGCAAGTTCGGCGAGGGCGGCGGCTACAAGGTCTCCGGCGGGCTGCACGGCGTCGGCGTCTCGGTCGTCAACGCCCTCTCCGAGCACCTGCGCGTGGATATCCGCCGCGACGGCCACGTGTTCTCCCAGGAGTACTCCCGCGGCGCGCCGCAGGGGCCCCTCGAGCAGGGCGAGAAGCTCGCCAAGGGCGAGCCGACCGGGACCTCCGTGACGTTCCGCCCCGACGCGGACATCTTCGAGGCCCTCGACTTCGACTTCAGCACCCTCGAAGAGCGGCTGCGCGAGACGGCCTTCCTGACGCGCGGCCTGAAGATCTCGATCGTCGACGAGCGTGGCGAGGGGCACTCCGCCTCCTTCCAGTACGACGGCGGCATCGAGGACTTCGTGGTCTACCTGAACGAGAACAAGGACACGGTCCACCGCAAGGTGATCTTCTTCGCGGGCGAATCCGGCGAGGGCGCGGCCGAGGTCGCGATGCAGTGGAACTCCTCATACCAGGAGTCCGTGCACGCCTTCGCCAACAACATCAACACGCGGGAGGGTGGCTCGCACCTCAGCGGCTTTCGCTCGGCGCTGACGCGCACGCTCAACAAGTATGCGCGCGACCACGGCCTGCTCAAGGAGAAAGAGGACAACCTCTCCGGCGAGGACGTGCGCGAGGGACTCACCGCCGTCGTCTCCGTGAAGCTCCAGGACCCGCAGTTCGAGGGTCAGACGAAGACCAAGCTCGGCAACCCCGGGATGGCCGGCTTCGTCGAGTCGATCGTCAACACGGGCCTCTCCGAGTTCCTCGAGGAGAACCCCAGCGAGGCCCGCGCGGTCATCAACAAGGCCGTGGATGCCCAGCGCGCCCGCGAGGCCGCCCGCAAGGCCCGCGACCTGACGCGCCGCAAGTCGGCCCTGGAGAACTCGACGCTCCCCGGCAAGCTCGCCGACTGCTCCGTCAAGGACCCCGCGCTCGCCGAGCTGTTCGTGGTCGAGGGCGACTCGGCCGGCGGCTCAGCCAAGCAGGGCCGTGACCGCAACACCCAGGCGGTGCTCCCACTGCGCGGCAAGATCCTCAACGTCGAGAAGTCGCGTATCGACAAGGTCCTGCAGAACGTCGAGATCCAGGCGCTGATCACGGCGATCGGGACAGGGGTGCGCGACGAGTTCAACATCGAGAACGCCCGCTACCACAAGGTGATCCTGATGACCGACGCCGACGTCGACGGCGCGCACATCAGGACGCTGGCGCTGACGCTGCTGTTCCGCGAGATGAAAGAGCTGATCGAGGAAGGCTACGTCTACATCGCCAAGCCGCCGCTCTACAAGCTCAAGCAGGGCTCGCGCGAGCGCTACATCGAGAAGGAGTCCGAACTGGAAGAGCTCCTGCTCGCGGAGAAGTGGGAGAAGATCACCGTCTTCGACCGCCATGGCACGCAGTTCAAGCTGACCGAGGCGCGCTGGCAGCGCTTCACCCGGCTGCTCAAGCAGTACGAAGGGTGGGCGCTCGCGCTGCGCGGTCAGTACGGCCACGACGTCGTGCAGTTCCTCGAGGAGTCGCTGCTGCTCAGCGAGCAGGTCACGAGCGCCGAGGACGCCGTGAAGCTCTTGAGCCGCGCCGACGTCGACGGAGACTCCCACACGACGGCGATGGTCGACGAGGACCCGCTCGAGATCCGCGTCAAGGCGATCGAGGCGAGCACCGGCTTCGCGCGCACGCACCGCATCAAAAGAACGCTGTTCGACTCGCACGAGTACCGCCAGCTGATCAAGGTCCACGAGCAGCTGATCGAACTCGCCGGCACGCCGCCCTTCGAGGTCTCGCTCGGCGACGCGCGCGAGAGCGCGCTCTCATTCGAGGCGCTGCACGACGCCGTCATGACGGTCGCGCGCAAAGGCGCGAACGTGCAGCGGTTCAAGGGGCTCGGCGAGATGAACGCCGACCAGCTCGGCGAAACCACGATGTCGCCTTCGACGCGCGTTCTCGCCCAGGTCACCCTCGAGGACGCCGTCGCAGCCGATCGCATCTTCTCCAAGCTGATGGGCGACCAGGTCGAGCCGCGCCGCGAATTCATCGAAGAAAACGCGCGCGCCGTCGCGAACCTGGACGTGTAGGGGAGGTGATCGACCATGGCCAGCGCTGACGTGATCGGGGGCGGACACATCGAACCGCGCGCGCTCGAGGAGGAGATGCGCACGGCGTACCTCGACTACGCGATGTCGGTGATCGTGGGCCGCGCGCTGCCCGACGTCCGCGACGGGCTCAAGCCGGTGCACCGGCGCGTGCTCTACGCGATGAACGAGCTCGGGCTCGGCCCGACCCGCTCCTACTCCAAGTGCGCGCTGATCGTCGGCGAGGTGATGGGCAAGTACCACCCGCACGGCGACTCGGCGATCTACGACACGCTCGTCCGCCTCGCGCAGGAGTTCTCGATGCGCAACCCGCTCGTCGACGGGCAGGGCAACTTCGGATCGATCGACGACGACCCGGCCGCCGCGATGCGGTACACGGAGGCGAGGCTCGCACGGATCGCGACGGAGATGCTGCGCGACCTCGACATGGACACCGTCGACTTCGTGCCGAACTACGACGGCAAAAAGCAGGAACCGCTGGTGCTGCCGGCGCGCTTCCCGAACCTGCTCGTCAACGGCTCCTCCGGGATCGCCGTCGGGATGGCGACCAACATCCCGCCGCACAACCTGCGCGAGGTGATCGATGCCACGATCGCCTACATCGACGACCCGTCGATCGGCGTCGACGGCCTGATGGAGCACATCACCGGGCCCGACTTCCCGACCGGCGGCGTGATCCTCGGACGCGCCGGCATCCGCGACGCCTACGAGACCGGCCGCGGGCGTGTGCGCCTGCAGGCACGAGCGCACGTCGAGCCGCTCAAGCAGGGCAAAGAGGCGATCATCGTCACCGAGCTGCCCTTCCAGGTCAAAAAGGGCGGCGACGGTGGCCTGATCCAGAAGATCGCCGATCTCGTCAAAGACGGCCGCATCACCGAGATCGCAAACATCGAGGACCACTCCGACAAGCGCGGCATGCGCCTCGTGATCGAGCTCAAGCGCGACGCGATCCCCAAGGTCGTGCTCAACAAGCTCTACAAGATGACGCCGATGCAGACGACCTTCGGCGTCAACATGGTCGCGCTCGTCGACAACGTGCCGCGCACGCTCGACCTTCGCGCCGTGATCCACAACTACGTGGCGCACCAGCGCGAAGTGATCGTGCGCCGCACCAAGCACGAGCTGAGCGAGAAGGAGGCCCGAGCCCACATCCTCGAGGGGCTGCTGACGGCGCTCGACCACCTCGACGCGATCATCGAACTGATCCGCGGCTCGCGCGACCGCGACGCCGCACGCGAGCAGCTGATCGCGCGCTTCGAGCTGAGCACGATCCAGGCCACCGCGATCCTTGACCTGCGCCTCTCGCAGCTGACGGCCCTGGAGGCCGACAGCATCAAACAGGAGCACGCCGACGTGACCGAGCGGATCGCCGAGCTGCGCGCGATCCTCGGCGACGAGTCACGCGTGCTCTCCGTGATCAAGGAGGAGCTCTCAGAGATCTCCGAGCGGTTCTCCGACCAGCGTCGCACGGAGATCAGCCACTCCGAGGACGAGATCGACATAGAGGACCTGATCGCCGACCAGCAGATGGTGATCACGATCACCCAGAGTGGCTACATCAAGTCGCTGCCGCTGGCGACCTACCGCCAGCAGCAGCGCGGAGGCCGCGGCGTGACCGGGATGGACATGAAGGACGGCGACTTCATCGAGCACCTGTTCGTGACCTCCTCGCACGACTACCTGCTGTTCTTCTCCAATCGCGGCAAGGTGTACCGCTCGAAGGTCTACGAGCTGCCCGAGGCCCAGCGCACCGCCAAGGGGCGGGCGCTCGTCAACATCCTGCCGCTGCGCGAGGGCGAGAGGATCCAGGCGGTCGTCTCCACACGGGACTTCACCGAGGCCCAGTACGTCGTGTTCGCGACCCGCAACGGGATCGTCAAGAAGACCGAGCTGCAGGCCTACAACACACCGATCAAAGCCGACGGCATCATCGCCATCAAGATCCGCGACGACGACGAGCTGCTCGCCGTGCGTGCTGTCGATCCCGGCGACGAGATCATCATGGTCTCGCGCGCCGGTCTCACCGTGCGCTTCGCCGAGTCCGACGCACGCGCGATGGGTCGCGACACGACCGGCGTGCGCGGGATGGACGTCGGCAAGGCCGGCCGGGTGATCGCGATGGACGTCGCGCGGGACGACATGGACCTGCTCGTTGTGACCGAGCACGGCTACGGCAAGCGCTCGCAGATCAGCCAGTACCGCAAAACCAACCGCGGCGCCAAGGGCGTCAAGACGATCGGCCTGACCGAGAAAAAGGGGGGCCTTGCCGGTGCGCTCGTCGTTCGGGAGCACCAGGAGCTCGTCTTCATCAGCGTCGGTGGAATGGTTCAGCGCACCGCCGCGGGCGGCATCTCCCAGCAGGGACGATCGGCGACCGGCGTGCGGGTCATGAACCTCAAGGACGACGACCTCGTCAGCGCCGTCGCGCTCGTGGTCGACACCGGGGTCGAGAACGGCGGCGAGGGCGCCGCCTCCGCCGAGGACCTCTCGGCCGAGGGCGCGCCTGACGCCCCTGCGATCGAGGAAGCGCCCCCGGAGGCCGTCAGCGACGACGGCGCCGCCCCCGAGGAGTCCTGAGCCGCAAGCCGGCTGACGGAGCTTCAAAGCGTCCAGATTCGGCGCGCGCGCTCAGATAGCCGCAAAATGCGGCCGAAGGCGTGGGGGTGCGCGACACCACCAGGCTTCTTCAAGCCGCCCTGCTAGCAGTCTGTCTGATCCTCCTCACCGCCCTCGCCGGGCCGGCCGCAGCCCGTACCGGGGGCAAGGCCCGACACCATGGCAAGGCGACCGGACGCCACGCGACGCGCTCGGGCGGCACGCGCGCCAAGGCGCCCAAGACCCACGCCCGCTCCCGCGCGAGCGCCCCGCGGGCGGCCAAGCCGCGCGTCGTGAAGACCCGCGAAAAGCCCGCCGAGACGAGGGCGTCGAAGAAGCTCGCCGCCGCGACGCAGGCCGCCGCGACGATCGCGACGGTACTCGCGACGCCGTGCCAGGACACGGAAATCACGCCCGAAGCGAGCAACATAGCCGCCACGCGTGAAGCGGTCCTGTGCCTGATCAACCGCACCCGCGCCGAGCACTCGCTCGAGCCGCTGAAGCCCAACGGCCAGCTCCAGGCAGCCGCCGAGGACCACAACGCGGAAATGCTCAGCGTCGACTACTTCGCCCACGTGGCGCCCGACGGCGAGACGCCCGTCGAACGGATCAAGAAGACCGGCTACATCGCCTCCGAATCGGTCGGTTACGTGATCGGCGAGAACCTCGCCTGGGGGACGTATGCGCTCTCCACGCCGAAGGCGATCGTCGAAGCGTGGATCGCGTCGCCCGGGCACCTCGCGAACATCCTCGAATCGCGCTACACCGAAACGGGCATCGGCATCACTCCCGCCGTGCCTCAGTCGCTCGGAGAAGGCAACCCCGGCGCGACCTACTCGCAGGAGTTCGGCGTCATCGTCCACTGAGCGCTCTCGCGCCGGAAGCGCTCGCCCACGTCGTCCACGTTCGCTAATCTGGCGAGACCAGAGAAAGGAGGTGGTCCAAACGTCAGGTGACAGTTTTTGCGGGACCCTGGAGGTGACCGGCCGGTAGGTCGGGAGGCTGGTCCGCCTAGCGGAATCCAACCCGGGACACCCCGAGACGGCTGCCGGTCCTGGTCCCTCCGGCTGAACCACCGCCGCTCTCGGTCTTTCCAGTCAGAGCAGCAAGCGAAGGGCGCCCTCCGGGGCGCCCTTCGTCCTTCCCGGACGCCGGCACTGGGCCACGCGCGACCGGCGCAGCCACGCGGCGACGCAGCACGATGGCTGTCTAGGCCGCCTGCGGCAGGTACTGCAGCCAGGCCTGCGGGATCGTCGGGCTGGCGACGTGGATGAAGATCTCGGCGCGCGGGGTGCGCGGCGCGCGCCGGGGGTGCATGCCGGCCTGCCGCGGAAGGCGGTCGGCCTTGCGGCGGTTGCAGGGCGCGCACGACGCGACGATGTTCTCCCAGCTCGACGAGCCGCCCTTCGATCGCGGGATCACGTGGTCGACGGTCAGGTTCGAGCGCGAGCCGCAGTACTGGCAGGTCCAGCTGTCGCGCGCGAACACGGCGCGCCGCGTGATCTTTCGACGGTGCGCGTCGCGTGGCACGTTCACGTAGGTGACGAGGCGGATCACGACCGGCCGGGCGACCGTCGAGCTCTCCGAGTGCAGCTCCCAGCGCCCCCGCTCGACCAGCTCGGCCTTGTCCTTCAGCAGCAGCACGACCGCGCGGCGCACCGTGCAGACGTTGATCGGCGCATACGTCGCGTTGAGAACGAGCACCCGACCACCGATCGCCGTGCGAGGCGACGTCTCAGGCCCGTGCCGCTGGTGCTCTGAGGGCGGCACGGACCCCACCGGCTCGGGTGGGATCGCGCTCTCCATCTTCGCGCCGGAGTGTAGCGGGCAAAACCGCATCGCAGCGCGGCGCAGCGCGCTCGCGAGCGGCGCCGCTAGCGCGCCGGCGTCGCCGCCCCGTAGGAGCCGAGCACCCGAACCTCTTCGCAGATGGCCGTCAGCCCGTCGAGCGCGTCCGCCAGCCGGGCCTGCTCGGCGCCCGCGTCGAGGTCTGCGAAGAACATGTAGGAGCCCATCTGCTCGCGGCGCGGACGCGACTCGATCTTCGTGAGGTTGATCTCGCGCCTGGCGAACTCGCTCAGGCAGCGCACGAGCCACCCGGGGTGCTCGGCGCCCGGGCCCCAGAAGACGATCGAGCAGCGCCGCTGGGCGCCCTCGGGCCCGCGCAGCGGCGGACCGGCGCCGGCGGTGTCCGCGCGCGCCAGCCACACGAACCGCGTTTCGTTGTCGGCGCGGTCCTCGACTCCCTCGCGCAGCACTGTCCCGCCGTAGATCTCCGCGGCGAGCGCCGTGCCGAGCGCCGCCGTCGTGCGGTCCTTCGCGGCGACGACCGCCCGCACCGCCTCCGCGGTCGAAGCCGCCGGGCGGATCGCGGCGCCGGGCAGCTCGCCGCGCAGGAAGCGCGTGCACTGGCCCGGCACCTGCGGATGGGAGATGACCGTCGCGATCTCGCCGAGCGGCACCGCCTCCGCGGCGATCAGCGAGTGGCTCACGCGCAGCAGGGCCTCGCCGACGATCTGCACCGCCGGAGCCTGCTCGGCGAGCAGGTCCAGCGTCACGGTGATCGACCCCTCCAGCGAGTTCTCGATCGGCACGATCGCGAGCTCGATCCGGCCGTCGCGCAGCGCGATCACCGTGTCGTAGATGCTCGCCAGCGCCACCGGCTCGACGGCCCCCGGCACGGCGCTGCTCAGCAGCGCCTCCTCGCTGAACGTCCCCGCCGGTCCCAGGAAGCCGGCCCGCGGCCGGTCCGGGCGCTCAGCCCGCGCCGGGCTCATCCCCACCTGCGACGGCGCCGTCGCCCGCCATCGCGAGCCGCACGGCCTCGGCCTCCTCCGGCGAGAGCTCGAGTTCGCCGCGTCCGGCCAGCACGCGCTTGCCGTACACGCGCGCCTGGTCGCGGTGGTGGATGCACGACAGCACGATCCCCGACCGTTCGTCGTCGAGCAGCGCGATCGACATCGACTGGTGACCGGACAGCTCGTTGTAGGCGTCGTAGCGGACCAGCGCGCGGTGCGCGAACGTCCCCCGCAGCGTCGCCTCCGCTGCTGCCAGACGCCCGTCCAGCCGCGTCGCCGCCTCCTCGACGTAGTCCCGCAGGGATTCGAAGGCCTCCTGCATCGTTGCCGCGTGCGCCACCAGGTCGCGCTCCTCGCCGTCGCCGATCACCAGCCGCTGCGCCTGGCGCAGGCGCCGCACGCGCACGCTCAGCACCGCGCATGACAGCAGCGCCGCCGCCGCCACGGCTGCGGCGGCGATCGCGATGATCCCCTGCGTGTCGGTGATCGCTCCGATCATCGCAACAAGTTAGCCGCTGGTGGCGCGGCTATTCGAAGATAGCCAGGTACGTGTTCTTGTTGTTTTCGGCGTTCGTCTCGCCCGGGACAGGTGTGACATTGACCTGGATCTTCGACGCGACCCCCGTCGGCACGCCCGTGACGGGGATTTCGACGTTGGCCTTGGTGCCGGGCTGCAGCGAGTTGACCACGTGGGAGGCCTTCAGCTGTTTGCCCGCCGCCGTGACGTCGATTTCCACCTTGACGTTGCTCTCGACGCTTTCTCCGGTGTTTTCGACGGTCACCGTGAACGTCGGGCTGCCGCCGCCCGCGATGTGGTTGAGCGTCGGTTCCGGCTGGAGGCTGTTCGTGCCCACGGCCACCCCGACCAGCGCGCTGCCGTGGGTGCCAGGCGTGACCGCCCCGGTCGCCGAGCCCGAGCTCGCCTGGCCGGTCAGGCGAGCGACGACCGTGCTCGTTTCGAGCCATCCGAGGTTCGGCAGGAAGCGCGAGCCCGACGTCGGCGCATGGATCCCGTTGGAGCTCAGCGTCTGCTGGACCAGGGGCACGACGCGCTGGGAGTAGATCACGTCGGAGGCGAGGAACAGCTCCATGTCGCCCGCGATCTTGGGCGCCGCCTGCGCGCTCTGCCCGCCGAGCGCGGTCGGCAGCAACGCCCCGATCTTCTGGATCCCTTCGACGCGGAAGTCAAACGAGAGCAGCAGGTCGCGCTGCGCGGAGGACATCGCGCCCGGAACCCCCAGGGACTTCGCCCGCGACGTCAGCTTCTCAGCTTCGACGAGCAGCTGGTTGACCTGCACCTGAACGTCGATCCCCGACTTGCCGGCGGCCCCCGCGAGCGCCGTGAACAGCGGCTTTGAGACCTGCGTGTCGAATTCCCGCGCGATTTCGCCGACCTGGCGGTTGTAGTCCTTCAGCGACTGCTTCGCCTGCGATTTGATGCAGCCGTTGATGACCAGGACGATGATGATCAGCAGCACCACCGCGACGCCCGCCGCGACGCGGCGGCGCACCATCAGCGTGTGCTGGTCGTACCCGGAAGGGCCCCCCGGGCCGGCTGGACGGCGCGGCCGAGGTCGCCGCGGCGCACCCGTCGCGGGCCCGTCTCCCCCCGCCGCGCTGCGCGGCGCCCGGGTTGACGGCCGAGGAGCCGTGTCCTCGCCATCGTCAAAGAACGACAAAAGCCTCCACTCCTTTGCAGGGACCTGAGGGGCCTCAGTATGACCTGCAGCCCTGACCCTGACGATTTTGCAACTTCTCGCTCATAGCGAATATTCCTGCAACGACCGGAAAGGAGAGGCGTCGGCGACGGCGAACGCGGGATCCGGTGGAGTCGTCGCAGACCCTTCTCAACGGAAAGGCCGGCGCCGGCGAGCAACTGGTCCTCGGCCGCTATCGCCTGCTGGCGAAGCTCGGCGCCGGCGGGTTCGGCGTCGTCTGGCGCGCGCACGATGAGCTGCTGCAGCGAGAGGTGGCCGTCAAGCGCATCTGGCTGGGGGCCGGTGAGGGCTCCGATCACGCCGAACGGGCCGCCCGCGAGGCTCAGGCAACGGCGCGCCTGGCCCACCCTGCGATCGTCGCGCTGTACGAGGCCTGCCCCCAGGGGGAGGCCTTCTACCTCATATCCGAGCTCGTCCACGGCCAGACGCTCGGGCGCCTGATCGCTGCCGACACGCTCTGCGACGAGCAGATCCTCGAGATCGGCCTGGACCTCGCCGACGCGCTCGAGCACGCGCACGGGCGCGGCGTCATCCACCGCGACATCAAGCCGCAGAACGTCCTCGTCCCCGACGTTCCCGCCACCGGCAACGCCGGGAGCCGTCCCGTCGCCGCCAAGCTGACCGACTTCGGCGGCGCCAGCATCGCCGAAGAGGACGCCCTGACGCGCACCGGCGACGTGCTCGGAACGCTGGCCTACATGGCACCCGAGCAGAGTGAAGGTCGCGAAGCCGGAGAGGAGACCGACCTGTACGCGCTGGCGCTCGTCCTCTACGAGGCGCTCTGCGGGGAGAACCCTGTGCGAGGCGCCACCCCGGCGGCGACCGCCCGCAGGATCGGCACGCGCCTGGAGCCGCTCGGCCGCCGCCGCCGCGACCTGGACCCTGAGCTGACCCGCGCCCTGGATGGCGCGCTGGCACCCGACCCCCGCGACCGCGGGACGGTACGGGAGCTGCGCGAGTCCCTGCAGGAGACGCTCGAGGACGGCGTCGACGCGCCACCTCGCCGCCGGATCGCCCCCACCCGCCGTTCGGCGGCCGCGACGCGCCGACAGGCGCCCGTGCACGTGCCAGACCGCGGCCGGGAGAGCCCAGCGGCCCGCCGGCCGCGGCGCGGGCCCCTTCACGAGCAGCCACCCGTCCCTGCCGAGCTCGAGGGACTCGGCCAGGGCATCGAGCGCTACGGCGAGCAGCTTCCGCCGGCTCGCGCCGTGCCCGATCACGGGGGGCTGCCCCGCAAGCTGTGGGTCGCGCTCGCTCTGGTCGGGATCGCCTGGCTGGCCGCCACCGGCAAGCCCGGCGCGTCGCTGCTCCTCGCGGCGGCTCTGGCGCCGCTCGCGGCGATGCCGGCTGAGCCGTACTCCCGGCGCGTCTCGCCGGTCTGGCTCGTTGCGCTGCTCGCCCCCGTGCTCGGCCTCGCTGGCCTCGCCGGCGCGTACCCGGCTGTCGCAGGCCAGGCGCCCCGGTGGCGCCAGCGGCTCGTGCTGGGTGCGCTGGGCTACTGGTGGACCGTGCTCGCCGAGCCGCTGCTCGGACGGCGCCTGTGGCTCGGTCCCCCCTCGCCGACCCCGCCCCACGGCGCCTGGGAGGGCTCGGTCACGAGCGCCGCCTCCCATGTCGTCGGGCCGCTGCTGAGCACCGGCGTGCTGTTCGGCGCCCTGCTGTGGGGAGGCGCCGCGCTGCTGCTGCCCTGGATCGTGCGCGGCGCGCACGCCGCGCTGGACGTGATCGCAGCGGTCGTCTGGTCGGCGGCTGTGTGCTCGGCGGCGCCGGCGCTCGCCTCGGGCCTGCACGGCGCGGTCGGCCACGCTTCCCCGCGGGGCGCCGTGCTCGGCGCGGTGCTCGGAGGGCTGCTGGCCGTCGGCGCCCGCGCCCTGCGCGGCCCCGTCTAGGGCTCCCCGCCCCGCGAGTGTGCGTAGCATGGCCTGGCGGCCCGCCGCCAAGTCACCGCTGCGGCCCAAGTCACTCTGCCGATGAACCTGCTCAAGAGCGTCGAGAACACCATCGCGAGACTCGTCGAGGGCTCGTTCGGTCGCGCCTTCCGCTCGGAGGTGCGGCCGATGGAACTGGCCCGCAAGCTGGCGCGCGAGATGGACGCTCACCGCACGGTCTCGGTCTCGCGCGTGTATGCCCCCAACGAATACGTCGTTTGGCTCTCACCCGAAGACCGTGATCGCTATGGGGGCGTGGAAGGCGAGGTGATCGACGAGCTCTGTGCCTACCTGCTCGAGCACGCCCGCCGGGAGGATCTGATTCTGGCGGGAGCCGTGAACGTGTCGTTCGAGACCGACGAGCGTCTGACGCTCGGCGAGTTCGGGATCCAGGCCCAATTGGTCCGCCCGGACGGTCAGAGTGCAGTCGACGGTGCTCCGGCGCCGCCTGCCGCCGCGCACGAGCGGCTCCCCGACGAGGAAGAGCACGGCAAGACGATGATCTACAGCACCTCCGCTCGCGTTCGCGGTCCCGTCGAAGCCGCGCACGCGCAGCGGGCGCCGCGCGCCCTGCTGTCCGTCGGCGGGCGCCGCCTGCTGCTCCCTCCCACCGGCGGCACCGTCGGGCGCAGCCGCGACTGCGATGTGGTGCTCGATGACACGGGCATCTCCCGCCGCCACGCCCAGATCCGCCCTGGCGGCCCCGGATGGGAGATCGAGGACCTCGGCTCGACCAACGGCGTGCTCGTCAACGGCCAGCCGATCCGTGGTCGCCATGCGCTGCATGCCGGCGACCACATCGAGTTCGGCTCGACCGATGCCCGGTTCGAGTTGGCGTGAACGGTCTCGACCCGGCATCCGTCGCGCTCAAGTTCGGCTTTCTCGCCGTCCTCTACCTGTTCCTGCTGTGGGTCGCCCGCAGCGCCCGCCGCGACCTCAGCGGTGTGTCCGAGCCGCAGCGCGAGGCCTTCGCCTCACACACGCCGCCTCCGGATGCGACCGGCATGTACTCCGCCTCGACGCTCGGCACGGTCGACTACGCCGGGAGTTCTCCGCGCCTGGTCGTCGAGCGCGCGCCAGGTCACGAGTCGGGGATGATCTACGACCTCGACGGGGACCTCGTGCTCGGGCGAGGCGATCACGCGGAGATCCGCCTCGAGGATCCATTCGCCTCGGCTCGCCACGCACGCATCTACGAGCAGGGGAACAGCGTGATCGTCGAAGACCTCGGCTCGACCAACGGCACCTACCTCAACGAGGAGCTCCTGCAGACAGCGCGGCCGCTGCACCCCGGCGACCGCGTGCGGATCGGCGACAGCGAATTCGCCTTCGAGGTCGACTAGAGCGTGCGGGCGACGATTTGATGTTGAGGGTCGCCGAGCAGTACTACGGCAGCGACACGGGACGCCAGCGGCGGGCCAACGAGGACTCGTTGATGGTTCGCTCGCCGCTGTTCGTGGTCGCAGACGGCATGGGCGGGGCGCAGGCCGGCGAGGTCGCCTCGCAGCTCGCTGCCGAGACCTTCCAGGCCGGGCTGCCCGGGTCGGGCGAGCCGGAGGCGGCTCTCGAGGAGCTCGCGCAGGAGGCCAACGCGCGCATCCACGAGCTCTCCCACGCGAACGCCGAGCAGGCCGGGATGGGCACGACGCTGACCGCCGTGTACGTCGGTGAGCGCGAGGTGGCGATCGCCCACGTCGGCGACAGCCGCGCTTACTGCCTGCGCGACGGGGAGCTGCTGCGGCTGACCGACGACCACTCGCTGGTCGACGAGCTGATGCGCCAGGGACGCCTCACGCCGGAGGAAGCCGTCGAGCATCCCCAGCGCTCGGTGATCACGCGCGCGCTCGGCATCGAAGGCACGGTCGACGTCGACACCCGCTCGTTCCGCGGGCTCGCCGGCGACGTCTACCTGATCTGCAGCGACGGCCTGACGACGATGATCTCCGAGGAGCGGATCGCCGAGCTGCTGCGTTCGACTCCCCGCCTGCGCGAGGCCGGCGAGGCGCTGATCGCGGCCGCCAACGAGGCCGGCGGCCGCGACAACATCACCGTCGTGCTGCTGCGCCTCGAGGAGGTCGGCGGCGACGGTGCCGTGGCCGAGCAGGCGACACTGACCGGCCTGCCGGCGGTCCGCCCCGGGGGCGCCGCGGCGCAGCCGGCCGAAGCGCCGTCCGGGCCGTCGACCGAGGCCTACACCGCACCGGCGACGGCGGCGCCGCGCCGACCGCGCACGGGCCCCGTCCGAGCCCCTGCAGCGCGACGCCGACCCCGCCTCCAGGCCCGGCGCGTCGGACTGCTCGCGGGGGTGCTCGCCGTGCTCGCGCTGATCGGCGGGGGCGCGTTCCTCGCGCTGCAGTCGGTGTACTTCATCGGCACGAACGAACGCGGCCTCGTGACGCTCTACCAGGGCGTTCCCCTCGAGCTCCCGGGGAACATCGCGCTCTACAGCAGCCAGTACGTCTCGGGCGTCGGCGCCTCGACGCTCAGCGCTCAGCGCCGCAGCACGCTGCTCGACCACACGCTGCGCTCGGAAGCGAAGGCCGCTTCGCTGATCCGCAGCCTCGAACTCGACCAACTCGAATGAGTGCCGCCCGGTGAACCGCCCGATCTTTCGCCTCTACGGCCTCGTGGTCGTGCTGTTCGCGCTGCTCGTCGGGTTCACCTCGCGCTGGACGATCTTCGAAGCGTCCTCGCTGCGCGAAAACAAGCTGAACCGCCGGGGGCTGCTCGAGCAGCAGCGCATCGCCCGCGGCCCGATCGTCGCCGCCGACGGCACGGTGCTGGCACGCAGCCATCGCGGCAGCGAAGGGATCTACGAACGGAGCTATCCGACCGGCAGCCTGTTCGCCAACACCGTCGGCTACTACTTCACGAACCTCGGCAGCACCGGGATCGAGCGTTTCCGCAGCGCCTACCTGAACGGGCAGACCGACACCGGCGTGCAGGCGATCCTCGACCAGCTGCAGGGGCACAAACCGACGGGCGAGAAGGTCGTCACGACGCTCGATCCGAAGGCCCAGCGCGTGGCCGACGAAGCCCTCGCCGAACACAAGGGCGCCGTGGTCGCGATGGAACCTCGCAGCGGCGCCGTCACGGTGATGGCCTCCTCGCCCAGCTACGACCCGAACTCCCTGCGCTCGGCCAAGGCGTTCGAACAGCTCGCGCACGACACGCAGCGCGAGCCGCTCATCAACCGCGCCACCCAGTTCGGCTACGCGCCCGGGTCGACCTTCAAGGTCGTGACGGCGACCGCCGCGATCGACAGCGGCGCATTCACACCGCAGTCGACGGTCAACGGCCGCGACAACGTGCCGATCTCGGGCGTACCGCTGAAAAACGACAACAACGAGAGCTTCGGTGCGCTGTCGCTCGAACAGGGCCTCGCGAAATCGGTCAACACCGTCTACGCGCAGGTGGCAGAGCGTCTCGGCAAGGCCACGCTGGCGCGCTACATGAGCCGCTTCGGCTTCGACCGCAAGCCGCAGCTCGACTACCCGGCAACGGAAATGTCGGCGAGCGGGGAGAGCGAAGGCGAAAAGATCGTCCCGCCGACCAGCGAACGGGTCGACGTGGGGCGCATGGGGATCGGCCAGGACAAACTCGCCGTGACGCCGCTGCAGATGGCAGAGGTCGCCTCGGCGGTCGCCAACCACGGCACCTTGATGGTCCCGCATCTGACCTCGCGAATCGTCAACGCCGAAGGGCAGACGACCGTGCGGATCGCGCCGCGCGTCCAGTCGAAGGTGATGAAGGGCTCCACGGCGGCCGCCGTGACGTCGATGATGGAAGCCGTCGTCAACGAAGGCACCGGTGTCTCGGCGCAGATCCCCGGCGTGCAGGTGGCCGGCAAGACGGGCACCGCGGAGACGCAGATCGGCACGGCGATCAACAACGTCTGGTTCATCGCCTTCGCGCCTGCCCAGAACCCGCGCGTGGCGATCGCCGTGACCCTGAAGGGCGTGCCCGGGCAGGGCGCGTCGTTCGCCGCCCCCGTCGCACGACAGGTGATCGAACGGCTGCTCCATGATTGATCCCGACACGATCATCGACGGGCGCTACCGCGTCCTCTCGCGCCTTGGCTCCGGCGGCATGGCCGAGGTGTATCTCGCCCATGATCAGCTGCTCGGCCGCGAGGTCGCCGTCAAGGTCCTTCACCACCACTTCGCCGAAGACCAGGAGTTCGTCGAGCGCTTCAAGCGCGAGGCCTCGAGCGCCGCGGCGCTGTCGCACCCGAACATAGTCGGCATCTTCGACCGCGGCGAGTGGAACGGGACGTACTACATCGCGATGGAGTACGTCGCCGGACGCTCGCTCAAGGCGATCGTCCGTGAAGCCGGGCCGCTCGACCCGGCGGTGGCGATCGACACGGTGATCCAGATCCTCCGCGCCGCACGCTTCGCCCACCGCCGTGGCGTGATCCACCGCGACCTGAAGCCCCACAACGTGATCCTCGACGACGAGGGGCGGGCGCGCGTCACCGACTTCGGGATCGCCCGCGCCGGCGCGTCGGACATGACGCTGACCGGATCGATCATGGGCACCGCGCAGTACCTCTCCCCGGAGCAGGCGCAGGGCTACGCCGTGAGCGCCGCGTCGGACATCTACTCCGTCGGCGTGATCCTCTACGAGCTGCTGACCGGGGCCGTCCCGTTCGAGGGGGAGTCGGCCGTCGCGATCGCCTTCAAGCAGGTCTCTGCGACCCCCCGCCCGCCGAGCGAGCTGAACCCTGGGCTCAGCCCGTCGCTCGACGCGGTCGTGCTGCGGGCGCTCGCCAAGGACCCGATCGAGCGCTACGCCGACGACGACGAGCTGATCAACGCGCTGGAGGCCGAGCGCGCGACGCTCCCCGCCCATGGCGCCCCCGTCGACGGCCACCGCTACGGGGCCGGCCCGGCTTCCTACGAGCCGCCGACCGGCGTCATGCTCGCCGCGCCCGCGGCGTACCTCGAGGACTATCCGCCGCCCGAGGAGGAGGAGCGCCGCCGCAACAAACGGTTCCTGTGGTGGGGCCTCGCCGCGCTGGCGATCGCAGGCGCTGCGGTCGCCGCCGTGCTGCTGCTCTCGCCGGCCGGGAAAGTGACGGTGCCCGACGTCGCCGGGCTCAGCGAACAGGCGGCCAGCTCGAGATTGCGTCATGCCGGGCTCGAACCGGTTCCCTCGCTGCAGCCGAGCTCGACCGTGCCGAGCGGTCTCGTCATCAGCCAGAGCCCGGCCGCGGGGGCGAGGGTCGAAAAGGGCCGCAAGGTCGGCATCGTCGTCTCCGGCGGTCCCGCCAGCGCGCCGGTCGTCGACGTCGAAGGCCTGAGCGCCGGGGAAGCCGTGGCGAAGCTCCGAAAAGCCGGTTTCAAGCCAAGGACGACGAAGGAAACCAGCTCGACGGTCGCGGCCGGGAAGGTGATCGCGACGAACCCCACGGCCGGCACCGAGAAGCAGCTCGGCAGCCCTGTCGTCGTGATCGTCTCGAGCGGACCCGCCCCCGTGAAGGTCCCCGACGTGATCGGGCAGTCCCAGTCCGCGGCCGAAGGCACGCTGAGGAACGCCGGCCTGACCGTCGGCACGGTGGCCAAGCGCACCTCCTCCGCGCAGGCCCCCGGCACGGTGCTGGCACAGTCGCCGGCGACGGGAACGTCGGTCAAGGCCGAAAGCAAGGTCAACCTCACCGTCGCCCAGGCGCCGAAGGAAATCGCCGTGCCCGACGTCGTCGGCCAGAGCCAGACACTCGCACTGGTCGCGCTCGGCCAGGCCGGCTTCAAGCCGAAGACGGCCTCCGTCCAGACGAACCAGGCCGCTCAGGTGGGCGTCGTGCTGCGCCAGAGTCCCGCCGCGGGCTCGAAAGCGCCGAAGGGCTCCGTCGTGACGATCACGGTCGGCGTGCTCGGCCCCGAAACGACGCCGACCCCGCCGGCGACCACGACGACCACCACACCGGCGCCACCGGCGGCCGCAGGTGGCTGACGTGGCCGCGACAGGCGCGGCCGGCTCGCCCGGCACGGCGGTCTCGACCCTGCGTGTCGCGGTGCTCGCCGGTGGACGCTCCTCCGAGCACGACGTCTCGCTGTCCTCCGCGGCGGCGGTGCGCGACGGCCTGCTCGCTGCCGGCCATGAAGTCACGGCGATCGAGATCGGTCGCGACGGCGTGTGGCGTCGTGACGGCTCCGTCGTGTCGGTGACGCCCGGTGAGGGGCTCGCCGGCGCCGACGTCGCGTTTGCCGCCCTGCACGGGCCCTACGGCGAGGACGGGTCGATCCAGGGGATGCTCGAGACGCTCGGCGTGCCGTACGTCGGTGCGGGCGTGGCGGCTTCCGCCGTGTGCATGGACAAGGTGCTGTTCAAGGACCTGATGGCAACGCTCGGGCTGCCGCAGGTCGGGTATGCGGGCATCCGCGAGGAGCAGTTCGCGGAGGATCCCGCCGCCGCGATCGGCCGCGCCGCCGCCGTCGGGCTGCCGTCGTTCGTCAAGCCGGCTCACCTCGGCTCGTCGGTCGGCATCGTCAAGGTCGCCGACCGCGAGCATCTCGGCGCGGCTCTGCGCGTCGCGTTCTCCCACGACGCGCTGGCGATCGTCGAGGCTGCGGCCGGCGGCGTGGAGATCGAGTGCGGCGTGCTCGAGGCGCCGACAGGCGAGCGACCCCGGGCGCTCGCCTCCGAGCCGGGGGAGATCGTCTACCAGGGCGAGTTCTACGACTACGCCGCCAAGTACACCCCGGGCGCGATGGAGCTGCTGATCCCGCCGCGGATCTCCGCGTCCGCCCTCGCGCGGGTTCGCGCGCTGGCCCTGAGGACGTTCGAGGCCGTCGGCTGCGAGGGCCTGGCCCGCGTCGACTTCTTCGTCGACGGCGAGGAGGTGCTCGTCAACGAGCTCAACACGATGCCCGGCTTCACGCCGACGAGCGTCTACGCGAAGCTGCTCGACGCCTCCGGCGTTCCTTACCCGACGCTCGTCGATCGGCTCTGCCGGCTCGCGATCGAGCGCCACGCGCGCCAGGCCGGCCGGCGCAACTGACCCGTCCGTGCGTGCGAGCGCCGGAGCGCTCGGGCGCCGTCACCTGAAAAGCGTGATGTCGGCGATCGTCGCCGACTGGCTGTGTGGGGGAAGCGTCGTCATCCACACCAGGTAGTAGCGGTGGCGCCCGCCGAGACGGGCCAGGCCGATACGTTCGCCGTCGCGGACATGGGAGCTGGCGCCGACCGGCCCTTTCCAGCCACGCGAGGCGAGCGACGCCGGGTCGCCGAACGGCAACGTGAGATCGACCTTGTCGGCGACGTAGACCTGCACGGCGAAGCCGGGCGTCGGCGTCTGGAGCTCGATGCCGCGTCCGACGACGCCGGGGGAGGCATCGAGGTACACGCCCAGGCCGGTGCCGCCCGCCTTGCGCAGGGTGCCTTCGTAGTAGCGCTCCGTGCTCCACGTCGTGCTCGGGTCGCTGTCGACGACATTGCTGATCAGGTCGCGGTTTTCGGGGCCGGTGCCGAACGGGTTGTAGCCGTGCGCGGAGGACTGCCCGAGCGGCACGGCGACGAGCCCGGCCTTCGAGCCGGCGCCGGGTGCCACGCCGGTGCCGCGGTGGGCGTTTTCGCTGGCGAGAAACCCGAAGATCACGACGATCGCCACGAGCAGGGCGAGCGAGGCGAGCCAGCGGGCCCGGTGGCGGGTCCGCCAGGGCAGCCGCCGCCGGGCACGGCCGCTCAGGCTGCGCAGCACCGTCGTCACCTCGCCGGTCGTCTGGCCGGTGCGGGAGGCCTCGATCGCCAGAACGTTTTCGAGGTCGGCGGTCATCGCCGCCGCGTCGGGGTAACGGTGGGCGAGGTCCTTGGCGACGGCGCGATCGACGACCGACGCGGTCGCTGCGGAAATCTCCGGACGGCGCGCCTGCACGTCGGGCAGCTCCTCGCGGACGTGGCGCATCGCCACCGCAACCGGCGAGTCGCCGTGGAACGGGACGTCGCCGGTCAACATCTCGTAGAGCACGATGCCGAGCGAGTACAGGTCCGACTGCGGCGTGACCGGCTGGCCGAGGGCCTGCTCCGGGGACACGTAGTCGGTCGTCCCGAGCACACGCCCGGCCATCGTCAGGCCCTCCTCGCTGAGCGAGCGGGCGATGCCGAAGTCGGTGATCTTCGCGCCCCCCTCGGGGTCGATCAGGATGTTGTGGGGCTTGACGTCGCGATGCACGATCTGGCACTCGTGAGCGGCGCCGAGGGCGCGGGCGATCTCGATTGCGTACGCGAGCGCCTGCGGGATCTCGAGCGGGCCGCCGCGCCGGATCACGCCCTTCAGCGTCTCGCCGTCGACGAATTCGAGGACGATGTACGGCGTCCCGGCGGCCCCGTCGTGGCCGTCCGCCACCCGCTCCTCCTCGGGCAGCGGCTCCTCGCCGGCGTCGATCACGGACACCACGTTCGGGTGGTTCAGCTGCGCGATCGAACGCGCCTCGCGGCGGAAGCGCTCGAGTTGGTCGGAGTCGCTTGCGATCTCCCGGTGCATCAGCTTGATCGCGACCGGCCGCTCGAGCACCGTGTCGAACGCCCTGTAGACGGTCGACATGCCGCCGCGGCCGATCACCGCGTCGAGCCTGTAGCGTCCGCCGATCAGGGTGCCAACAGCTGCCATCGCAGCCCTATTGTGGGGGTCGCAGCCGCAGGAGGCCTAGTGCTGCCGGGTGGCTCGGCAACGCCCCGGCTCAGCCGGCGGCATTCTCCGCCGGCTCACGGGGCCCCCGCCGCCGGCGTGCGATCCAGTAGACGACGGCGACGACGACGAGGGCGGCGATCGCGTAGTCGACGTACTTGAAGTTCGTGCTGACTTCCTTCCATTCGCTGCCGATGGCTTCCCCGGCGATCGCGAGACCCAGCACCCAGGGCACGCAGCCGGCGAGCGTGAGCAGCGTGAAGCGCATGAACGGCATCTTCGCGACGCCGGCCGGGAGGGAGATGAACGTGCGGATGATCGGCAGCATGCGGCTGAAGAAGATCGCCCGGTCGCCGTATCTCGCGAACCAGCGATCCGCCCATTCGATGTGGCTCGGCTTGATGTGCAGCCAGTGGCCATGACGTTCGACCAGCTCGAGGCGCCCGGCACGTCCCACCCCATAGGCGATCCACGAGCCCACCAGGTTGCCGAGCACGCCCGCGACGACGATCCCCACGAGGGTCAGGTGGTGGTGGGGGTGGCTCGCTCCGGGATCGGCGACTGCGAACCCTGCGAACAGCATCGTCGCCTCCGAGGGGATCGGGATGCAGGCGCTCTCGGCCACCATCAGCACGAAGATCGCCGGCAGGCCCGCGTCGCGGACGAAATGCCAGGCGGTGTTGATGAGCGACTCCGATATCGAGGCGAGGACCAGCACGGGCCGGCCAACGATACAGACCGGCCTTCCCGTGCGGATGAGAATTCCCTCGCGCCGCGCACGGGATCGCTCGCCGCCTGCCGGTAGCGTCCGTCGGCGATGCGCGTCTGGATCGACCTCACGAACAGTCCCCACGTGCTCGTCATGCGACCCGTGATCGAGCGCCTGCGCGCGGAGGGCCACGAGGTCGACGTGACCGCCCGGGACTTCGCCCAGACGCTCGAGCTGTGCGATCGCCTCGGCATCGAGCACACGGCGATCGGGCATCACCGCGGCGGCCGCCTGGGCGCCAAGGCGACCGGGCTGGCCTCGCGCACGGCGGCGCTCGTGCGCTGGGCGCGACGGCACCACCGGTTCGACATCGCTCTCGGCCACGGCTCCAACGACGTGACGCTCGCCGCCGCGCTGCTGCGAATCCCGAGCTCGACGATGTTCGACTACGAGTGGGCGGCGGTCCAGCACAACGTCAACTGCCGCCTCGCGGCGGCCGTCGTCGTGCCCGAGGCGATCCCACCGGAGCGCCTGGATCGCTACGGCGCAGCGGGCAAGCTGCGCCGCTACCCGGGGCTGAAGGAGGAGTACTACCTGTCGGACTTCGAGCCCGATCCCGGTGTGCCCGCGGAGCTCGGCCTCGACGTCTCGCGGCCGATCGTCGTCGTGCGCACGCCGCCCGAGCTGGCCCTCTACCACCGCTTCGAGGGGGACGTGTTCGGCGCGGTGATCGAGCGCCTGCGGGCGGCCGGCGAGCAGGACGGCCTGCAGACCGTGGCCCTGCCGCGCGTGGCGGCACAGCGCGCTCAGCTGGCGGCGATCCCGGGCTTCGTCGTGCCCGAGCGCGCGATCGACGCGCAGTCGCTGATCGCCGCCGCGGAGCTGGTGATCTCAGCCGGGGGCACGATGAACCGCGAGGCCGTAGCGCTCGGCACGCCCGTCTACACCACCTTCCAGGGACGGCTCGGGGCAGTCGATGAGCAGTTGATCGCACAGGGCCGGCTGCGCATGCTCGAGGACGCTGCCGCCCTGGAGATCCCGACCGCCGGCGGCGGCGCTCGCGCCCCGCGCGTGAGGCGCGATCCCGGAGCGCTCGTCGATCTGCTGCTTTCGCCGCTGTCGGGCGCCGGACGCCCCGCCGGCGTCTCAGCCGCGACAGACGCGCCCTAGGCGCTTACAATCTTCAAAATGCGCCGACGGATCCGCTCGGCGGCCTTCCCGATCCATCGTCACTCGCTGCCACAGCTCGCAGTGGACGGGGCTCTGGTCGCGCTCGCGTACTACCTCGCCTTCCAGCTTCGCTTCAACAGCGGCCCGCCGAAGCACTATGAAGAGCTGCGCTCGGCGACGATGTGGTGGGTGCTCGCCGGCAGCCTCCCGGTGCTCGTGCTCAGCGGCGTCTACCAGCGCCGCTGGCGCTACGCCGGACAGCGCGACTACGAGGCCGTCGTGCGCGCGGTGGTGCTGATCGTGCTGCTGACCGTTGTCGCGGTTGAGATCTTCAGGCCGACGCACGCCTATCCGCCGCAGGCGGAGGGCCACCACGCGACGGTCGCGGTGGTGCTGCCCAACGGCGTGATCGTGCTCTATGCGCTGCTGGCACTGGCCTTCCTCGTCGGTGTCCGCGGCCTTGCCCGGACGATCTACGAGCGGCGGCCCCTTGCCGCCTTCCGCTCCTCGCGCAAGGGCGAGCGCACGATCCTGATCGCCGGAGCCGGCGAGGGCGGGCGGATGGTGCTGCGCGAGATCCTTCGCAACCGCGAGCTGGGGATGGCGCCCGTCGGCTTCCTCGACGACGACCCTTCCAAGCACAGGCTGCGCTTCGACGGCGTGCGCGTGCGTGGCGACACCGAAGGCGATCTGCCGCGGATCCTCGACGAGGCGGAGCCCGACGAAGTGATCATCGCGATTCCCTCCGCGCCGGGCTCGACGCGCGCGCGGATCGTCAAAGAGTGCCGCCAGCGCGGCATTCCGGTGCGCACGCTACCAACGGTCTTCGAGCTGCTGCAGACGCGAGGCATGCTCGCCAGGCAGGTGCGCGAGGTGCGCGTCGAGGACGTGCTCGGCCGCGAGCCTGTCCACATGGAGCTCGAGCGGGTCGGGAGCTATCTGGCCGGCCAGGTCGTGCTGGTGACGGGCGCGGGCGGCTCGATCGGCTCGGAGCTGTGCCGGCAGATCGCCCGCGTCGAGCCGCACCGGATCGTGCTGCTCGACCATGCCGAGGACAACCTCTTCTCGATCCTGCGGGAGCTGCAGGAGGAGCGCCACGTGCCCGAGTCGATGCTCGCCGCGGTGCTGGCCGACTGCAAGGAAGAGGAGCGCATGCGAGAGGTCTTCAGCGAGCACCGTCCGGACGTCGTGTTCCACGCCGCGGCGTACAAGCACGTGGGCCTGATGGAGGCCAACCCGGTCGAGGCGGTGCGCAACAACGCGATCGCCACCCAGGTCGTCGCGCATGTGGCGGGCGGCAGCGGCACCGCCCGGTTCGTGCTCGTCTCCACCGACAAGGCCGTCGCCCCGGCGACTGTGATGGGCGCCTCCAAGGCGCTCGCCGAGTACGCGCTCGAGGCGGCCACGGCTCGCTTTCCCGAGACGCGCTATGCGGCCGTGCGCTTCGGCAACGTGCTCGGCTCGTCCGGCAGCGTCGTGCCGATCTTCCGCCGCCAGATCGAGCGCGGCGGCCCGGTGACGGTGACCGACGATCGCATGACGCGCTACTTCATGACGATCCCGGAGGCGGTGCAGCTGATCATCCGCTCGGGCTCGCTCGCGGGGGCACGCGCAGCGCAGAACGGCGCGCGGCGCCCGCGCATCTCCGAGGGCGGTGCCGCAGACGTGTTCGTGCTCGACATGGGCGAGCCGGTACGGATCGTCGAGCTGGCGCGCGCGATGATCGAGCTGTCGGGCCTGGACCCGGATCGCGACATCGACATCGAGATCGTCGGCAGCCGGCCGGGCGAGAAGCTGCACGAGCAGCTGTTCAACAGCTACGAGCGGGCGCGCCCCACCGACGCCGAGAAGATCCTGCGCGCCGAGCGCGAGCCGCTCGGCCTGCCGGCGGTGGAATCGATGTTCGCCGAGATCAGGCTGCTGGTGCTGGAGGGAGACGCAGCCGGGCTCGCCGCGAAGGTCTCAGAGCTCTCACGCGAGCTGCGCGACGGCGGTGAGCAGCCGCCCGCGACGCCCGCCCCGGCGCGCTCGGACGCCGAGCAGCGCGGTGGCGCGCCCGCCGCAACGCCGTCCGGGCAGCGCGGTGCGCCTGAGCCCCTCGTACACTCCCCGGATTCATGAGCGTATCGCTGCTCGCCTTCTCGGTATCGAGCACCTTCACGAAGATCGGCGCGATCGTCGCCTTCGCCGGTCTGCTCGGAATTGCCGTCCTCTCGCTGCTCGTCTTCTCCCAGGCGCGTGAGATCAGGCGGTTGCGCGAGTGGGCCGGCCGCGCCCCTGAGCGCGCCGCCGACATGGAGCAGCGCGTGTCCTCCGCCGCAGCTGCGCGCGTGCAGCAGGGCGCCGCTCCGCAGGCGGTTCGCACCGTTCCCCGCGCTCAGCCGATCCACACCCGACCGGCGCCCCCGGGCGGCGCGGCGACGCCGGCAGCTCCAGGGGCCGCCGTGAGCGCAGCCGGCACCCCCGCCGCGCCGATCCCGCCTCCGGTGGCGACGCCCGTCGGGGCGAGCGCCGCCACGGCTCCGGCAACCGCCGCTGCGGGAGCCCCGCCACCACCGGGAGCGCCCGGGACACCCGCCCCAGCCACCGCTGTCCCGGCGACCGGGGGACCGGGCTCGCCGGGTCAGCCCGACCAGCGCCCGCAGCCGATCCCGTGGCAGCAGCCGGCAGCGCCCGCCAAGGGGACCCCGGCGCCGCCGCCGCTCGGTGCCCCCGCCTCCGCTGCCGCGACGCAACGGGCGCAGACTCAGCCGGGTCAGCAGAACGGCGCGCCGCCGGCGCAGGCACAGCCCGGCGTCCCGCCGGCCCCGGCCCCGGCGACAGCCGCCGCTGCGGCGGGAGCCGGCACTGCGAGCAGGGCGGCGAGCCCCGCCACGCCCCCACCGCGCTCGCCGAGCACCGCACCACCGGCCGCGCCCCGCTCTCCGAGTCCGCCGCCTTCGACGAGTCCACCGGGTTCGCCGCAGCCGGCTCAGGCACAGGGTCCCGCCGGCACGGTTCCGCCCGCCCCGGCCCCCGCGCAGCCGGTCGAGCGACAGCGTCCGCCCCTGCCGCCCGCGCCCGCGGCGCCGCGACGTGAGCCGGCCCGAGGCGAGGCGGCGGGAGCTTCGGCGGCCGCGTCGCGCACGACCACCGCCGGCGCCGCGCAAGCGGCAGAGCCGTCAAGCCGCGGGCGCCCGTCCCATGAACGACGGGGCGGATCGCGCGGCCGGATCGCGCTCCTCGCGCTCGGCGCCGCGATCATCGTCGCGCTGGTCCTCGTGCTCGCCACGAAAGGCGGCTCGTCGGGAGCCAAACACCCGAGCAGCTCGGCCGCGCAGACGGGCACGGCGACGACAACGGCCGCCAAACACCACAACGGCTCGAAAGCCGCTCCTAAACAGGCGAAAGCGACACCACCTGCCGAAACGAGCGTGGTCGTGCTCAACGGCACCGAAACACCGGGGCTTGCGCACCGCCTGTCCACCGAACTGCAGCAGAACGGCTACTCCCAGGCGAACGCGTTGTTCGCCCACCCTCCGGGCTCCAACGAAGTCACGGTCGTCGAGTACGCGGGTGGCCACCAGCCAGACGCCGCCCAGGTCGCGCGCTCGTTGTCGGTCAGCCACGTCCAGCCGATGGAACAGGGCGTCGCCCAGCTGGCCGGCTCGGCGAAGGTGGTGGTCGTCGCCGGCGCCGACAAGGCGACGACCCCATAGCCGGCTTCCTGGACATCCCCGAGCGGACGGTCAAGCCGCGCGAGCACGGCCTCACGCACGTGATCGACCGCGGCCTGTCGGTCGCCGAGGTGGACGGGCTGCTCGAGGTTGCGGGGCCGAGCGTCGACATCGTCAAGCTCGGCTGGGGCACGGCGGTCGTGTCGGCCAACCTCCAGGAGAAGCTCGCCCGCTATGAGGCACACGGGATACCGGTCGTGCTCGGCGGCACGCTCACCGAGGTGGCGATCCGCCAGGGCCGCGTCGACGGGCTCGTCGCCTGGCTGCGGGAGCTCGGGCTGCGCCACGTCGAGATCTCCGACGGGACGATCGAGCTGGAGGCGCAGGCCAAGCGCGAGCTGATCGAACGGCTCTCGCCCGAGTTCACGGTCTTCGCCGAGGTCGGCAGCAAGGACGTCGACTTCATCATGGCCCCGTACGTGTGGGTCGAACAGATCGAACGCGACCTGGACGCCGGCGCCTGGAAGGTGATCGCCGAGGCCCGCGAGTCGGGCACGGCCGGCATCTATCGCGCCAACGGCGAACCGCGCACCGGGCTGATCGAGGAGATCGCGCACTCGATCGACCACAGGCGGCTGATCTTCGACGCGCCGCTCCAGGCCCAGCAGGTGTGGCTGCTCAAGCACTTCGGCACCGAGTGCAATCTCGGCAACATCGCCCCAGCCGACGTGCTCTCGCTGGAGACGCTGAGACTGGGGCTGCGCTCCGACACCGTCGAGCGCTTCGCGCTGGGCGGCGGCGATTGAGCGCAGCGGCGGCGGGCGCAGAGGGTGACGCCGAAAGTGGGGATGGGCAACGCGACGGCGTCGACCCGCTGGGCAGCGCCGTGTTCGCGGTGCTCGTCCTCGCATGCCTTCTCGCGTTCTTCCTGACACAGCGCCTGAAGCACGCGCCGACGGTCGTGCCGTCCTTCCAGCTGACGTCGAACTTCTCACCGACGCCGGCCGGGCGCCACAAACAGGAGCAGATCTCGTTCAAGCTCTCGCACGCCGAACGCGCGACCGTGGCCGTGATCGACTCGCATGGCAACGTCGTCGCGACGCTGCTGCGCGGCTATCCGGTGCCGCGCTACAAACAGCTCTCGCTGCGCTGGAACGGGCGCCGCGGAACGGCTCGTGGCTACGTCACACGGACGACCCCGGCGGGCCACCGCTACCTGGTGCCCGGCAACGGCGGACGCCTCGCGCCTGCCGGTGAATATCGGGTGCGCCTGAAGCTGAGCGGCCAGGCCAACCCGGTGCTCTCGCCGAAGAGCTTCACGCTGGTCCGGCGATGAGCGGCCTGGCCGCGACCAGCCTGCCCTCGACCGGGACGCTGCTGGCGCTGCTGGCGGCGGCGGCGGTGCTCGTCGCGGCGCTCGCGGCGGTGATGCGGCGATGGCCTGAAGCGTTCCCGCTGCTGGCCGTCGTCGCGCTGCCCTTCCGCGTTCCGGTGGCGGCGGACGGCCGAACGGTCAACCTGTTGATCCCGCTGTATCTCGTGATCGCCGCGGGCACCGTCGCGCACCTGCTGGCGCCGCTGCTCGAACGGCGCCGCCTGGCGCCGGCGCCGCAGGCCGTGGCGCCCGAGGGGCAGGCCGGGCCGCCGGCGAGGCGAGAGGTGGCATGGCTGGGATGGCTGCTGCTCGGCGCGGTTGCGCTGTACGTGCTGCAGATCTCCTACTCGGCGGATCGCGCGAAGGCCGCGGAGAACGTCGCGTTCTTCTACGTGCCGTTCGGGCTCCTCTTCGTGCTGCTGCGCGACGTGCGGTGGACGCCGCGTCTGCTGCGGCGCTGCCTTGGCCTGCTCGTCGGGATCGCCGTCGTGCTGGCCGGCGTGGGCTTCGTCGAGTACTACCGCAAGAGCCTGTTCCTGAACCCGAAGCTGGTCGCGGCCAACCAGTACGACAACTACTTCCGCGTCAACTCGCTGTTCTTCGACCCGAGCATCTACGGGCGCTTCCTGATGCTCGTGATGATCGGCGTCACGACCGCAGTGCTGTGGGGGGCGCGCCGTGAGGCGCAGGTCGGGGCGGCGGTGCTGGCGTGGCTGCTGGCGGGGCTCGTGACGAGCTTCTCGCAGTCGAGCATCGTCGCGCTGCTGCTCGGCCTGGTCGTGCTGGCGGCGTGGCGCTGGAGCGTGCGCGGGACGGTGATCGCCGCCGCGGGGCTGCTGCTGGTGGCCGTCGCGTTGCTGGCACTGGCCCCGAGCAGCTGGCACTTCGGGCTGGGGGGCAGGAAAGGCTCGGCTGAAAACGCGACGAGCGGACGGGCCGCGCTGGTCGAAGGCGGCCTGGAACTGTTCGCCGACCGGCCCGTGCAGGGGTACGGGTCAGGGTCCTTCGAACGGGAGTACAAAAGCCACAGGACCGGCAGCCAGGCGACGGCACAGAACGCGACATCCGCCTCGCACACGATCCCGGTGACGATCGCAGCCGAGCAGGGGCTGCCCGGCCTGCTCGTCTACGTGGCGCTGCTGGCCGTGGCGTTCCTCGTGCTGTTCAGAGGCGCCGGGCGCTCGCCGCCCCGGATCGCGATCGCGGCCGCGTTCGCGGCGCTGGTGCTGCACACGTGGACTTACGCCGACTTCCTCGAGGATCCCTTCACCTGGGCGCTGCTGGCGATCGGCGTGGCGCTCGCCCGCGCGCAGCGAGAGCCCGCAGCGACGCCCACCGCGAATACCGTCTAGCCGTGCTCGGCTACCTCAGGCGCCTGGTGACGACGGGCGCGGCCTACCAGTTCGGGGACATCCTGGCGAAGGCGCTGGCGCTGCTGACGCTGCCGCTGTACACGCACCACCTGAGCCCGGACGCGTACGGGGCGGCGGAATCGCTGCTGACGGCGGTGATCCTCTCGAGCATCCTCGTGCGGGTCGGAGTCGGCGAGGCGTTCATCCGTTTTTATTTTGATGACGAGGACGTGCAGCGGCGTGATCGGATCGCACGCACGGCGACGGCCACGGTCGCGTGGACGACGACGCTCGCCGCCCTCGCCGCGCTGGCGTTCGCCGGACCGCTCTCGAAGCTGATCCTCGGCTTCCGCGACGCGCTGCTGTTCGACTGCGCGGTGCTCGGCCTGTGGGCCTTCACGAACCTCGAGATGGCCTACGGGCAGCTGCGCGTCGACGAACGGGCACGGACCTACATCTACGCCTCGGCGGCGAACGTGCTGCTGACGATCGCCTTCACGGTGACGCTCGTCGTGTTCGCCGGGCAGGGCGCGCGAGGGCTGCTGCTCGGCAACTTCGGCGCTTCGACGGTCGTCGTGCTCGCCCTCTGGTGGGTGCTGCGCCGGCGCGTCTCGCTGCGCGTGCGCAGGGCCGACCTGAGCGCGATGCTGATCTTCGGGCTGCCCACTGTCCCTGCCGACGCGAGCGTCTACGCGCTGCAGGTCGCCGATCGCTTCTACCTGTTCCGGTCCTACTCGCACGCCGCGGCGGGGCTCTACGCCGTGGCGATCAAGCTGGCGACGGTCGTCTTCGTCGCGGTGCGCGGGTTTCAGTACGCGTGGCCGCCGCTGGCGTACTCGATCGAGGACGACGAGGAGGCCGGGCGGCTCTACTCGATCGTGACGACCTACTACGCGCTGGCGACGGGTGTCGTCGTCTGCGCCGTCACGCTGCTCGGGCGCTGGCTCGTGTCGCTGCTGGCCGCTCACCGCTACTTCGACGCGCACCGCGCGCTTCCATGGCTGGCCCTCGGGTGGGCGCTGTACGGGCTGTACCTCGTGTTCGTTGCGATCTCCGGTCGTGCGCGGGTGACGACCCGCAACCTGCCTGCGGCGGCCGTGGGCCTCATCGTCAACATCGTGCTGCTGGTCCTGCTCGTGCCCTCGAGCGGCGCCGGGCTCGGCATCGCCGGCGCCGGCGTGGCGCTGTGCGGCGCCTACGCGGCGATGCTGGCGGTCATGTACGTGCTCACGCGCGGTCTGTTCCAGGTCGGCTTCCAGTGGCTTCGCCTGGCGAAGCTCGTTGTGATCCTCGCCGGCGTCGCCGTCTCGGGAGAGCTGCTGCTCCCCGATCACGGGCTGCTCGGCCTGCTGGCGCGCACCGCGTGGCTCGCGCTGGTGCCGCTCGGCCTGCTCGGGACGCGCTTCTTCGCCGAGAACGAGCGCCGGCAGGTCCGGCGCCTGATCGCCGACGGGCGCCGCCGCGTGGCCGCCTTCCGCGCCTCCCACGGAGAGGTCGAGGCCTATGCCGAGGATCCCCTGCGGGACCTCTGAGCGACGCTCGGGCCGGGACGAGCCTCTTCGTGCGTCGCCGAGCCCATCTCCTGCACCGTCCAGAGGCGCTTTCGGGGCTCAAGCTGGTCTGAACGGAAACCGATCAGCCAGTATGGTCGAGCTGACGACGGTGAAGCCGCGCCTGGCGGGCGCGCACGAGCGCCGCGTGCGAGCGGAGGCGCTGCGCCGCCACCGCGAGGAAGTTCGCGCCCGCGGCGCCGGCTCCGCGGGGGAGCTGTCCTACCTGCGCGCGCAGCTGCGCGTCGCGGCAAGCCTGACCACCCGCCTGGCGGCCGCTCGCGAGCCACGCGAGATGGCGTCGCAGGTCGTCGACGAGCTGCACGAGTGCTTCTCCTTCTACCTCGCGGCGATCCAGCAGCTGCACGACGACGGCACGCTGCGGCTCGTCGCGGCGCGGGGACGGCTGGCTGCCGTGATGGAGGAGTTCCTGCTGATCGAGCAGCCGGTGGCCAGCGGCGTCAACGGCCGCGTGGCGCGCTCCGGGGTGACGGCGCTCGTCGGCGACACCCGCAGCGACCCCGACTACATCGTCCGCGACCCCGGCACGGACCCGCGCTCGGAGCTGAGCGTGCCGATCGTCGTCGACGGATCGGTCTGGGGCGTGCTCAACATCGAGGGCGCCGAGCGCGATGCCTTCGCCGAGGTCGACGTCGTGCTCGTCGAGGCGGTCGCGGCAAGTCTCGGCTCGGCGCTGCACCGCGCAAGGCTCGTGGAGGAGCTGGAGGGCGCCTTCTCGACGACGCTGGCGCTGCTGACGAGCACGGTCGAGGCGAAGGACGACTACACGGCCTCCCACGGAGAGGACGTCGCCGAGCTCGCCGAGCGCGTCGCCGTGCGGATGGCGTTGACGGAGAGCGACGCGCGCGACGTGCGGTTGGCCGCGATGCTCCACGACATCGGCAAGATCGCCGTGCCGAGCGAGATCCTGCTGAAGCCCGGCCCGCTGAACGACGAGGAGTGGGTCACGATGCGCGGCCACGCCGCGGCGGGCGGCGAGCTGGTGGCCCGGATCGAGGCGTTCGCGCATCTCGCGCCGGCGGTGCGCGCGAGCCACGAGCGCTGGGACGGCGAGGGCTACCCGGACGGCCTGGTGCGCGAGAAGATTCCGCTGGCGGCACGCATCATCGCCGCCTGCGACACGTATGACGCGATCGTCACCGACCGGCCCTACCGGCCGGCCCGCACCGGCGGCGAGGCTCGTGAGGAGCTCGAGCGCGTCGCCGCCTCGCAGCTCGATCCGGCTGTCGTCGCGGCGCTGATCGACGAGCTGCAGGCCTAGCTCTCGCGGTTGTATCGATCGGCTGCCTCGCGCAGCCCTTCGCCGCGCCGCGGGAACAGCGTCGCGGCTACGTGCAGCCAGAGGCGCCGCGCGTCGTGCCCGGGCAGCGCAAGCGCGGCGAGCGCCCTGAGCGCGTAGGCGTAGGCGGTCAGCCAGCGCACGGCCCGCGCCGCGGCGGCGGAGTGGTGCTTGCGCATGTAAAGGTCGCGGTTGCGCGAGAGCTCGACGATGCGCCGTGCAGGAACGGCGCCGGTCGCGAGCTGCTCGTGGTGGACCGCCCGCGCGGCCGGGACGAACACGCTCGACCAGCCCGCCCGGTGCAGCCGCCAGGCGAAGTCGACCTCGTCTGAGTAGACGAAGAAGTCGGGGTCGAGGTAACCGATCGCCGCGGCAGGCTCGCGGCGTACGAGCAGCGCCGCGGACTGGCACCAGTCGACCTCGCGGACACTGTCGCCGCGGCTCTGCACCGTGTAGAGGCGGTGCAGGAAGAGCGCCCCGGCGAGCGCCGTCAGGGGGCTCGGAAAGCGCCACGCGCAGGGCTGCGGTGAACCGTCCGGTCGCAGCAGCCGCGCCCCGGCGAGCGCCGCGCGCGGGCGCTCCCTCAGCGCCTGCCACAGCGCGGCCGTCGCGCCGGGCAGCAACTCGGTGTCCTCGTTGAGCAGCAGCGCGAACCGCCCCCGCGCGGCGCGCAGCAGCTCGCTGTCGTTGAGGCCCTTGCCGCGACGTGAGGAGACCGCGATCACCCGGTCCACCGCCGGGTGCGCCTCCGCAGCAGCGGAGGAGCCGTCGCGCGAGCCGTTGTCGAGCACGATCACCTCACTCGCGAACGCCAGCGTCTCGCGCTCGCGGGCGATCGCGTCGAGCCCGCGCAGCAGCAGCTCCCGCTGCGAGGTGTTGACGACGCAGAAGCTCACCTCGACGTCCCCGTCGTCGTGCTCGGCGCCGTCCATGCCCGCATTCTCGCTGGCGCGCCTATTGTCCGTCGGCGTGCGCGTCCATCTCGTAGACCCTTCGGCGTACACGCCGCCCTACGACCATGCGCTGGCGGCAGGGCTTGCGTCGGCGGGCGCCGAGGTCGAGCTGTTCACGAGCCGCTTCGCCTACGGCCCGGTGCCGGCACCGGCCGGCTACCGGCGCGAGGAGCTCTTCTACCGCGGTGCGGCCCGCGTCGGGAACGCGCGGGCACGGCGGCTCGTCAAGCTCGCCGGGCACGTCCCCGGCATGCTGCGCTACCGGGCGCGCGCCGCCGCGGCCGACGTCGTCCATTTCCAGTGGCTGACCGTGCAGCACCTCGACGGAGCGCTGCTGCCGTCGCGCCGTCGCGGGCGCCCGCTGCTGCTGACCGCGCACGACATCCTGCCACGCGAGGCGCGCCCTGGGCAGCGTGCGGCGCAGCGCCGCCTGTACCGGCGCTTCGATGCGGTGATCGCCCACTCCGAGCACGGACGGAGCCGCCTGGTCGAGGATCTCGGAGTCGAGCCCGAGCGCGTGCACGTGATCCCCCACGGCGTCTTCGCCCACCTCGCCGAGCAGCCGGTGACCGACGGCCCGCTGGGCAGGCCGCCGTTCACGAGCGAGCTGCCCGTGGTGCTGTGCTTCGGGCTGATGCGCCCGTACAAGGGCATCGATGTGCTGCTCGACGCCTGGCGCGGGATCGAGGGTGCGGAGCTGTGGATCGCCGGGATGCCGCGGATGGACATCGCTGCGCTGCGCGCTGCCGCTCCGCCGAACGTGCGCTTCGTGGCGCGCTTCATCGGAGACGCGGAGCTGCCGGCGTACTTCCGCGCCGCGAGCCTCGTCGTCCTGCCCTACCGGGAGATCGACCAGTCGGGCGTGCTCTTCACGGCGCTCGCGTTCGGACGCCCGCTGCTGCTCAGCGACGTCGGTGGCTTCCCCGAGGTGGCCGCGACGGGCGCCGCGCGCATCGTCCCGGCGGGCGACCCCGCCGCGCTGCACGGCGCGCTCGCGTCGCTGCTCGCTGACCCGGCCGAGCTTCGGAAGATGTCCGAGCGGGCGCTGCTGGCCGGCGAGGGGGAGTACTCGTGGCCGGCGATCGCAGACCGAACGCTGGCGCTGTACGAGCGCCTGCGTGCCGCCTGAGCTACTCGGTCCAGAAGTCGTGCAGCAGCTCGCCGTCGGACTCGTGGCGGGGGCCGAATGCGAGGACGGTCATCCCATCCGGGCCCGCCTCGAGGGCGCGGACCACGGGGGGCGCTATGCGGATCGCGTCGTGCTTGGAGATCTCGCGGACGTCGTCATCCAGGCGGATGCGCCCGGCGCCGTCGAGCACGACGTAGACCTCCTCGGCGTTCTCGTGGCGATGTCCGAACCCCTGGCGCATGCCGGGTTTCAGAACGTGGTAGGCGAAGCCGGTCGTCTCCGCGTCGAGCTCCTCGCGCGGGAAGTGCGCCTCGCCCACCTGCGACAGCCCGAAGTCCTTGGCGCTGTCCTTCGTGTCATCGAGGTTCTTGATCGTGTAGCTCATCGCCCGGAGTCTAGCCAGCGGGGAGAATGACCCCGTGACCGTCATCGCGGTGATCTTCTGGCTGTGCGTCGCCATGATCGTGTGGACCCAGCTCGGCTATGCGCTGGCCCTCGCGGGGGTTGCGGCGCTCAGCCGGCGCCGGTCGGCGCCTCGCGCCGGCGATGCTACGGAGCTGCCGTCCCTGTCGCTGATCGTCGCCGCGCACGACGAGCAGGGGGTGATCGGGGAGAAGGTCGGCAACGCGCTCGAGCTCGACTACCCGCGCGAGCTGCTCGAGGTGATCGTGGCGTGCGACGGCTGCACCGACGCGACCGCCGAGCGGGCGAGGGCGGCCGGGGCGGACCTCGTGCTGGAGCTGCCGCGCGGCGGCAAGATCCGTGCGCAGGATGCTGCCGTGGAGCGAGCGCGCGGGGAGCTGGTGGCATTCTCGGACG
This sequence comes from Solirubrobacterales bacterium, assembly GCA_025963965.1. Classification (GTDB taxonomy): domain Bacteria; phylum Actinomycetota; class Thermoleophilia; order Solirubrobacterales; family Solirubrobacteraceae; genus Palsa-744. Next base: position 58,339 of record JAOPZS010000134.1, read on the forward strand.
CCAACGCGCAGTGGCAGCCGGACGCGGCGCGCGAGCTCGCCGGAGCCTTCGCCGAGCCGCGCGTGGGCTACGCCTGCGGGCAGGTCCGCTTCGTCCAGGCCGCGCACGGCCGCGCAGCGGGAAACCAGGAGGGCGTCTACTGGCGCTACGAGCTGGCGGTGCGCGGCCTGGAGTCGCGGCTCTCCTCGGTCACCGCCGGAAACGGCGCGATCTACGCGACCCGCCGAAGCGCCTACCTCGTCGTCGACCCGATCATGGGTCACGACCTCTCGCTGCCGTTCAACATGGTCAAGCGCGGCCTGCGCGCGGTGTACGTGCCGAGCGCGAGGGCGACGGAGAAGATGGTGCCGACGATCGAGGGGGAGTTCGCCCGCAAGCGGCGCATGATGAGCCACACCTGGCCGATCCTGCTGCGCGGCGGGATGCTCTCCCCGCGCGGTTATCCGCCGGGCTACGCGGCGATGATCTTCTCGCACCGCCTGCTGCGCTACTCGACGCCCGGGCTGCATGCGGTGGCGCTCGTGCTGAACGTCGTGCTCCTCGCCGGGACCGGCGGCGCCGCGCGGGTCCTCTACGCCGTCACGCTCCTCGCGCAGCTCGTGCTGCTCGCCGCCGCCGCGCTCGCCGGCGTCCTGCCGCTGCGCCCGCTGCTCGTGGCCCGCTACTACGTCCTCACGACCGCATCGCCGGCCGCCGGCCTGTGGGACTGGCTGCGCCACGGCACCGAGGCCTCCTGGGAGGCCGCCGACGGAACACGCTGACGGGCGGCAGGCGGCGTGCTACGGCGTCCTCGGTCGCTCATGTACAGAGCACACTTCGCTCCCTGCGTCCTCGTATCACTTGCCTGCCACCCGTCAGCTGCTGACAAGATGCCGAGAGTGCTCCGGCGCCTGCTCGACATCGTGGTCTCCTCCTTGGCGCTGGCGCTGGTCTCGCCGCTGCTTGCCGTCGCGGTCGTTGCGATCCGGCTCGAGAGCCGGGGGGGCGTGATCTACCGCCAGCGCCGCGCGGGCCGCGACGGGGAGCCCTTCGACGTCCTGAAACTGCGCACGATGGTCGATGGCGCCGAGCACATCGGCGCGGGCCTCGCGATCGACGCCGGCGACGCCCGCGTGACGCGCGTCGGGGCGCTGCTGCGCCGCACGTCGATCGACGAGCTGCCGAACCTCCTCAACGTGCTGCGGGGCGACATGACGTTGATCGGCCCGCGGCCGACGCTGCCGGCGCAGGTGGAGCAGTACAGCGCGCGCCAGCGCGGCCGGCTGGCGGTCAAGCCCGGGATCACCGGCTGGGCGCAGGTCAACGGGCGCGCGTCGCTGCCCTGGAGCGAGCGGATCGAGCTCGACCTGTACTACATCGAGCACCGCTCGCTCGCGCTCGACCTGCGGATCATCGGGCGCACCGTCGCGATGGTGCTGGGGGGGCACGGCCTGTACAAGGGCGCCACCGGGGGCTGGGAGGGCGAGCTGTGAGCGCTGAGCACGAGTCGCTCCCGGCGATCCTGCTGACGGCGGCCGGCAAGCGCTACGACATCGTCTCGTGCTTCGCGCGGCTGACGCGGACGATCGTCGCCGACGCCTCGCCGCTGGCCCCGGCGCAGTACGCGGCGCAGGTCCGCGAGACGGTGCCCCGGATGGACGACCCCGGCTACGTCCCGGCGCTGGCGGCGATCTGCGAGCGTTACGGCGTCGGCGCCGTGCTGCCGCTGACAGACCTCGACATCGAGATCCTCGCCCGCGCCCGCGAAGCCGGCACGCTGCCGGCGCTCGTGCCCTCCGCCGAGGTCGCCGCGGCGACGTACGACAAGTACGAGACCCACCGGCTGCTCGGTGCGCTCGGCCTGCCCTCACCGCCGACGGTGCTGCCCGACGACGACCTGGCGGCGATCGACTACCCGGTGATGGTCAAGCCGCGCCGTGGCTCAGGAGCCCGCTCGATCCACCTCGCTCGCGACGAGCGCGAGGCGCGCTTCTTCGTCGACTACGTGGCGGAGCCCGTGATGGTTCAGCAGGCGATGAACGGACCGGAGATCTCGATCGACTGCCTCGGCGACGGCGACGGCCGGTGCCTCAACGCGATTCCCCGCACGATGATCGAGTCGCGCGGTGGCGAGTCGATCAAGGGCACGGTGATCGAAGACGCCGAGATGGTCGCGCTCGGTCGGCTGGTGGTCGAAGCGCTCGGCCTGCGCGGCCCGGCGACGATCCAGGTGTTCCGCGACGCCGACACGGGCCTCGGCATCACCGATGTCAACACCCGTTTCGGGGGCGCCTTCCCGGCGCCCGTCTACGCGGCGCTGCCCGGGCGCACGTACCCGGAGCTGATCGTCGCGATGGCGGCCGGCCGGACGATCGAGCCGCACGTCGGCGAGTTCAACGCCGGGATGACGTTCACGCGCTACTACTGGCAGCTGGAGCTGGACGAGCTGATGCGTCCGACCGGCCGGGACATCGTCCCGAACGGCCCGCCCGCGCCGCGATGAGCACGGCGCTGCCCGTCGGGGGCCGGGCGCGTCAACTGCGCGATCGGGCCACGAGGGGGACTAGACTCCCTCTTCGTGGCAACGCAGCTGGCCGATTCCCCGCCCGATCAGGGGCGCACGGAGACGGAGCCCGGAGCCCCGCCGCCGACGGCGCCGCCTCAAAGCCCGTCTGAGGCGGGCGCGGGCTGCGCAAGCTGCGGCGCGCGCATGGCGCCCGGGCAGGACTGGTGCCTGCAGTGCGGAGCAGGTGCGCCCGGCAGCGTGGGGCGCGGCGGCTGGCGGCCGCTGGCAGGCGTGCTCGCAGCCACGACCGTTCTCGTGCTCGGCGCCGCCGCCGCCGGGTACGCGGCGCTCAGCAAGAAGACCCGGCACGCGCCCGTCGTGACGAGGACGGTCGCGCAGGCCACCCCGGCGCCGACGACGCCGACACCCGGTGTGACCCCGCCCACGACGTCCACGCCCACTCCCGGCATCGCCAAACCGCCGAAGATCCCGCTCACCGCCGCGACGCCGACGCCCGCCGCGACGACGCCGGCCGTGACGCCGACCACGCCGAGCACGACGACCGGCACCGGCAACCAGGGCAATTCGGGCACCGGGGGCAGCCAACCGGCCGAAGAACCGAAGCCTGAAGCGATCCTGCTCGACACGAACGCCGCCTCCACGTACAACCCGTACAACTACCCGACGACCTGGTTCGGCGATCCCAGCCTGACGATTGACGGCGACACGACGACGGGGTGGAGCGCGCAGGTCAACCCCGCCACCGCGCCGAACCTCGCGGAGGGACTGCTGCTCGACCTCAAGTCGGCGCGCAAGCTCTCGGCGGTGAAGCTCGTGACCAGCACGACCGGCATCACCGTGCAGGTCTACGGCACGGCGGCAAGAACGGTCCCTGCCTCGATCACCGACCCCGCCTGGGTCCCGCTGAGCCGCTCGATCACCGTCAAGAAGCGCCACGCTCAGATCGCCCTGCGCAACCGCAAGAAGTCCTACCGCTTCGTCACCGTCTGGATCAGCAAGGCGCCGGCCTCGGCGCTCGGCACCGCGGAAGCGCCGGGGAAGATCGTCCTCGACGAGATCGAACTGCTGCCGGTCGGCTAGCACCGCCGCCGGCACGCTCGGGGCGAGGTGCCGCGGGCGCCCCTAGCCCCGCGCGGCGCTGCGGCTCTTTCTCGGTTTCGCGCTCTTCTGCGAGCGCGTCGCGGCCTTCGGCCGGGCCCGCCAAGCGTCGTCGAGGAAGTCGGCGATCTCACCGGTCAGCCGCTCGGGCTGCATCCGCAGCTCCACAAGCGAGTCGGCTTCGATCAGGCGCGAGTTCGGCATCTCACGCGCCAGCATCCCGGCGTCGGAGAACGGGTGCACAGGGTCCCGCCCGTGTCCGAGGATCAGGGTCGGCGTCGTGAACGTGCGGCGCTCGCTGCGAGGTGGCGCGATCCGCCCGAAGAAGAGTCCCTGCAGCAGCGCGCCGCCCGGTCCCGGATCCTGGCGAACGACGTCGAGCATCACGTTGCCGTAGTGGGGCAGCAGGCGCCTGGGAACGGCGCGGGCCGCCCGTGCGACGAGCTTCATCGCGGGCTCGCCGAAGGTCAGAGCGACCAGCAGCGGCGTGAAGGCGAGCGCGCTGCCGAGCAGGCCGTTGTCCAGCACGGGCATCTCGACGATGAGCCCGCGCAGGCGCTCGGGGCTGGCGGCGGCCACCTCGAGCGCGGCGTTGGCGCCCAGCGAGGTTCCCATCACGACTGCTTCGTCGATCCCGAGATGGTCCATCAGCGCGACCACCTCACGCCCGTAGTCGGCCATCGAGTAGCGCCACATGTCGCGCGGGCGGTCCGAGCGCCCGTGGCCGAGCAGGTCGAGCGTGATCACGCGATTGCCGCGGGCCGCCAGGTCTTCGGCGAGCGGCCGGTGCATGTCCTGAGAGAGCAGCAGGCCGTGAAGCAGGATCAGCGTCCGCCCGGCCGCCGGCGCGCTGCGCGCCGTTCGCCCGCGAGCGCCCGCCCCCGTCACCGCCGCCGGCCCACCCCCGTACTCGGTGTAGGCGAGCCGCTGTCCCTCGACCTTGAAGAACGGCATCGCCGGGACACTACTACCGCGGTGCTGACGGAACCAGCGGCGGGACGCCCACCGGCGCGGCGCTGTAGCGTTGCGGAGCACTTCAGCGGCTTTCACAGGAGGAGATCGGATGGCAAAGCAGCCCCGCATCCTCGCCGGCCAGACGGCGGCGATCACAGGCGCCGCGCGCGGGATCGGACGGGCCACCGCCCAGGCGCTGATCCGCCGGGGGATGAAGGTCGCGATCGGCGATCTCGACGAGCAGGCTGCGCGGCGGACCGCCGAGGAGCTGGGCACGAGCGCGATCGCTCTTCCCCTGGACGTGACCGACAGGGGCTCGTTCGTGGCGTTCCTCGACGCAGCCGAACAGCGCCTCGGCCCGCTCGACGTGCTCGTCAACAACGCGGGCATCATGCAGCTGGGGCGCTTCATCGACGAGGACGACCTGACCGCGCGCAGGATGGTCGACATCAACCTGCACGGCGTGATCCTCGGCTGCAAGCTTGCCCTCGAGCGGATGATCCCCCGCGACCGCGGGCATATCGTGAACATCTCCTCGCAGGCCGGAAAGTTCGGCGCTCCGGGGGGCGCCACGTACTCGGCCACCAAGCACGCCGTGATCGGCCTGACCGAGGCGATTCGCGGCGAGCTGCGCCTGATGGGCGCTCACATCGACGCCAGCTACGTGATGCCGTTCGTCGTCAACACCGAGCTCGGCTCGGGCCTTGGCCAAGCGCGCGGCATCAGCAACCTCGAGCCCGCCGACGTAGCGGACGCGATCGTCGAGGCGCTGCAGATGAGACTTGTCGACGTGTGGGTGCCGAAGTCCTCGAAGCGCACGAACGTGCTCGGCGTGGTCCTGCCGCGTGCCCTCTCGGAGGGGATGGCTCGGGCGATGAAGGCCGACCGCGTGCTCGCCGGCGCCGACCTGAACCGCAGGCGCGACTACGAGCTGCGCGCGTCGCATTCGGAGCCGGCCCTCGAGCCGGCGCCGGAGCCGGCGCAGATCGCGCCCGAAGCGGGCCAGATCGCCTCCGAGCCCGTCCAGCTCGCCTCCGAGCCGGCGGCGGGCGACGAGCAGGCCTGAACGCCTTGCGGGGAAGAGCGTCCCGGCGCCCCGGCGCGAGCGGCGCCCCGTTCGCTCAGCCGGCGGTAAGCCAGTCGGCGATCAGGCCGCCGATCAGCGGTCCCTGATCCTCTTGCAGGAAGTGGCTCGCGTCGGGGATCGTGCGCGGCGCCGGGCGCCCGATCGACGCGGCGAAGCGCTCGCCGGTGCTCAGCGGCAGCACCGGGTCGGAGTCGGCCCACAGCATCAGCGACGGGCGGCGATCGTTCTTCAGCGCGTCGTGCACGCGGCGGCCGGCCTCGGCGCCGTCGGCATCGGGCGTGCGCGGGATCATCAGCGGAAAGGCCCGCGCCCCGGCCTTCGACGCCGCGTCGGGGTAGGGCGCGTCATACGCGGCGATCACATCGTCGCCCGGGTCGTTCTTGCATGCCCCCCTGACGAGAAAGCCGACCGGCAGGTCCTCGGTCCGCTCGACGAAGTCGCGGAAGGCGATCCACGCGTCGGTCATCTGCTGGTGGCCCGTGAACAGCCCCGTGTCGAGGATCACGAGGCGGTCGACCCGCTCGCTCTGCTCGACCGCCACGCGCAGACCGATCGGGCCGCCCCAGTCGTGGACGACGACCGTCGCGCCGTGCAGGTCGAGCTCCTCGAGCAGCTCGCCGGCGAGGGCCGTGTGCCGGTCGTAGCTGTACCAGCCGATGTCGGTCGGCTTGTCCGAGCGCCCGAATCCCGCCAGGTCGGGGGCGATGCAGCGAAACCCGGCGTCACGCACGGGCGGCAGCACGTTGCGCCACAGAAACGACCAGGTCGGCTCGCCGTGGAAGAAAACGACCGGCGGGCCCTCGCCCTCGTCGAGGTGAGCGAGCCTCAGCCCTTCGACTTCCCGGTAATGGGACCGGTATGGAAAGTCCGGCAGGCCCTCCAGCGCGCCTTCGGGCGCTCGCACCGCGTCGGTCATCTCGCCGCGGAGCATATCCGCGGGCTCATAGGCTAGGCTCGCGCCCGTGCACACCGCCCATCAGCTCGCGCTGGTCCTGGCCGCGGGGAAGAGCAAGGTCCCGTTCTACATAACCGGTGGCCTGCTCGTCGGCTGGGCACTGTTGATCTCGATGGCGATCGGCATGCGCCGCCCGAGCTTTCCATCCGGTCTCTCCCAGGAGCGGCTGGTGATCGCGATCAGCGCCGTGCTGGTGCTCGCGACGGTGTCCTCCGCGGTGATCATCTCCGGCGGGGAGGGCAAACCTGAGAGCGCAGGGGCTGCCAAGACGCCGCAGACGTCCAGCACGGAAACGCAGACCGGCTCGGCCACCCCTGCCGGGACGTCCTCGACGGCGACGACCGAAAGCACCCCGGCGAGCACGTCATCGAAGCCGACGGCGACCACCGGGACGCCGGCCCCGCCGTCCTCTCCGGCGGCCGGAAAGACGACGAAGCTCGCGCTGGCGGCCGACCCCGGCGGTCAACTCGCCTACGACACGAGGACGCTGCGCGCGAAGGCGGGGACCGTCAGCATCGTGATGGCCAACATGTCGCCGGTGGAACACAACGTGACGATCGCCCAGAGCAGCAAGGTGCTGGGCGGAACGCCGACGTTCGTGGGCGGCTCCAAGACGCTCACGCTCAAGTTGAAGGCGGGAAGCTACGTGTTCTACTGCTCGGTCCCCGGGCACAAGCAGGCCGGCATGGAAGGGACGCTGACGGTCTCATGAAGCTCTACGTGTGCTGGGGCACGTTCCCGACGCCACGCCCCGGCGGCCATCCGTGCGCGAACGCGTACAACGCCCTGCGGGACGCCGGGCACGACCCCGAGGTGGTCCGCTCCTACGGCCTCGCGCCGCTGCCGGGCGTGTTCAACCGGACGCGCGGCCGACGCGAGGTCCAAGAGCTGACGGGCAACCGCTGGGTGCCCACGCTGCTCCTCGACGACGGCACCGTCGTCGACGGATCAGGCGAGATCGCCAGCTGGGCAGCGGCCAACCCGGCGTAGCTCTGATGAAGCTCGCGCGCGACGTCCGCGCCGAGCCGCCCCGCCAGCAGCTCGCTCAGATCCTCGTCAGCACGTGCGGCGATGCGCGCCATGGCGAGCGCCATGATCGCGCCGGACGTAAGTATGGCTACCCCACAAATGACGATGATGGTCATCACACGCAACTGACCTCCCCCGCCTGGCCTCTCCGCGCTCAGCGTCCCACACGCCACGGACACGAACGCCGGCGATGCGGGCGTCGGCTGATGCACGTAGATTTCTGCGCGGGGGGCGCTTTGTCCTCCCCTCGGCACTCGAGGATCGCTACAGACGGGAGAACGTGATGGACGTCCTTGCCAGGCTCGACCAGGCGCGTGCCGCCACCGACGTGCTGCAGCACCCCTTCTACCAGCGCTGGAGCGCCGGCGAGCTCAGCCGCGAGGAGCTCGGCCGCTACGCGGGCCAGTACCGGCACGCCGTCCGCGCCCTGGCCGCCGCCTCCGACGGTGCAGCCGCCGTCGCGGGCCCCCGGCACGCGGACGGGCTGTCGCGCCACGCCGAAGAGGAGCGCGCCCACATCGCCCTGTGGGACGGCTTCGCCCACGCTTGCGGCGCCGCGACGGACGACGAGCCGCTGGCCGGGACGGCTTCCTGCGTGGCGAGTTGGCAGGCCGGCGAGGACCTGCTCGAGCGCCTCGCCGTGCTGTACGCGATCGAGGCCTCTCAGCCGGCGATCTCGCAGACGAAGCTGGAAGGGCTGCGCGAGCACTACGACCATGTGGAGGAAGGCCCGGCGACCGAGTACTTCAGCGTGCACGCGGTGCGCGATCACGAGCACGCCGACGCGGCTGGACGGCTGATCGACGAGCTGATCGCGGCTGTCCCGGACCGGGAGGCCACGACCGAGCGGATGGTCGCCCGCGCCGAGGCCGCGCTGCGGGGCAACTGGCGGCTGCTCGACGACGTCGACGCGGCGTAGGGCAGCCGGCGGCGACCGCCTCGCGGCTAGCGCCGCGTCGCGGGGCCGCCGGACAGCCGCCAGGCGAACAGCACGGCAGCCACGGAGGTCGCGAGGTTCAGGCTGGAGACGCCATCGCGCATCGGGATCCGCAGCCGCCCGTCGGCGCGGGCGAGCAGCTCCTCGCTGAGGCCGTCGCGCTCGGTGCCGAACGCGAGGATCGCCTGCCGAGGCAGGCGCCCCGGGTCGAGCTCCTCGCCGTCCGGGTCGAGCGCGAGCAGCGGGCGAGCCGCGCCGTCGAGCGGCGCGAGCGACTCCAGCCCCACGACCGGCAGCGCGAAATGCAGGCCTGCGGCCCCGCGCAGCGCATCGGGGTGCCAAGGATCGTGGCTGCCGGTGCTGAGCACGCCGGCGGCGTCGGCTCCTGCGGCGACCCGGACGCAGGCGCCGACGTTGCCGAGGTCGCGCGGGTTCTCGAGCAGCACCAGTGGGGCGGGGACGGCCGAGGCGATCACCTCAGCCGCGTTCAGCCGCGGGCGGCGCGCCAGCGCGATCACGCCGGTGGCCGGCGGCAGCGGCGCGAGCTGGTCGAACAGCTCGGGATCGACCTCGTGCGCCTGGCGCAGCTGCTCTGCGAGATCCGGGGCGAGCCGCTCGGCCAGGCGTCCGAGCGCCACGGGGTCGCGCGTGACGAGCACCTCGAGCTCGGCGCCGAAGCGCAGGGCGTGCTTGACGGGGTGGAGCCCTTCGAGCACCGCCATCGCCGGATCGCGCCGCGCGCGCCCGAAGCGCGGGATTAGCGATCCGTCACGCACTGCGCCGATGATCGCAGGCGCGCTAGCCTGTTGGCCGATCGCGTGAAGCTCGACGGCATCCACCACATCAGCGCAATCACCGGCGATGCGCCCGGCAACGTCGAGTTCTACACGGGCGTGCTCGGCATGCGGATGGTCAAGCGCACGGTCAACCAGGACGAACCGGCGGTGTACCACCTGTTCTACGGCGACGACGGCGGCTCGCCCGGGATGGACCTGACGTTCTTCGAGTACCCAGGCGCTTCACCCGGCGTGCCCGGCGCCGGGATGGTTCACCGGATCGTCTGGCGTGTCGCCTCGCGCGAGTCGGTGGAGTTCTGGAAGCAGCACCTCGAAGATCACGGCGTGGCTGCCGAGTTGAGCGCCAAGGCGCTGCTGTTCTCCGACCCGGAGGGCCTGGAACACGAGCTGGTGGTCGACGCCACGCAGGACGAGCGGCTGAGCGCGGCCTCGCCGGAGATCCCGGCCGAGCACGCGCTGCTCGGCTTCGACGGCGTCCGCGCGTACAGCGCCGAAGCGCCTCGCAGCGAGCGCCTGCTCGGCGAGACGCTCGGCTTCAGCCGCAGCGGAGGCGAGACCTGGGAGGTCCGAGGCGAGAGCCGGGGCAGCACCTACGCCTACGACCCCGCCCCGCCGGAGATCAACCGGCGCCAGGGAGCCGGGTCGGTGCACCACGTGGCCTTCGCGTCCAAGTTCGACGAGATCGAGCAGTGGCGGACCCGGATCGCCGAGGCCGGCGCGCGGCCGACACCGGTGATCGAACGCTTCTACTTCAAATCCGTCTACTTCCTCGAGCCGAGCGGCGTCCTCTTCGAGATCGCGACGATCGGCCCCGGCTTCGCGATCGACGAGGATCCGGAGCACCTCGGCGAGCGGCTGTCGCTGCCTGCGCCGTTCGAGCCGATGCGCGAGCAGCTCGAGCGCACGCTGAAGCCGCTGCCGTACCCGCCGGCCTGGCGCGCGGCGCCGGCAGCCGGCTAGACCAGCGCGCGCTCGTCGCGTCTCGTGCGCGGAGAGCGGTGCGCCAGCACCGCGCCCCAGTCGGCGAGCGCGTCGGCCGGCGCGGGCTCGGTGGCGGCGATGAACTCGAGCAGCGCATTGGCGAGACCGTCGGGGTCTTCGAGGTTGGGAAAGTGCGCCGCGGCGGGCAGCGTCCGGAACTGGCTGTGGGGCACGGCACGGTGTGCCGCGCGGCCGTGCTCCAGCGGGATCGTGTGGTCGCGCTCGCCCCACACGATCAGCGTCGGGATCGCCTCGAGCAGATAGAGCCTGTCGGTCGCGCTGACGCGCTGGCCCCGCGCATCGATGACCGCGCGCAGCGTCTGCAGGAACGCCTCCCGCGCACCTGCGTTCTGAAGCGGCCGAAGCGCCCGGGCGATTGCCTGCAGGTAGGCGCCGCTGCCCATCCCACGCGCTCGCATTCGCGTGCCGGCCTCACGGATCGCCCCGAGCAGCCGCGGGTGGATCGTCAGCGACAGCAGCGCCGAGGTTCCGGGCAGCGCAGCGGTGCGCAGCAGCGGTCCGACCTCGCGGCCGAGGCCGCCGCTGGAGATCAGCGCGAGCCGTTCGACGCGCTGGGGGAACTGGTAGAAGAACTGCATCGCGACGCCGCCGCCGAGCGAGTGCCCGACGATCGTCGCGCGATCGATGCCGATCGCCGCGAGCAGATCGCGGATGCTCGCTGCGTGCGCGCCGAGCGAGTAGTCCCCGCGAGGCGCCGCCGAGTCGCCGTGCCCGATCAGGTCGGGGGCGACGACGGTGTACTGCGCGGCCAGACGCCGCGCCACCGCCTGCCAGTGGCTCGAGGAGTTGAGCATGCCGTGGATCAGCACGACCGGCGGTCCGCTGCCGGCGATCCTGTAGATCGCGCGTCGCCCGTGCAGGGCGATCTCCCACTCCTCGAACTCCGCCACCGCCGGTGACGCTACCAGCCATACTCCGGGCGGGATGCTTCGGCTCGTCACGATCCCGATCAGCCACTACTGCGAGAAGGCGCGATGGGCGCTCGAGCGGGCCGGGATCGCCTATCGCGAGGAGCCGCACGTACAGGGCGTGCACCGTCTCTACGCGCGGCGCGCCGGAGGGGGGAGCACGGTGCCCGTGCTGGTCACGCCGGACGGGGCGATCGGCGAGTCGGCCCAGATCCTCGAGTGGGTCGACGCGCGCCTGGCACCTGCGCGACGGCTCGGCGGCGAGGGCGCCGAAGCCGGCAGGATCGCCGCGGCCTGCAGGCGCTTGGACGATCGGCTCGGCCCATGCGGCCGGCGCCTGATCTACGTTCGGATGTTCGCGCAGCGGGACTTGATGCTGCGCTTCAACAACCAGGGAGTCCCGCGCTGGGAGGACCGCGCGATCCGCGCCGGCCTGCCCATGGCTCAGCGCTTCATCGCACGCGCCCTGCAGATCTCACCGGGCGTCGAGGTCAGCGACGAGGCGGTCGTCTGGGAGGAGTTCGACTGGATCGCGTCGCTGCTCGCCGACGGGCGCCCGTTCCTGCTCGGAGACCGCTTCACCGCCGCCGACCTGACGTTCGCGGCGCTTGCCGCGCCGATCGTTCTGCCGTCGCGCTACGGCGTCGCGCTGCCGCCTCGCGAGCTGCTCGACGAGCCGACGTCGCGCCTGGTCGCCCGCGGACGCGAGCACCCGGCCGGGGCATACGCGCTGCGGATGGTCGCCGAGCAGCGCGGCCCGATACCGGGCTAGTCCGGCTCCGCCCAGAGCGTGACGTTCCGCCGGCCGGCTCGCAGCGCCCGCAGCGCCGGGGGCTCGCCCGGGCCGGGCTCGTCACGGTCGGCGTGCTCGTCGGAGGGCTCCGGCCACTCGTGAAGGCAGTGCCACGCCGAGCCGAGCCGCCGGCAGTCCCCGAGCAACCGGTGTCCTAGCGCGAACCATCGGTCGGAGTGCGGCGCCGCGCCGGCCCCCGCCGGAAGCGTCGCGAGCATCTCCTCGGCCTCGGCGAGGCCGGCGTCGAGGCGCGCGGCAAAGCGCGCGAGCTCCTGCCCTGCCGCCAGTCGCCCGCGCCGCCAGGCGAGGTGCTGGGGGGACTCTCCCAGCACCGGCCCGCGTCCGGCGCGCTCGGCTGCCACCAGCCGGCGCGTCCCCGCCGGGGCGAGCCCCCAGACCGCCACGCCGTGCGCGCGTGATCGCCTCACCGCGCCGCGCTGCTCGAGCTCCTCCAGGCGCCGGCGCACGGCTCGCGCCGACGTGGTGCGCCGGGTGATCCCCAGGTGCGCGAGGACCGCGCGCAGGGGCGCCCCCCGATGGGCGGCTCCACCGTGCAGTCCAGCCCGGCGAACCGCCGCGAGAATCAGCTGATCGTCCATTGCGTGGCCTCCTGTGCCCGTGGCGCCGGATCGGCCGGGAGGCCGCCGTCCGTCGCGCCGGCCCCGAGTGCGGAGTTGCGCGACAATCGACGAGCATCGAGGCTGAGCGACTCGGTGCCGGGCCCGGGGTGTTGACGCACCGCCGGGCCGCTGTCTCGTGAGTATTCGCCGGACGTTAGTCACGGCTCGTCCGAGCGAAAAGCGTGGATGCGGAGACGTTGCAGAGTCGACACGCCCCTGACACGAGCGTGAATCACAGTTCGCGCCCGGGACACAAATCGGGCGAGGGGCGCCCGAATGTCCGGGGCCAGACTGTCCCTCAAAGCCGAGAAGTAGCAGCGGGCCGGCCGAGGTTGTCCGGTCGAGACAATTGCCCGTGTCAGGCGCTCGCACTAGACTCGCGCCGGATGGTGACCGGCGGCGGTACGACGATCGACGCTCCCAGCGGGCGTCCTTCGCCGCCGGAAGACGAGACGGCGCCGGCCGTGCGCCTGACCGGTGTGCGCAAGTCCTACGGGCCGGTCGTGGCGATCGAGGATCTCTCGATGGAGGTCCGCCCGGGGGAGTTCTTCACGATGCTCGGCCCGTCCGGCTCGGGCAAGACCACGACGCTTCGCGTGATCGCCGGCTTCGAGCCCGCCGACACCGGGCGCGTCGAGCTCCACGGCCTCGAGGTGACCGGCACCCCCCCGTATGAGCGGCCGGTGAACACGGTCTTCCAGGACTACGCGCTGTTCCCGCACATGAGCGTCCTCGACAACGTCGCCTACGGCCTGCGCGTGAAGGGGGTCGGCCGGCGCGAGCGGGCCGAGCAGGCGGCGGCGGCGCTGGCGATGGTGCGGCTACCCGGCGTCGAGGGCCGCCGGCCCGCGCAGCTGTCCGGCGGCCAGCGCCAGCGCGTCGCGCTGGCTCGCGCGATCGTGAACCGCCCCCGTGTGCTGCTGCTCGACGAGCCGCTCGGGGCCCTCGACCTGAAGCTGCGCCAGGAGATGCAGCTCGAGCTGAAGGCGATCCAGCGCGAGCTGAGCGAGCGCATCACGTTCGTCTACGTCACCCACGACCAGGACGAGGCGCTGACGATGAGCGACCGCATCGCTGTCTTCTCCAATGGCCGCCTCGAGCAGGTGGGTACGCCGGGGGAGATCTACGAGCGTCCCGTCAACGAGTTCGTCGCCGGCTTCGTCGGCACCTCCAACGTGCTCGAGCGCGACGGCAGGCGCGTGATGGTGCGTCCTGAGAAGATCCGGCTGCTGGCACCCGGCGAGGACGCGCCCGGCGCCGTCAGGGGCGTGGTGCGGGAGGTCGCCTATCTGGGCTCGGTCACGCGCTACGTCGTGGAGTCCGAGCGGGGCGAGAAGATCGTCGTGCTGCGACAGAACCTCGACACGTCCGCCGAGCGGGTCCTGCAGGAACGGGGTCGTGAGGTGCGCCTCGAGTGGCGTCCCGAGGACGCATCGGTGCTGGATCACAAACAACAGGAGGCGGAGGCATGAAGCTTGCGAAGGTGGACTGGGCGCTGGGGGCCGTGCTCGCGGTGATGATCCTGGGGGCGAGCGCCTGTGGCAGCTCGTCGTCGAGCAAATCGTCGGCGAGCAACCTGCCGGCGAAGGTCGGCGCGGGCGAGGGTCAGCTCAACCTCGTCGCCTGGGAAGGCTATACACAGCCCCAGTGGGTGAAGCCGTTCGAAAAGCAGAGCGGCTGTCAGGTCCACGCGAAGTACGCGGGCTCCTCCGATGAAATGGTCACTCTGATGCGCCAGAACGGCGGCAACCAGTACGACATGGTGTCGGCCTCCGGAGATGCGAGCCTGCGCCTGATCGACGGTGGCGACGTCGCGCCGATGAACGTTGCGCTCGTGCCCGAATGGAAGAACTTCATTCCGCAGCTGCAGTCGCCTTCGCACAACACGGTGAAGGGCGTCCACTACGGCATCTCGCTGCAGTGGGGCCCGAACACGCTTCTCTACAACACGAAGTCGGTGACTCCGGCACCGACCAGCTGGGCGGAGATCTACGGCACGAAGTACAAAGGCCAGGTCACGGTTCCGAACAACCCGATCCAGATCGCCGACGCCGCGCTGTACCTGTCGAAGACCGAACCGGCCCTCGGCATCTCAGACCCCTATGAGCTCACCGAACCGCAGCTGAACGCCGCGGTCAACCTGCTCAAAAAGCAGCGCCCGCTGATCAAGAAGTACTGGGCGCTGGCCTCCGATGAGATCGAACTGTTCAAGAACGGCGATGCCGTGATCGGCGCCGCGTGGCCCTACCAGTACTCGACGTTGATCGGCGATCACGTCCCCGTGCAGCAGATCATCCCGTCGCAGGGTGCGACCGGGTGGGCCGACACGTGGATGCTCTCCGCGCACGCCAAGCACCCGAACTGCGCATACAAATGGACGAACTGGGTGTCGAGCCCGAAAGTACAGGCCGAGCAGGCGATCAGCTACGGAGAGACACCGGTCAACCGGAAGGCGTGCCCGCTGATGGAAACCATCCAGAAGGGCTCGTGCGAGGTCTACCACGCCAACGCGCCGGCGGCGTACTTCGACTCGATCAAGTTCTGGCGGACGCCCGTGGCCGCATGCGGCAACGGCCAGAGCAACTGCATGGACTACACGAGCTGGCAGAAGAAGTGGACAGAAGTAACCGGCTAGGCGGCGGGCTTGGCTAGCAGCATCGCTGCAAGCAGGACGCCCCGCGCCCGCGTCTCGGCGGCACTCTTCCGCCGGCCGTGGCTGCGGGCCGTCCTGCTGCTGTCGGCGCCCGGCGCCTGGTTCGTGCTGATCTACCTGGCGGCGCTGGCGCTGTTGTTCGTCTCCGCGCTGTGGAAGGTCGATCCGCTGAGCGGCAAGCTGATCCACAGCTGGACCCTGCAGAACTTCGAAGAGCTCGTCAACGAACCGGTCTACCGGACGATCGCGCTGCGCACGATCGGCATCGCGGCGGCGGCGACCCTGACCGATGTCCTGCTGGCGGTGCCATTCGCGTTCTTCGCGGTGCGGGTCGCCTCCAAGCGGATGCAGGGCGTCCTGTTCGTGGCCGTGCTGATCCCGCTGTGGTCGAGCTACCTCGTGCGCGTCTTCGCGTGGCGCCTGATCCTCGCCAAGAACGGCATCCTCAACTCCTTCCTGGGAGGGCTGGGGCTCGGCTCGGTCAACATCGGCTACTCCAACACGGCGATGTGGATCGTGTTCAGCTACATCTGGCTGCCGTTCATGATCCTGCCCGTGTGGTCGTCCCTCGAGCGCGTCCCCGACTCGCTGATCGAAGCCTCGGCCGACCTCGGCGCCCGCGGCTGGCGCACATTCCGGACCGTGATCTTCCCGCTGATCCTGCCGGGGATCGCGGCCGGCTCGATCTTCACGTTCGCGCTGACGCTCGGCGACTTCATCACGCCTACGCTGGTTGGGGGCGCGGGCTCGACGATGATCGGAAACGTGGTCTACTCCAACGTCGGCATCGCCAACAACGTGCCGTTCGCGGCCGCCTTCGCGGTCGTCCCGCTGATCGTGATGGGCCTCTACCTGCTGCTCGCCCGCCGGCTTGGAGCGTTCGAAGCTCTATGACCGGCTCGAGTCGCGCAAGCCGCATCGCGCTGGGTGTCTTCACGGCGCTGCTGATGCTGTTCCTGTTCTTCCCGATCGTGATCATCATGCTCTACGCGTTCAACCCGTCGAACATCCAGAGCTGGCCGTTGCCGGGGCTCTCGACGCGCTGGTTCTCGCCGACCTGGCACAACGCCGAAATGCGCCACGCGCTTTGGCTCTCGGTCCGCGCCGGGCTGTTCTCGACGGCGATCGCGATGGTGCTCGGCTCGATGGCGGCATTCGCGGTGCACCGCTTCCGCTTCTTCGGGCGCGAAGCGATCTCGTTCCTGATCGTGCTGCCGATCGCGCTGCCCGGCATCATCACCGGTATGGCGCTGAACTCGTTCATCAGCTTCGGCGGTGTCGAATTCGGGCTCCTGACGATCATCGTCGGGCACGCCACGTTCTGCATCGTCACGGTCTACAACAACGTGCTCGCCCGCCTGCGCCGCACACCGTCGTCGCTCGTCGAGGCATCGATGGACCTCGGCGCCGACGGCCTGACGACATTCCGTTACGTCACGTTGCCGATGATCGCCACGGCGCTCGTCGCCGGTGGCCTGCTCGCCTTCGCGCTGTCGTTCGACGAGATCGTCGTGACGACGTTCACAGCCGGCGCGCAGAGCACCCTGCCGATCTGGATCTTCGGGAACATCCGTCTGGGTCAGCAGTTGCCGCAGGTCAACGTCGTCGTGCTGTTCGTGATCCTTCTCAGCCTGATCCCGGTGGCGCTGGCGCAGCGCCTGACGCGGGACACGGGCGTATTGCGCCAGGCTGCGGCGCCCGCCGCGGCCGTGCCATGAGCGAGCCACTCGACCAGCGCCGCACGCCCTACCTGGACGCCCTTGACGACTACGCCGATCGCATCCCGGCGCGGCTTCACGTGCCGGGTCACAAGGGCGGGCCGGGAGCCGATCCGGGGCTGATGGGCGCGATCGGCGAGCGGGCGCTCGCGATGGACGTGCCGGCGCTGACGCACGGGATCGACGTCGGCGTCAATCCGACGCCGTTCGAAGAAGCGCAACTGCTCGCCGCACAGGCGTGGGGCGCGAAACGGGCGTGGTTCCTGGTCAACGGCGCGTCGCAGGGCAATCTGGCCGCCGGCCTCGCGCTCGCGCACCACGGCGATGAGGTCGTCGTGCAGCGCAACGCGCATTCCTCGACGATCGACTCGCTCGTGCTCTCGGGGATGCGCCCGACGTTCGTTGCACCGGAGATCGACCCGGAGCTCGGCATCGCACACTGCCTCTCACCCGAGGCGCTCGAGGCTGCGCTGGAGGCTACGCCGGAGGCGGTCGCGGCATGGGCGATCTCGCCTACCTACTTCGGCGCCGCTGCCGATGTGCGCTCGCTCGCGGAGGTCGCGCACCGGCGCGGCGTCGCGCTGGTCGTCGACGAGGCCTGGGGCGCGCACATGGCATTCCACGAGGACCTGCCCGAGCACGCCCTCTCGGCGGGCGCCGACCTCGTCATCTCGAGCACGCACAAGATCGTCGGCAGCCTCACGCAGTCCGCGATGCTGCACCTCGGGCACGGCGCCGGGCTGATCGGCGAGGACACCGTCGACCGCGCGGTCACGCTGACAGAGTCGACCAGCCCCAACTCGCTGCTGTTCGCGTCGCTCGATGCGGCGCGGCGGCAGGCCGCGGTGCACGGGCGAGAGCTGCTGGAGTACACGATGGCCGCGCTCGCGGAGGCGCGCGCGCAGATCCGCGCGATCGACGGGCTCGACGTGCTCGACGAGCGTCTTGCGGGCCGTCCCGGCGTGTTCGGCTATGACCCGCTGCGGCTCGCCGTCGACGTACGCGGGATCGCCGCCAGCGGCTACCAGCTGGCGGCGCTGTTGCGCGAGATCGACGACATCAACCTCGAGCTGTACGGGCAGAACGTGATCGTCGCCGTCTTCGGCATGGGCGAGCGGCGACTGTCCGAGGCGAGGCGGCTGGTCGACGCGCTGCGCGAGGCGGTCGACCGCGTCGGCCCCGATCCGGGCGGGGAGCACGCGTCCTTTGCCGCGCCGCCGCCGTGGGGAGAGCTGGCGATGACGCCGCGCGAGGCGTATCTCGGAGCGCAGGAGGTGCTGCCGGCCGAGCAGGCGATCGGGCGGATCGCCGCGGAGTCGCTGGCGACCTACCCCCCGGGCATCCCCAACGTGCTGCCCGGCGAGCGGCTGACCGCCGAGACGCTCGCTTACATCCGCGGCACGCTCGAGCTCGGCGGCTCGATCCGTGGCGCGAGCGACCGCCTCCTGCGGACCGTGCGCGTGGTCATCGAGTCCTGACGCCGCGAAGCCTGCGGCCGCTAGCGCGGAAAGCCGGCTACCTCGACCAGCCAGCGCGCGAACAGCTTGCGGGCCAGCGGCACCGTGTCGGCCTGCGCGGCGCGCACCTGCGCGAGCATCCGCGCCGGCGCGCCGGGGCCGTCAAGCCGTTCGAGTTCGGCGACGTACTCCGGAACCGCCATCCAGCTCTCGGCCAGAGCGGCGTCGACCTCGAGGTGGAACTGCAGGCCGTAGGCGGCGCCGATCGCGAACGCCTGCTGCTCGTAGCGCGCCGAGCGTGCGAGGCGCGTGGCGCCGTCGGGCAGCTCGTAGGTGTCACCGTGCCACTGCAGTGTCTGGAACGAGGGGGGCGCCACGGCGAAGACCCGATCGCCGGCCGCCTCGTCGGTCAGCGTCACGCTCAGCACTCCGAGCTCCGGTGCCGGCCCGGGCGCGACACGAGCGCCGAGCGCCGCGGCGAGCAGCTGCGCCCCGAGGCACACCCCCCAGTACGCGGTGCCGGCCTCGACCGCCTCGGCGATCAGTCGCTTCTCCGCCGCCAGCCACGGGTACCGGGTCTCCTCGTAGGCGCCCATCGCACCGCCCATCGCGACGATCCCGGCGTGTTCGCGCCAGTCCGGCAGCTCGCGTGCCTCGTCGACCACGACCCGCGCGATCGCGATGCCGCGGTCGCGCAGCTCGTCCTCGTAGACCCCCGGCGGCTCGCAGCCGGCGTGCTGCAGCACGAGCAGCGTGGGCACATCGCTCACTCAGGCCCCTCACTTGCGATCGGCGCGTCCCGCTCGGCCGCTTCGGCCACGATCAGCTCCATCAGCAGCGCGTCGTTCCAGCCCCCGCTCGGGTTGCGCTCGTACGCGTGCATCACGCCGACCGGCTCGAAGCCGCTCGCCCGGTAGGAGCGAATCGCCCGTTCGTTGCCGACGTTCGGGTCGAGCGTGAAGCGGTGGTGCCCCCTTCTCACGAAATGTTCGATCGCCAGGGCCAGCGCGCGCCGGCCCAGCCCCTGGCCGTGCAGGTGCGCGGTCAGGGCGATGTCGAAGGCGACGCTCGGATACCACGCGTAGGACTCCTCGTGGTACTCCAGCCAGCCGGACAGCTCGCCCGCGTGCTCGATCACCCAGCCGTGCTCGGGAACGAAGTCCGGCACCGGCCACCAGCGCATCACCTCGGGCTCGGCGAGCAGCCCCAGAAGCGCTGCCCGATCGCCCTCGCGGAATCCTCGCAGCGTCAGGTCGCCGTCGGCGAGCGCCATCGGCGCAGCGTAGCTACAGTCGCGAGATGGCCTACGTCCCCGCCCCGGAGATCCTCGAGCGCTATGCCTCGGTGCTCGTCGAGTTCGCACTCGGCGGCGGCGAGGGCATCAAGGCCGGGGACGTCGTGCGCGTCAGCGCACCGGAGAGCGCCAAGCCGCTCTACCTCGAGCTGTGCAGGGCCGTGTGGCGCGCTCAGGGCAACGTCATCGGCGGCTACCACCCGGACGAGGAACAACGGGGCGGCGGATCGAAGGACTTCTTCGAGCTCGCCTCCGACGCGCAGCTCGCGCATTTCCCGGCGCGCTACATGCGCGGGCTGATCGACGAGATGGATCATCAGGTCTCGGTCATAACCGATGCCGACCCGCACGCCCTGGAGCAGGTCGACCCTGCGCGGATCATGCGCCGCGGCGAGGCTCTGCGCACGATGATGGACTGGCGCGGGGAGAAGGAGAACGAGGGTCGCTTCAGCTGGACGCTCGGCCTGTACGGCACCGAGGCGATGGCCGCGGAGGCGGAGATCAGCCTCGAGCAGTACTGGCAGCAGATCATCCATGCGTGCTTCCTCGACGAGGAGGACCCGATCGCTCGCTGGCGGGAGGTGGGCCGGCGCCTGGAGCAGACGCGCGAACGCCTCGACGCGCTCGAGATCGAACGGGTTCACGTGCAGGGGGAGGACGTGGACCTGTGGGTCACGCTCGGCGAGAGCCGCCGCTGGCTGGGCGGCCGCGGGCGCAACATCCCGAGCTTCGAGCTGTTCACCAGCCCCGACTGGCATGGCACGGAAGGCTGGATCCGCTTCAACCAGCCGCTGTACCGCTACGGCAACCTCGTCAAGGGCATCAGCCTCTCCTTCGCGGACGGTCGCGTCACGAAGGCGAGCGCCGAGCAGAACGAGGCGGTCCTGAAGGAGATGATCGCCACCGACGGCGCCGACCGCGTCGGGGAGTTCTCGCTCACCGACAAACGCTTCTCGCGGATCACGCGCTTCATGGCCCAGACGCTCTACGACGAGAACGTCGGCGGCCCGTTCGGAAACACCCACATCGCGCTTGGACGTGCCTATCAGGACGCCTACACGGGAGACCCGGCGGGAGTCGCGCCCGAGGAGTGGCAGCGGCTCGGCTTCAACGACTCGAGCGTGCACACCGACATAGTCTCCACGACCGACCGGGTCGTGACGGCGCAGCTGCGCGGTGGCGAGGAGCGCGTCATCTACCGCGACGGGGAGTTCCAGCTGGACTGAGGCGGCAGCCGCGCCGGGCGGCTGGGACGGCCGAGCGGCCGGCCCCCGGGGACGCTGCCCCGTGGTATGTTCCGGCTCGATCAGAGGGAGGCCGCTCGGCGGGTGTGCGACGGCGATGGTCGACCGTCGCGAGCGCGATAACTCGGGCCTTCCTTGGAATGCGAAAGCAAGGAGATCCAAGGGATGAGACGGACATCGATTGCGGTCGCTCTCGCGGCGGCCCTGTTTGCGCTGGTGGTGCTCGCCTCACCGGCCCTCGCAGTCAAAGAAAAACCGGTCTTCGGGAAGTTCAAGGCGTCGACGGCGGGCACCGTGCGTGGCATCGGCGAAGCCGGCGAAATGACGCTCGGTCCCTACAAGTTCGAAGAATGCGAAAAGGAACTTCACTCCGTGGGCACGGTCGTGATGGGCGAATCGGAAACCTTCTTCCAGGAAGTTCGGTTCTCCCACTGCGAAACGACGCGCAATGTCGGCGGCGGCCTCGAAGAAGCAATCGACGCGACGTTCACGCTGGGGATGGAATTCCACTCCAACGGCTCGCTCAAACTCGGGCCCTCGAGTGTCACGTTCGGCGCCACCCACAGCCTCTGTGAAGTGACGATCCCGCCGCAATGGGTCCCGGCCGTGGCCGAAACGAAGGGCGAAGACAAACTCTTCGAAGACGCTACGTACTCCACCGAAAAGGAAAAACTGGAAGGTGGCCCGGCCAAAAAATTCGGTGAATTCCGCGAACGCCTGGACATCGAATGGGAACTCAAAGGCATCGTCACAACGGTCAAACTGACGCCGGAATGCAAATACAAGGGCTCGCACATCAACGGCGCCGGCGAAGCCGAATTCTCCGGTGGCAAAATGGAAGGCGAACTCGAAGAAGTCACGCTCAACAACGGCAACCTGAGCTTCATCCCGCCGGTCTGACGCACCGATCGGGCGCGGGGCACGGTCCCCGCGCCCGACGGCGCAGCAGCGCTCCGGTGCGTGCGGCGGCCGGACAGGACGCGCGAGGCTTGCGGGTTCCGCGCCCCGGCCTAGGCCGGGGGTGGAGCCTGCTGTGACGGCGAGCAAGACTTCTCAGCGCTTTCGCGACCGGACCGAGGCCGGGCAACGGCTGGCCGAGCGGCTGCCGTCCTATGCGGGACGCCGCGACGTCGTCGTGCTGGGGCTGCCGCGAGGCGGCGTGCCGGTGGCGTTCGAGGTGGCACGGTCGCTCGATGCGCCGCTGGACGTGTTCCTCGTGCGAAAGCTCGGCGTTCCGGGTCATGAGGAACTCGCGCTGGGCGCAATCGCCTCGGGCGGCGTGCGTGTGCTCAACGAGCGGCTGATCGCGGCCCTCGACATTCCCCCGGAGGTGCTCGAAGCGATCGACGCGAGGGAGCGCCGCGAGCTCGAGCGCCGCGAGCGCGCCTACCGTGGCCGCCGTCCGCCGCCGGACATCGCCGGGAGGACTGTGATCGTCGTCGATGACGGCCTCGCGACCGGCTCGACGATGCTCGCGGCGATCGAGGCGCTGCGGGCCGAGGAGCCCGCGAGCGTCCTCGCCGCAGTTCCCGTCGCCGATCCCGACGTGTGCGAGCTGGTGCGCTCCGCCGCCGACGACGCTGTGTGCCTGAGGACCCCGCAGCCGCTCGGTGCCGTGGGCCTGTACTACGAGGACTTCTCCCAGACGACCGATGAGGAGGTCCGCGAGCTGCTCGGCGCGGCCCGGCCGCCGCCGCTCGCCCGCGCCGTCGAGGGCGCCCGCGAGCTGACCGGCGGCGACGCGGACTACGTCGCGCTGCTCGAGCGCGCCGCGGCGGCGCGCTTCGTGCTGATCGGCGAGGCCTCGCATGGCACGCACGAGTTCTATCGCGACCGTGCCGAGATCACCAAGCGCCTGATCGCCGAGCAGTCGATCGGCGCGGTCGCCGTCGAGGCCGACTGGCCCGACGCCTACAGGGTCAACCGCTTCGTCCGCGGCGAGGCCTCCGACCGGGAGGCCGAGCAGGCGCTCTCCGACTTCGAGCGGTTCCCCGGCTGGATGTGGCGCAACACCGTCGTCGCCGAGTTCGTGCGGTGGCTGCGCGACTGGAACGGGCGCCTGCCCGCCGGCCGGCCGAAGGTCGGCTTCTACGGCCTCGATCTATACAGCCTGCACCGCTCGATGGACGCCGTGATCGACTACCTCGACCACGTCGATCCCGGTGCGGCACGGCGAGCACGGGAGCGCTACGCGTGCTTCGACCACTTCGGGCGCGATCCGCAGGTCTACGCCTACGAGGCAGGCATCGGCGGTGCCGAGTCATGCGAGCAGCAGGCCGTCGAGCAGCTCGTCGAGCTGCAGCGCATGGCCGCGGAGCAGGACGCCTCGGGCGCCGCCCGCGCCCCCGACGACGAGCTGTTCTTCGCCGAGCAGAATGCTCGTCTGGCGCTGAGCGCCGAGCGGTACTACCGGGCGATGTTCCGTGGCGGCGTCGAGAGCTGGAACCTCCGCGATCGGCACATGGCTGAGACTCTCGAGGCACTCGCCGCCCACCTGCAGGCCCGCCAGGGGACGCCGAGGATCGCCGTGTGGGAGCACAACTCCCATCTCGGTGACAACCGTGCGACCGAGCTCGGCCAGACCGGCCAGCTGAACGTCGGCCAGCTCGTCCGCGAGAAGCACGCCGGGGAGACGCTGCTCGTCGGCTTCTCGACCTACAGCGGCACCGTCACGGCCGCCTCGGACTGGGGTGGCGCGGCGGAGCGCAAGCGCGTTCGCCCGGCGCTGCCGGGGAGCTGGGAGGAGCTCTTCCACGAGCAGGCGCCGGGTGCCGCCCTGATCGACACGGCTCGGCTTCACGGCCGGCGGCTCGAGCGCGCGATCGGCGTCATCTACCGACCCGAGACCGAGCGCATCTCGCACTACTTCCACGCGCGCCTCGCCGAGCAGTTCGACGCCGTCATCCACTTCGACGAGACGCACGCGCTCGAGCCGCTCGAGCCGAGCGAGCTGTGGCAGCAGGGCGAGGTGCCCGAGACCTACCCGTTCGGGGTGTGACGCCCGGGGTCCGTCTCGCGCTCGGCCCCGATCCCGGCGCGCGCGTGGCCGAAGCGGCGAGCGAAGCCGCATGACGATTCAGAACGGGCGTGCGCGGGTATAGACGTGGCATTCCAGCCGGCCCGACCAGGGAGCGGGCCGGCAAATGATCGAGATTCCGCGCGTGCGTGCGGAACGGGGGAGAGTCGCCACGTGCTGAATCGAGCGAGCGTAGATCGTCGGGTCGTGAGCCGAGGGGGAGAGAGCCATCGCAAGCCACGCCGTTCACGGGCGCGGATCAGCGTCGTCTCGACCTTCGTGGCGCTGGCTGTTTCGCTGGTGGCGGCCACGAGCGCGTCCGCGTTCACCACCCAGGGGAGCGTGAAGCAGGTGGACGTCACCGGCTTGGCCCCGAACGCACAGGCGTCTCTGCTGAGCTCCAAGGGCACAACCGTCTACACGCAGAACGCCGACTCGCTCGGAGGACTGCTGTTCCGGAACGTGGCTCCGGGCGCCGGCTACCGGGTTCGCACCTCCACGGGCGAAACGTCTGGGAAGATCACCGTGCACTCCGATGCCGCGGCGCCTTGGGACTCGAGCGTCTACAACCAGTCGATCCCAGACAACGGATACACGTATCTGACGACGCGGGACGGCACGCAGCTCGCCATCACCGTCCACCCGCCGAGCAGCCCGGCGGGCGAGCCCGGCGTCCCGTCGAGCTTCCACTTTCCGACCTTCCCGCAGCCCGGCGTGCCGACGCCGAGCTACGCGCCGCCGTATCCGACGCTGATCGAGTACTCGGGCTACGGGTATGCGGACCCGGCCGGCCCGGAAAGCGGCATCGCCGTGCTCGCCAACCTGATGGGCTTCGCCGTGGTCGATGTGAACATGCGCGGCACCGGCTGCTCGGGCGGCGCCTTCGACTTCTTCGAGTCGCTGCAGAACCTCGACGGCTACGACGTGATCGAGACGATCGCCCAGCAGCCGTGGGTCCTCAACCACAAGGTGGGCATGCTCGGCATCTCCTACGGGGGGATCAGCCAGCTGTTCACGGCGCAGCTCCGGCCACCCGACCTCGCAGCGATCGCGCCTCTGTCGGTGATCGACGCGACGGCGACGACCCTCTACCCAGGCGGCATCCGCAACGACGGTTTCGCCGTCGCATGGGCCGAACAGCGCCAGCAGAACGCCGAACCGGCAAGTCCCGGCCACGGGCAGGCGTGGGCGACCAAGCAGATCGAAGAAGGCGATCAGACGTGTGCGGCCAACCAGGCGCTGCATGGCGAGGCCGCGAACCTGATGGAAAAGATCGAAGCGAACTCGACCTACAACCCGTCTGTGGCCGATTCGCTGGACCCGGTCACGTTCGTCAAGAAGATCAATGTGCCGACGTTCATGGCCTGCCAGTGGGAGGACGAGCAGACCGGCGGCCACTGCGCCGATCTGGCCCAGCACTTCACCGGCACGAGCCGCAAGTGGTTCACGTTCACCAACGGCGCTCACATCGACTCGCTCGATCCAGCGACGTACAACCGCTTCTACGACTTCTTGGAGCTGTACGTCGCCCATCAGGCGCCGATCGTCAACCAGGCGGTGCCCCGCGCCGCCGCCCCGGTCGTCTACCAATCCGCGATGGGGCTCCCCCAGAGCGAGCTCGTCACGCTTCCACCGGATCCGATCCAGTTGCAGCCGACCTACGAATCGGCCCTGGCCGCGTTCGAAGCGCTGCCGCCGATCCGGGTGCTGTTCGACAACGGCGCCGGGACCTCGCCCACGGGCAGCACGACCGCCGGCGATCCCTACCCCGGGTTCGAACAGTCGTTCTCCAAGTTCCCGATCCCCGGCACGAAGGCCAAGTCCTGGTACTTCGGCCCGGGGGGCACGCTGAACGAGCAGCAGCCGACGGCTGAAGGGGTCGACTCCTACACCTCGGATGCGAATGCCCTGCCGCTGACGGATTACTCGAACAACACAGGCGGTGGCGGCCTCTGGGGCAACGCGTCCCAGTGGGAATACAACTGGGCGCAGGCTCCGGCAGGCTCCGCCGTGTCCTACGTGTCGGCTCCGCTCACGAGTGACACCACCGCGATCGGCGGCGGCGCAGTCCATCTCTGGGTGAAGTCCTCAACTCCGGACGTCGACCTGCAGGCGACCGTCAGCGAGGTGCGTCCGGACGGCAACGAGACGTTCGTGCAGAACGGCTGGATTCGGGCGAGCGAGCGCAAGCTGGCGACCAGCTCGAAGAACATCTTCAAGCAGAAGCCCACGCTGCTCCAACCGATTCCGACGCTGCTCGCATCCGACGCGGAACCGATGCCGACGAACGAATTCGTCCCGGTCGTCCTACCGCTCTACTTCCAGGGTCACGCCTACCGCACGGGGTCGCGGATCAGGGTCACGATCGCCGCGCCCAACGGGACACAGCCGATCTGGTCGTTCGGGCACACAGAGCCCGGCACGACCGCGGCGGAGTCGATCGCGTTCTCGCCCAGCATGCCGTCGAGCCTGGTCCTCCCGATCGTGCCCGGCGTCGGCGTGCCGACAGCCCTGCCCCCATGCCCGAGCCTGCGCAACGAGCCCTGCCGGCCCTACCAGGCAATCGTCAACGGCGGCTGACGCCACACGCAAGGACCTTCGAGTGGAGCTAGCCGGGCTCGAACCGGCGACCTCCTGGGTGCGATCCAGGCGCTCTCCCAACTGAGCTATAGCCCCGTGTCGGCCGCCTCGCGGCGACAACCTGCGGTGCCTGAAGTCTAGTCGCCGAACGTGTTCAGGCGGGCCGAGTATGGTTTGCCTGCGGCATGGGATTGCTCGACGAGGCCATACGCGACCACCTGGAGCTCAAGCGCCGCCGTGGCGCCGACCCCAGCGAGATCGCCCGCGCCGAGCGCGAGGCGCTCGAGCCCGTCTTCCCCGACGAGCCGCGTCCGGCGGCGCTGGACGGCGAGCCTCGGGCTGTGCTCAGCGACGATGCGCCGCCGCAGGGCGATCCGCTCGCCGAAGCCGCCGCGTCCGACCCTGAGGAGCCGCCGTCCCAGCCGGGCGGCGCACCCGGGCTCTCAAGCCTTGGACAGGAGACAGCCGAGCTCGACATGGAGGCCGTGCTCGAGCAGGACGCTCCGCTCGGCGCGGGCGACGACGCGGCCCCGTCAGCCGTCGCACCGGTGCGAGCCGAGGCAGCCGCCGAGGATGAGCCGCTCGAATGGGAGATGCCCGGCCGCTCCGCTGAGCCGCCTCCGGAGCCGCTGCCCGGGCAGGAGCGCCTCTCCTTCGAGTAGCACTCGACCGTCCTGCCCCGCGCGACAGGGCAGCAAGCGTCAGGGAGCGATATCCGGCTGAGGCCGGGAAGTCGCGCCTTCGAAAAGCAGCCGCGCCAGCTCCTGAACGGCCGCTGCTCGCTCGTCCACGCAGTCCAGGCGTCCCTGCAGCGCGTACTCGTGCACGTAGGCCTCAGCCGTCAGCAGGATCGCCGCGTAGGCCGCCTCGTCGAGCTCGACTCGGTCGCCCGAGCGGGCGGCCAGCACGGCGACGCCCGCGAGCGTGCGGGTCCAGTCCTCGAGCGCCTGGCCCCGCGCCTCGAGGGCGCGCCGGCCGGCGCGGTGGACCTCGACGACCGTGGTCACCGCCACCTCCGGGTGATCGGCCATCCAGCGAAAGTACGCGCCGATCCCGGCGGCGAGCTTCTCGCGCCAGCCCTCGACCGCCGCCGCCGCCTCGAGCGACGCGCCGATCCGCGCCCTGGTCATCTGCCCATATGTCTCCAGAAAGCAGGCTTCCTTGTCGGCGAAGTGCTTGTAGAAGACCGTCCGCGACGTGCGCGCCACGCGCACCACGTCGGCGATCGTCGTCTCGACGTACCCCTGCCCGCTGACGCAGAGGCCCATCGCGCGCAACAGTCGCTCCCGCTGACGCGCGCTGACCTCTTCCGGATCGAGCGTGTGGCGTCCCGCCGGGATCAGGAGCTCGTCATTGATCTTGACAGAGTCCATGTCGTCGAGTATAGAATACGCCTGCGTACACGGAGGAGTACGCCTCAGTACTCACTGAGGCGGCGAGGGGATCGATCAGAGGAGTGAGGGAATGTCGAAGCTGCGTAGCTTGTCGCTGCTTGCGGGCACAGTGCTCTGCATGCTGGTGGTGCCGTCGGTCGCCGGCGCCGCGATCACGTCGGTGTTCGGAGGCACGGTCGCCTGCACGGAACAAGTCGGGGCGAACGCCGGGCAGCGCTGGTGCGGCAACGCGGCGAACACGACCGTCCCGGTCTGGGACGGAACACCTATCGATGTTTCGGTGGCGTTCCCGCCGGCGACGGGCGCGGACAACAACTATCCCGTCGTCGGCATGTACCACGGCTGGGGCGGCAGCAAGATCACGCCGTCGAGTGCCGGCGCGCAGCGCTGGCTGAAACTCGGCTACGCCGTCTTCTCGATCACCGACCGCGGCTGGGGCTCATCGTGCGGGAAACCGTCCTCCCCCGCGAACTCACTCAAGCCGGCCCCATGCGAACGCGGCTACATCCACCTGCTGAGCAGGCGCTACGAGGTGCGCGACGTGCAGACGCTCCTCGGCAAACTTGCCGACGAAACCGTCATCAACCCCCAGCAGATCGGCGCCAACGGCGGCAGCTACGGCGGTGGCATGTCGCTCGAGCTCGGCTCGCTGAAGGACCGGGTCGAACTGCAGAACGGCGAACTGATCCCATGGGCGAGCCCCGAAGGCAAGCCGATGAAGATCGCCGCGACGGCACCTGAATTCCCGTGGAGTGACATCGCGCAGGCGCTGCAGCCCAACGGCAGCACGCTCGACTACGTCGAAAACGCCCCCTACAGCGGGATGCTCGGCAACCACCGCTACGGGATCGAAAAGGACAACTGGAACGCCGGCCTGTTCCTGACGGGCGCCTCGTCCGGCTACTACGCCCCGACAAGCGCCAACGATCCGGAAGCCAACATCCAGAACTGGCACACGTTCAACGGCACCGGCGGCCCGTACGACGGCCAGGCGCTGGCGATCCAGCAGGAAGAACAGCTGCCGAACCACAGCGCCTACTACACGAACCTCGCAGAGCCTCCAGCTCCGGCGATCATGGAGAACGGCTGGAACGACGACCTGTTCCCGGTCGATGAAACCGTCAAGTACTACAACAAGGTCCGCGCGGCCTACCCGAACCAGCCGATGCAGATGTTCGACTGGGATCTCGGGCACAACCCGCGCTCGGCAACGGCGCTGTCGAGCAGCGACTCGGCAAAGTACGTCGCCGCGCAGAACGCCTGGTTCTCCTACTACATCAAGGGCGAAGGCTCAGAACCGGCGAACGCCAAGGGTGGCGCGACCGCGATCACGAGCGCTTGCCCGCAGAGCGCAGGCGCCTCCGGGACCGAGTACAAAGCCGCCAACTGGGCGAGTCTCGCTCCGGGTGAGCTCCGCTACACCAGCGCCGCCGAACAGACCGTCCAGGCTCCCGGCACGGCGACGGCCAGCGCGTTCACCAGCGGCACGGTCTGCACGACGCAGAACGCGGCCGCGAACCCGTCGGCCGCCGAGTACAAATTCACCGAAGCGCCCGCCGGCGGCTTCACACTGGTCGGGTCGACGACGGTGATCGGCGAAATCTCGACGCCGGGCGCCAATGACCAGCTGATCGCCCGCCTCTACGACGAAAACGTGGTTGCCGGCACCGAGCAGCTGATCGGCCGCCAGGCCTACCGTCCGCTGAACCCGGGCGAAGGCTTCACCAAGCAGGTCTTCCAGCTGCATCCGCAGGCCTGGAAGGTGGAAGCGGGGCACGCACTCAAGCTCGAGCTGCTGGTCGCGGACTCGACGTCGTGCACGGGCCTGCTTCCGGCTTGCTATGTGCGCCCGTCCTCCTCGCCGCACTCGATCGGGGTCAAGAACCTCGAGCTGCGAGTGCCCGCGGCGGACGCTCCGGGCAGCGCCGAAGGAAACGTCAAAACCCCAGCGGCTCCGTACCTGCCGCCGGGGTACACGCTGGCGCGCAACGAGCGCACCACCGCGCCCGGCCAGCCGCACCTGACGAGCGGCTCGACGCCGAACAAGGACGGCGTGTACACGCTCGGCTGGTCGGCCTCCGAGGCGGCCACGGCACTCAGCTACACGCTCGAACACAAGAACGCGAGCGGCGGCTGGAGCATCGTCGCGGGCGGGCTGGCGAGCGCCGAATACGCGTTCACCGCCGGCACTCCCGAGGCCGAAGGCACTTGGGAATACCGGGTCACGGCGAGCGACGAAGGGCCAGCGTCGGAACCGTCCGAAGCATCGGCCCCGGTCGTTGTCGACGAGTCCCTGCCCAATGCGCCGATCGTGACCGCTGACCGCCTGCCCGACTACTCCGGCGCGGGCGGTTGGTATTCGAACTCGGTCACGGTCTCCTTCGCGGGCAACGGCGACCCGGCGCTGTCGGACGGCAGCTCCGGTAGCGGCGTCGACCCCGGCTCCGTGCCGGCGCCGCAGACGTTCTCCACCGACGGTGCTCACACCGCCGCGGGGACCGTCACCGACAACGCCGGCAACGTCTCGGCGCCCGGTGAACTGGCGGTGCAGGTGGACGCCAGCCCGCCGAACGTGGAAGTCGGCTGCCCGGCCAGCGCGGTCTACGGCAGCGCCGCGACCGCGACGATCACGGCCTCCGACGGACAGTCGGGCCTGGCCGTGGACCCGAGCGGCACGGTGCCGATCGACACGAGCACCGTCGGCTCGAGGACGACCTCGGCTACCGCCGTCGACAACGTCGGCCACGGCGCCGAAGCGTCCTGTGTGACGACCGTCAAATACAGCCAGGTGATCAGCGGCTCGGTGAAAGGCAAACTGACGATCGGCAAAGGCCAGGGCGTCGAGATCGGTCCCGGCGCGAAAGTCAGCGGCGCGGTGAAGGTCAAGCCGGGCGGCGCGATCGACGTCGAGGGCGCGACCCTCGCCGGCGGTCTGAGCACGAGCAAAGCGACCGTCGTACGGGTCTGCGGCGCGAGCGTCTCGGGTCCGACGAAGCTAGTCGCGACGACCGGCCCCGTGACGCTGGGACGCTCCGGCGGCGGATGTCTCGCCTCCTCGTTCTACGGCAACGTCGTCGTCAAATCGACGAGCGGCGCCGTCGTGATCGAAGGGACCTCGCTGGTCGAAGAAAACATGTTCCACGGGTCGCTGAACGTCAGCTCGAACACCGGCGGGACGACCGTGCGCAACAACTCGGTCAACGGCTCGCTGACGGTCAAGGGCAACAGCGGCACGGTGATCGACACGCCGAACAGCGTCGAAGGAAAGTCGAAGGTCCAGTAGGAGGGTGCCGGGCGGGCGGGGCGACTGCTCCGCCCGCCACGTCGCTCCGACGGGCCGCTCACCGTCGGTCTTCGCTCGAAGCGACAGGCCGGCCGCACTGCGCGGGCGAATCCCCCGATCGCCCGCCGCGGCCGGCCTGCGGCTTCAATGGCTCGTCCGGGTCCCCCGACCGGCCGAGCGGGCCCCCATCACCAGCTGCCCGTTTCTCCCTGCGAGCAGCTCTTCACGTTTTTCGGGCTCCGGCAACTACGCCCGACTTCGCCCGCGGTGTTCCTGCTGAGCGTCAGTTCGGTGCCGTCGGTCGCCTTCGCCGTGACCGAGTATTCGCGGGGCGAATGCGTGGTCGTCGTGACGTAGGCGTGGCTTTCGCTTTTTTCGATCGCGATTGCCGGCTCGATCCTGTTCAGTTCCGTCGTCGTGACGCTTTCGTACGAGCCGTCGTTCTCGGCACCGATCGCCTCGGCCGTGACCTGCGCCCCGTGGAGGAGCTCCTTCGCCGAGACGTCCTTGGCCTTCGCGCTCTGCGAGAGGAACTGCGGGATCGCGATCGCGCACAGCGCGCCGATCATCAGGCAGACGACGAGCAGCTCGATCAGCGAGTACCCGTCCTGTGCCCTCTCGCGTGGAGGCAGCCCCGGCGTGGATCCAGCGCCCTGCTCGTCTTCAACCCCTGCGTCGTGCAGCCTTGCAGTCAACAACTCGAACCCTCCCTGGCGGTTACCTGGCGGTCGAGCTGTCTCTGGGGCGAGACCTCTGACTTTGCGCCCCCGTCTCGCGACGGGTTTGCCCTTTGCAGTTTCTTTTCGGTGGTGTGATGCCGAGTGTACGGACGCTCTCAACGACCGCAACCAAACTCGACGTATGTACTAGAGGCTCCGGGCGGTCTCTCCCGTGCGCCCCCATCAGAAGGTCGGCGCCTGCGGCGATTGCCGCCCCCGGTTCGGGGTAGATTTGGCGTCGTGACGACGCGCGCGCAGGTTCTCGAGCTGCTCGATCAGGGGCACACCTACGAGACGGCCGCGCGCGAGCTGCGCATCCCCGCAGGCCAGGCCTACATGATCGCCACGGGACTGCCGGCGGACGGCAGCGACGCGCCGAGCCCGGAGGAGCTCGCCGAGAAGCCGGTGCTGCCGGGCAGCTCCCAGCAGCTCGTCAACCCGCCTCCTTTCAACCCGACCCGCAAGCAGCACGTGATCGACTGGGTGCGCCGGCGGGCCGAGCGCGACCTGCGCGCCCCGAGCCGATGACGCCGTCTCCCGGCGACTGGCCGCTGCTGCGCCAGCTGCGCGGTGAGGATCGGATGGGGCGGGGAGCGGCGGCGCGTTCGAGGCATACCGCAGGGCTGACGCCCCGCACGGCCGCAGCCGACCGCGTCGTCAAGTCCGTCTGCCCGTACTGCGCGGTCGGGTGCGCACAGAACCTGTACGTCAAGGACGACCGCGTGGTCCAGATCGAGGGCGACCCCGACGCCCCTCACAGCCGCGGCCGGCTCTGCCCGAAGGGGTCGGCGACGCTGCAGCTGACGACGGGCGAGGCCCGTGAGCGCCACGTCCTCTACCGCCCTCCGCACGGCGCCGACTGGGAGCGCCTCGATCTCCAGACGGCGATGGACATGGTGGCCGACAAATTCGTCGCGACGCGTCGCGAGGGCTGGGAGTGGGAACGCGACGGCAAGCGCACGCGCCGCTGCATGAGCATCGCGGCGCTCGGCGGCGCCACGCTGGACAACGAGGAGAACTACCTGATCAAGAAGTTCCTGACCTCCGCCGGAGTCATCCAGATCGAGAACCAGGCCCGCGTCTGCCACAGCTCGACGGTCGTCGGGCTCGGCACCTCCTTCGGTCGCGGCGCCTCGAGCACGCTGCCCGGGGACCTGCAGAACTCCGACCTGATCGTGCTGGAGGGGTCGAACATGGCAGAGGCCCACCCGGTCGCCTACCAGTGGGTGATGGAGGCCAAGGCGCGCGGGGCCACCGTCATCCATGTTGATCCGCACTACAGCCGCACGAGCGCCCTGGCCGACATGTTCGTGCCGCTGCGGGCCGGAACCGACATCGCCTTCCTCGGCGGGATCATCAACCACGTCCTCCAGACCGACTCCGACTTCCGCGAGTACGTGCTGGCCTACACCAACGCTCCGACCATCGTCCGCGAGGAGTTCGAGGACGCCGGTCCCGACGGGATCTTCTCCGGCTTCGACCCCGAGAAGGGGAAATACGACCCGTCGAGCTGGCAGTACGACGGCGCCTTCGTCGCCGCGGCGGCCGGTCAGCGCGACCTCGAGGGCAACGTCGAGGGGCTCGCCGACGAGGGCGAGGGTCGCGACGAAGCCGCTGCGCGCGAACAGCCGAAGCTCGACATGACGCTCGAGCATCCTCGCTGTGTCTGGCAGATCCTCAAGCGCCACTACGCGACGTACACGCCGGAGATGGTCGAACGGATCTGCGGCGTGCCCCAGGACGTGTTCGCGGAGGTGTGCCGTCTGTTCGTGGAGAACTCCGGTCGGGAGCGCACGACCGCGTTCGTCCACGGCGTCGGCTGGACGCAGCACACGATCGGCTCGCAGTACATCCGAGCCGCGTCGATGCTCCAGCTGCTGCTCGGCAACATGGGCCGTCCCGGCGGCGGCGTGATGGCGATGCGCGGGCACGCCTCGATCCAGGGGTCGAGCGACATCCCGACGCTGTTCGACACGCTGCCGGGCTACATCCCGATGCCCAACGCCCACCGTCATGAGGACCTCGACGAGTTCGTCGCTACGACGTCCGCCAGGCGAGGCTTCTGGGGGAACCTCCGCGACTACACGGTGAGCCTGCTGAAGGCATGGTGGGGACCCGCGGCGACATCCGAGAACGACTACTGCTTCGGATACGTGCCCCGCCTGACCGGCAGCCACTCGACCTACGACACCGTCATGGAGCAGATCAAAGGGACCGTCAAGGGCTACTTCCTGTTCGGCGAGAACCCGGCGGTGGGCTCGGCGAACACGCGCATGCAGCGACTGGGCATGTCAAAGCTCGACTGGCTCGTCGTGCGCGACTTCTCCCTGATCGAGAGCGCGACCTGGTGGAAGGACGGCCCGGAGATCGAGACCGGTGAGATGCGCACCGAGGACATCGGCACGGAGGTGTTCTTCTTCCCGGCCGCGGCGCACATCGAGAAGGAGGGCACTTTCACGAACACGCAGCGGATGCTGCAGTGGCACCACAAGGGCCAGGACCCCTGCGAGGAGCAGCGCAGCGACCTGTGGTTCATGTATCACCTCGGCAAGCGCATCCGGGAACGGCTCGCGGGCTCGCACGATGAGATGGACCGCCCCGTGCTCGAGCTGACGTGGGACTACCCGACCGAGGGCGAGCACGAGGAGCCGACCGCCGAGGCGGTGCTGGCCGAGATCAGCGGCTGGAATGCCGAAGGCGAGTTCCTCGGCGGCTACACCGAGCTGAAGGACGACGGGTCGACCTCGTGCGGCTGCTGGATCTACTCCGGGTGCTACGCCGAGGGCGTCAACCAGACAGCCCGGCGCAAGCCGGCGCGCGAGCAGAACTGGACGGGGCCGGAGTGGGCGTGGGCGTGGCCGATGAACCGGCGGATCCTCTACAACCGCGCATCGGCCGATCCCGAGGGGCGGCCATGGAGCGAGCGAAAGGCGCTCGTCTGGTGGGACGAGGAGCAGGGCAAGTGGACCGGTCACGACACCCCCGACTTCGAGGCGGACAAGCCTCCGAGCTACCGGCCGTCCCCCGACGCGGCAGGACCCGATGCGATCTCCGGGGCGACGCCGTTCATCATGCAGGCCGACGGGCGCGGCTGGCTCTACGCACCCTCCGGTGTCGCCGACGGACCGATGCCGACCCACTACGAGCCGCAGGACTCGCCCGTGCGCAACCGCCTTCACGAGCACCAGCGCAACCCGGCCCGCCAGACCTACGCGCACGAGAACAACCGCTACCACCCCGGTCCCGGCGAGCCGGGTGAGGGCGTCTACCCGTTCGTCGTCACGACCTACCGGCTGACCGAGCACTTCACGGCCGGAGGCATGAGCCGCTGGACGCCCTACCTGTCCGAGCTGCAGCCCGAGTTCTTCTGCGAGGTCTCCCCCGAGCTCGCCGCCGAGCGGGGCCTCGAGCACGCCGGCTGGGCGATGCTCGTGAGCGCTCGAGGTGTGATCGAGGCGCGCGTGATGGTCACCGACCGGATGACGCCGCTGCGGGTCGACGGCCGCACGATCCATCAGATCGGGATGCCCTACCACTGGGGGGCCAACGGCTACTCCAAAGGCGACTCGATGAACGAACTGTCCTCGATGGCGCTCGATCCGAGCTCTCACATCCAGGAGGTGAAGGCGCTGACCGTCGACATCCGCCCCGGTCGACGCCCGCGCGGCCCCGCGCGCCAGGAGCTCGTGCGCGAGTACCGCGAGCGAGCCGGCATCACGGAGATGACGGGGATGGCGCCGTGAGCAGCGGCGCCGACGGATCCGCGAACGGGAAGGCGAGCCCGGCCGTCAGCGACAGCGGCGACGTGCTGGGAGTCCTGCTCGGCGGCGCCGACCCGGCCGGCTCGGCGGGCTGGCAGGAGCACCCGCCGCGGATGGGCTTCTTCACGGACACGTCGCTGTGCATCGGCTGCAAGGCCTGTGAGGTCGCCTGCAAGGAGTGGAACCAGGTGCCCGAGGACGGGCTCAACTGGACCGGGCACTCGCACGACAACAGCGAGCGCCTGGGCGCGGACACCTGGCGGCACGTCGCGTTCGTCGAGCAGCGCGTGAAGGTGGGCAACCACGAGCCGAACTTCCAGCGTGCCCCGTCGGCGGGGGGCGAGGGCGAGGACGGCTTCCGCTGGCTGATGGCCTCGGACGTGTGCAAGCACTGCACGCACGCGGCGTGCCTCGATGTCTGCCCGACCGGTGCGATCTTCCGCACGGAGTTCGGAACGGTGGTCGTGCAGGCGGACGTCTGCAATGGCTGCGGCTACTGCGTGCCCGCGTGCCCCTATGGCGTGCTCGACAAGCGCGAGGAGGACGGGCGCATCTTCAAGTGCACGCTGTGCTACGACCGTCTCGGCGTCGGGCAGGAGCCGGCCTGCGCCAAGGCCTGTCCGACCGACTCGATCCAGTTCGGCGAGGTCGATGAGCTGCGCGAGCGCGCCGCCGGCCGGGTCGAGCAGCTGCACGAGGTGGGCGTCGTCGAGGCCCGCCTGTACGGCCACGATCCCGACGACGGGGTCGGCGGCGACGGCGCCTTCTTCCTGCTCCTCGACGAGCCGGAGGTGTACGGGCTGCCGCCGGACCCGATCGTGACGACGCGCGACCTGCCAGAGATGTGGAAGCGGGTGGGCATCGCCGCCGGGGGCCTGCTGGCCGGCGCCGCTGCCTGCTTCGCGGGCGCGAGGCGATGAGCGAAGCCGAGGTCACGCGCGAGGGCCTGAAGGGAGTGCGGCCCGGACGGGAGGCGCGGACCTTCTCGGGCGAGGGCGGACGGCGACGCCGTGACGCGCCGGCACGCGACCATCCCGGCTCCTCCTATTACGGTCAGCCGGTCATCAACCCGCCCGTCTGGGCGGAGCTCGACATCGCCGGCTACCTGTTCGCCGGGGGACTGGCCGGCTCGAGCTCGATCCTCGCCGCCGGTGCGGAGCTGAGCGGCAGGCCGCGTCTCGCGCGCCGCAGCAAGCTCGGTGCGGGCGCCGCGCTCGGCGTGTCGCTCGTCGCGCTGATCCACGACCTCGGCCGGCCGGGGCGCTTCCTGAACATGCTGCGCGTCTTCAAGCCCACCTCGCCGATGAACGTCGGCTCCTGGCTGCTCGGTGCCTACGGGCCGCTGATGGCGGGCGCTGCGGCCAGCGACGTGCTCGGCGTCGCGCCACGTGCCGGTCGGGTCGCAGCGGCGGGCGCCGGCGTGCTCGGCGCAGGCGTCGCCTCCTACACGGCGGCGCTGATCGCCGACACCGCCGTGCCCGCCTGGCACGACGGCTATCGGGAGTTGCCGTTCCTGTTCGCCGGCTCGGCGGCGGCGGCGGGCAGCGGCCTCGCGATGATCGCCGCGCCGCACGCGGAGAGCACACCGGCGCGTCACATGGCGCTGCTCGGCGCAGCGGCGGAGCTCGGCGCCGAGCAGCTGCTCGAGCGCCGCCTCGGGATCGTCGCCGAGACGCTCCACGAGGGCACGGCAGGGCGGCGCCTGAAGGCGGCCAAGGCGCTGACGGTCGCCGGGGGACTCGGCGCTGCCACCATCGGCCGCCGAGGCCGGCTCGGCGCCGCGCTGAGTGGCGCGTGCCTGCTCGCCGGGTCCGCGCTGACCCGCTTCGGGCTGTTCGCAGCCGGGATGGCGTCCGCCCAGGACCCGCGCTACACCGTGCAGCCACAGCGCGAACGGCTCGCGCGCGAAGCGGACGCGGACTCGCACTGACCTCGCGGGAGGCGTCCTCAGACGGCCTCGACGAGCTCCTGCACATCCTCGCGGGTCAGCAGCGCAAAGGGGATCGAGACGACGAGCCGTGTCACCTCGGCAGCGAAGGCCCCGACGATCGCCGCCGGCAGGGCGATACCCAGCCAGCTGAGGCCGAGCGGCACGAGCACCTCGGCCACGCCGGCACCGGCCAACGGCAGACCGCGCGGCGTCAGCACGTAGCCCGTGGCGAAGCCGACGATCGCGACAAGGGGCGAGCAGGTGATGCCGAACGCCCGCAGCGCGGCCCAAAGCGCCCCGATCTCGGCGCACCAGTAGAGCAGCATCCCGGCGGTCGCGGCGAGCGCCCGCAACGGGCGCCGCGACTGGCCGGCGAGGATCGCGCCGCCGAGCAGCAGGCTCTTGACAGGACGCGCCCAGCGTCCCCGGACCGGCCGTCGCGACAGGGCGACGTAGGCGCTGCTCGCAACCGCGACTCCCGCCGGGACGCCGACGATCCACGGCCAGATGACGGCGCTCTGCACGTGGCCGGCCCCAATCAGCAGCAGCGAGCCGACCCAGGCACCGGACGCCAGCACGGCGTACTCGAACATCGCCAGCGCCGCCACGTGCGCACGGGCCGCACGTCGGCTCGCCCCGGAGCCGCGCAGCGCTCTGGCGTCGATCGAGAAGCCGCCCTTCAACGACGTCGCGCCTGCACCGAAGGCGACGACTCTCGCCGCCGTGTCCGGTTCGATGCCGCTCTCCTCGCAGGCGCTCATCACGCGGTGATGCGCCAGCGCGTAGCCGAGATAGGCAACCAGCCGTGCGCCGACGGCCGCCGCGAGCCAGCCGGGCGCGATCCGCGTGAGGACATCGGCCGTCGCGGCGAAGCCCGCGAACGCGGCCATCGCGCTCGCCGCGCCCAGCGCGATCACCGCGGCAGCGGCGCCCATCAGCAGCGGCCTGCGCTCGAGCCGAGCCCACAGCCGCCGCTCCCGCCGCTCGCTCATGTCAGTGTGGTTACCCGATCTTTCCTCGCGGCGTGCTTGTCGCCGTAATCTCCGACACGCACCTGCGCCGCCGTGGCGCTCTGCCCGGCGCCTGCGTGGCACGCCTCGAGCAGAGCGACCTGATCGTGCACGCCGGCGATGTCATCGCCGCCGAGGTGCTGCAGGAGCTGTGCGAGATCGGGCCGCCGGTGCTGGCAGTGCGGGGCAACGTCGATGAGCGCTCGCTCGGCCGAGCTCTGCCGGAGCGCCTGGAGTTCGAGGCCGGCGGGCAGCGCTGCGGGGTGATCCACGACGCCGGCCCGTCACGTGGCCGGCTGGACCGGATCCGGACGGCGTTCCCCGGCTGTGCGGCGGTCGTCTTCGGCCATTCGCACGTCCCGCTGCACGAGGTACGGGAGGGCTTTCAGATCTTCAACCCGGGAAGCCCGACGGCGAGACGCCGCCAGCCACACCACACGATGGGACTGTTGCGGGCGAGGCCGGGCGAGCTCGCGTTCGAGCTGCTCGCGCTGGACTAGCTGCCGCCGGCGGGTTCGGTGCCCTCACCCCGTGCCCGATGACCGGCGCGCCGAGTCGACGAGAGCCCGGACGAGGGGATGCGCGCGGCCGGCGTGCCAGACCAGCGAGACGGTGGCGGGCGCCGCGTCGGTGAGCGGGACGGCCGCCACGCCGGGAAGCACATGCGCCACCAGCTGCGCGTCGGCATCCGGTAGCGCGGTGATCGCTCCGGAGACGGCGAGGCCGCCGAGCCGTCCGAGCATCTCCAGCGACGTCGCGATGTGATCTTCGGTGACCGCCGCCGGCGCGCCGCCGCGATGGTCGTCGAGACTGTGAAAACCGGCCCAGCGGGCCTGCACGCTCGGGTGGTAGCTGATGAAGGTCTCGCCCAGCGCCTGCTCGACTCGGGCCTCGCCGCCTGCGGCCAGCGGGTGCTCGGCGGGTACGACCAGCGTGCGCGGCTCGACGCGCACGGGGTGCACCTCGATGTGCTCGTCGAGGTCTGGCGGCTGGCAGAAGGCGACGTCGATCCCCTCCAGCCACGTCCTCGTCGTGCCGCGCGGGAAGGGTAGCTCGCGGAAGGACACGTCAGCCTCCGGATGCGCCTCGGCGAACTCGGTGAACAGTCCCGGTGCAGTCATCTGCGGGGGCGGGCCGATGAAGCCGACCTCGATCACGCCGCGTGCGGCCCGCGCCAGGGATTGCGCGGTCAGCTGCACGTCACGCTCGGTGTCGACGACCGCCCGCGCCTTCTCGAGGAACGCCTCGCCGGACGGCGTCAACCGGACCCCCCGCGGATGGCGCTCGAGCAGCTGCAGGCCGAGGTCGCTCTCGAGCTGGGAGATCGCCTGCGAGAGCGCGGGCTGAGCGATGTAGAGCTTCTCGGCGGCGCGCGTGATCTGCCCCTCTTCGGCGACCGTCACGAAATAGCGGAGCTGATCGGTCTTGAAGCTCATCTGGCGCCGGACCTGGGAGGCGGACACAGCCAGCGGCCGGCGGCCCGATCATATTGCCGGAATCACTCCGCCTGTCGGCCGGTTACGCCGTACCGACGTATCCGGCGCGGCGGCTGCCGCGCCGGAGCTCCTCACCGCTCGCAGGCGTCGAGCGAGCGCTCACCGAGCGCGCCGACAGGCGGAGCGGTCTCGGCGGCATCCTCGAACGGCAGCATCCCCAATACGCCCGCCCTTTCGAACGCGTGCTGCACGGTCTGCGGACCGCGGATCAGCCGGAAGCCGTAGCCGCGCTTCTCGCAGAGCCCGCACCGGAACGCGATCACGGCCACGCCGACCGGGTCGATGCCCGTCAGGTCGCGCAGGTCCAGCGTGATGTCGGTCACGCCTTCTTCGCACAGCCGCTCGATCTCCAACTCGAGCGCGTGCGCCGAGTGGCGCGTCAGCTCGCCGGTCAGGATCAGCGTGTGGTTCCAGGTGTTGACGCTGGTCAGCACCAGTCCTCGCTCGCCGGTCTCGATCGCCGGCGGGTCCGGCTCGAGCGGCACCGAGCGGGGCTGGTCGAGCACCCCCGATCCGGTCGAGCCCGGTCCCCCTATGTTCACTGCCGATGTCGTCGAATGACGTTTCATCACGGCTCCTTCCAGAGCAGCCTCGAAATGATTTCCAGGTGGCGGGCAGTCGTCGACTGCCCGCCGAGGCGGAGTTGACCGGCGGGACTAGCCCGGTCGCTCTGGAATCAGTACGAAGAACGCCGTGAGGTAAGGGCGGCAGGAGAGACGCAGGCGCCGCAGCGCGCGGGGAGCCGCGAGCAGCAGCAGTCCCGCGAGGGTCAAGAATCCGGAGAGGCCGACGGCGCCGCCGCTGCCGCCCGCTGCGACTCCGCCGGCCGCGCCCCCCGGCGCCGGGCCGGGGCTGGGCGTGTCCGGCCGG
>JAOPZS010000145.1 GCA_025963965.1 Solirubrobacterales bacterium
GGCCGGCGGCGGCAGCCTGGCGGGCGGCCTGATGACCGCCGGCGCGGGCGCCGTCGCGACCAAAGCTGCGGCCGGGCTCGCCGCCGCGGCGCTCGTAACGGCCGGTGCCGTCGCGGCCGACCACGCCGTTGTCGCTCCGGTCCACCCTCACCACCACGCCGCGCTCAACGCTTCGGCGACGACGGCCGCGGCTGCGGACGCCGCCGAACCGGTCGTATCCCAGATCCACGCACAGCCGACGAGCTCAGGGGCCGCAGTCATCGCGTCGCGGGCCGCTCGCAGGGCCCATCGCAACGCGGCGCCGAAGGTCGTCGTGGTCCCGATCGCGGCCACGCCGACGCCCGTCACGAGCACACCGGCGGTCGAAGTCCCGGCGGCGCCGAAGGCCGAAACGCCGCAGGCGCCCGAACAGGTCACGGAGGTCACGACCGAAACGACCCAGCTGCCGACCTCGGCGACCAGCCCCGAAGCACCGGCCGGCACTTCCGCCCCGCCGGCGGGCACTCCAACGGAAACGCCTGCCGTCCCGGTCGAAACGCCGGCCGGACCAGCCGCCGAAGGCTCGACCACGCCGACCGTGCCGCCGGCGCCGCGGGTCGTCGTACACCACCGCGAGCGCCCGCCGTCGGCGACGGTCGGCGGGGTCGAAGCGCCGGTGGGAGCCGACGCACGCGCCAAGCGCGCCCTGATCCGGGCGGCGCGCAAGGCCATCACGACGGCCGGCTAGCCGAAGCTGAATGTCTTCAGCGGGCGCAGCAGCACGCCGCCCGATGCCACTTCGCCGGGTTCCTTGACTTCCGAGGTCGCTCCTACGGCCGTCAGCATCACGATCTCGACGCCTTCGCGCGCGCCTTCG
Organism: Solirubrobacterales bacterium; assembly: GCA_025963965.1. Taxonomy (GTDB): domain Bacteria; phylum Actinomycetota; class Thermoleophilia; order Solirubrobacterales; family Solirubrobacteraceae; genus Palsa-744. The sequence continues at coordinate 857 of JAOPZS010000145.1, forward strand.
CGTTCTGGCAGCAGCAGCACGTTGCGGCCGAACATCTCACGGCCGTCGATGCGGGTTTCATAGAGCACCTGATAGGCCGGAACCTTGTTGACGCGCGTCTTGCCGTCGCCGCGTATGACGACGTCGGGAAAGCGCCGGGCGAGACGCTCGGCATAGCCGCTCGCGTAGACGGGGAGCACGCCGGAGACGCCGCCGGAGTAGGCCGGGACACTCAGCGGGTCGACGGCGTAGGAGTACTTCAGCGACCCGTCCGGATAACGCGACTGGATGCGCACGTAGCCACCCGGTTCCGGGGTGGTCTTGAAGAGGCCGCGGTAGGTGAAGCTGAACGGAACGGCCCCGCCGTGTGAGTAGCTGGCCGGCGCCAGCGTCAGCACGAGGCCGATCGCGAGCACGACGATGCCCCCCGCCGCGGCGATCACCGACGCGCGCAGGAGCCTCGGCGCGGCGTGCCAGCGCGGGGCGAGCAGACGGCCGAGGGTCGGGCCGTACTCCGGCTTGATCGGCACGGCCACGGCGCTTAGACGGTCATTCACCGATCGAGAAGAGCGACTCGAGATCATGGCGCGAGTAGGCGGCGAAGGCGACCATCGTCTGTGTCCGCACTACCCCCGACAGACTGCCGATCTGCGCCGTGACGACCTCGGCGAGCTGCTCGTGGGTCGGCACCCGCACGATTGCGACGAAGTCCCACTCGCCCGTCACCGAGTACGCCTCGGCGACGCCGTCGGTGTCGGCCAGCGCCCCGCCGAGGCTCGACAGCGCGTTGCGCTCGGCCTCGATCAGCACGACGGCGTGGGTCATCGTCATAGGCGCCTCATCATAGGACTCGCGTCCCGCTCAGATCTCGGCCCGGGCGGGGCGCTGCAGGCCTAGACCGACGAGCAGCCCGATGGTGGCACCTACGACTCCGGCCAGCCAGCTCGCCTCGGGGCGGGCGAAGGGAATCGCGAGCAGCAGCGCGCCGAACGCGCCGGCTCCGAGCAGGTCCCCTTCGTAATGGTGCCCGGCGCGCAGCGCCCGCAGGTCCGGCGCCGCCCAGCAAGCCAGCAGGGCGAGAGCCCCGGCGTTCGCGCCGGCGACGAACGGCAGCGTGTAGACGGCGTCGGAGACCAGCACGCCGGCTGCGCCGGCGCCCAAAAACAGGGCGAGCACGACGAGCGGCCCGTGCCGGCGCTCGACCAGCCACCCGAACAAGCCGGTCGTGAGGATCGCGACGAACGCATAGACGCCGCCTCCACCTCCGGGCAGGTAGCCGAACTGGGCGGTGAAGAGCTTCCACCATTCCCCGTGAAGGGAGATGAGGACGATCATTTTGAGCAGCAGTTCCGGTTCGGCTCGTGTCGCGATCCAGCAGGCGCAGCTGATTGCGACGAGCGCGATCGTCGCGTACGGGCGCGTCGCCGCCCACCGGTCGGAGTAGATGTCGGCGGGGCGCGCGGCGGGCCGGGTGCGGCCGCTGCGGCTCGGGCGTGAGCCCCGTCTCAGCAGTGAGCCGAGCCCGTGTTCGCGCGGCGGGCGCTCGGCCGGGTCGCCCGGACGCGGCAGCTTCGGCGCGCGCCGGCGCAGCCTGTTGCCGCAGTAGGGACACTCCGTGATGTACGGGCTGACCTCAGAACCGCACTGCTTGCACACCACGAACAGATCGGCGCCCGAGCTCACCAGCCCATTCTAAGGACCTGTCGACCCCAGCCCGCACCCCTTTGGAATACTCAGGGCCATGAACCTCGGATATGACCAGAAGCTCTACATCCTCGCCTTCGACCACCGCGGCTCCTTTCAGAAGAAGTTCTTCGGGATCGAGGGCGAGCCGGACGCCGAGCAGACGGCGATCATCGCCGACGCCAAGCACCTGATCTTCGAGGGCCTCCTGCAGGCCGTCGGCGCCGGCGCCGACCCGTCCGTCACGGGCGTGCTCGTCGACGAGCAGTTCGGCTCGACCGTGCCCGCCGAGGCCAAGGAGCGGGGCCTGAAGCTCGCGATGCCGGCCGAGCGCTCCGGGCAGAACATGTTCGACTTCCAGTACGACGATGACTTCGGCGAGCACATCCTCAAGTTCGATCCGGACTTCACGAAGGTGCTCGTCCGCTACAACCCGGACGGCGACGCCGCGGCGAACGTCGAGCAGCTGGGCAAGCTGAAGCGGCTCTCCGACTGGCTCAAGCAGAACGACCGCAAGTTCCTGTTCGAGCTGCTCGTCCCGGCCGAGCCCGCCCAGCTCGAGGCGGTCGGCGGCGACGCCGAGCGCTACGACGCCGAGCTGCGCCCCGAGCTGATGCGCCGCGCGATCGCCGAGATCCAGGATGCGGGGATCGAGGTCGACATCTGGAAGATCGAGGGTGTCGACGAGCGCTCAGACTGCGAGATGCTCGTCGCCCAGGCCCGGGCGGGCGGCCGTGACGGGGTCGTGTGCGTCGTCCTGGGCCGTGGCGCCGACGACGCCAAGGTCGACCAGTGGCTGACAGCCGCCGCGCCCGTCGAGGGGTTCGTCGGCTTCGCGATCGGCCGGTCGATCTGGTGGGACCCGCTCAAGGCGTACGTGGAGGGCAAGATCGAGCGCTCCGCCGGCGCACGCAAGATCGCCGAGAACTTCCTGCGCTTCGTCTCGGTCTACGAGCGCGCCGCCAAGGCCCCGGCCGCGTCCTGAGCGGGCTGTCGTCATGAAGATGCGCCAGAGCATCTCCGACTGGGAGCAGGCGTTCGTCAAAGAGATCTCCCTGGACCGCCACCGGCGCGAATCGCTGCGCCGCCAGGCAGAGAAGCGAACGATCAAACGCGAAGTCGAGAAGCGTCACAAGCGCGGGTTCCTGCGCTTCTGGCTGCTGGTCCTCACGCTGGTCCTGACCGCCGTCGTGGTGACGGTCGTGATGTTCCGCACGCTCTACCTGCTGCTCGGCTAGACGGCGGCTGAGCCCCCAGAGCCGGCCGCCCCCGGCGCGCGCAGGGCGCTGCTCAGCTGCCCTCGCCGAGATCCCGAAGCGACTTGTCGACCTCGGCGACCTTCTCCGGGACGGTGCCGTCGGGGAGCGGGGCGACGCCCGTTGCTTCGCGATGGATCTCGAGGTAGATCTCCTTGCGGAAGACCGGCACCTTTTGCGGCGCCTGAATGCCGATCCGCACCTTCTCGCCCATCACAGACAGCACCGAGACCTCGATTTCGTCGCCGATCATGATGCTCTGGTTGGACTTTCGCGTCAGAACCAGCATTGTGGGTGCACCTTCCTATTTGCCGATTGGCCACCCGGCGGGAGCCCCTCCACCAAGTCTGGCAAGCATAGTCACAGCTCCGGGGGAAAGCGATCCCATCCCGGCAAGCTTCCCGCTGTCTGCGAACAGCGGCCCGGCGAGGCTCCGGCGGGTCCGCCGTGCGCCGCGGTCGGCCGCCTGATTGCGCTAGTCTCCCGGACCGTCGATGCCCCGTAAATCCCTGCGCCCGCACTTGAATCAGATCCGCGCCTGGGCGCGGGAGGGCCGGACCGACGCCTGGGTCGCGCACCAGCTCGAGGTGAGCGTCCGGGACATCGAGCAGTTCAAGCGCCAGAACGACCTCGAGGGAGACGGAGGCGGCGGGGACGCCGGCGCCTACCCCGAGGAGATCGACCTGCGCGCCGAGGACGACGCGCTGATCGCCGCCGAGCTCGAGGCCGCCGAAGCCGAAGCGGAGCGCGAACTCGCCGAGGCGCCCGACATCGACGAGAACGACGAGGGCGACGAGGACTCCGAGGAGGCCGGCCGGCCGCGCCGTCGAAGCCGCCGCGGCGGGCGCCGCCGCACGGGGTCGCGCAACACGACTCCGCTGGAGGGCACCTTCGACCATGGCGAGGAGGGCTTCGGCCTCTGGCTGGACCCGGCGATCCAGGACAACCCGGTGTATGCCGAGCACTGGGCCGGGCACCGGCCAGTCGAGGTGGCCGTCGAGGAAGACCGGATCGTCATTCGCCGCAGTAGCAGCGACGACGACGAGTAGCGTTCAGCCGGCGATCTCCCGCCGGCCGCCGGCATAGTCGGCGGCCTCGCGCAGGTAGCGGTTGAAGGCGGCGTCGATCACGATCCCCGCGTCCCACGCCCACGGGTGATCCGGGGCGATCCGCATCGCCACCTGCAGGCACCATGAGGTGCCCGTGTCGTACAGCGCGGCGAGCTCCTCCGCCGTGAAGCCCCCGCCCAGGCGGCGGCGCAGCTCGGCGACGAGCCCTTCGACGACGCGATCGAGCACATGCGCCCGGTCAGCCGGCGCTGCCCGTAGCCGCCGCTCGCCCTGCTGCCACTGGTAGTGGGCTGTCTCGAACGACACGCGGCGAGGCTAGCAGCGGCCCGAGCACCCTCGGCGGCCCTGCTCCCGACCCGCATGGGAGACGCGCGCTAGTTGCCCGGCAGGTTGCCGACGATGTAGGTCTGCTCGTCCGGCAGCTGCATGCCTAGAGCTTTCGCCTGGTCTTCGAGGTTCGCCTGGCTGCTCAGGCGGTTGTGCTGCGCGACCAGACGATGGTGTTCGCTCTGCATCGTCGCGACGCGCGCTGACGTGCGGTGCGACTGGCGCCAGGTCGAGAACATGTGGACGCCCGTCTCCAGGTAGAGAAACACGAGCGCCACCAGCACGAACAGCATCGCGATCCGGCCGAGGCGGTCCCAGCGCACGCGAGCAGCCGCCTTCAGGCTGGACCCCGACCTCGTGCGCGGGGCGCCGGAGGCCCGGGGACGTGACGGCGCATAGCTGGCCGGGGTGGCGGGCATCCCTCCTCCATTCGCCCCGCCGCTCGGAGCTCCTGCCGGCGATCGCCGGCCTGCGCTCAGGCCCGTCGGAACACTGACCGGCCGGGGAACTCTGCCCGGCCGCCCAGCTGCTCCTCGATGCGCAGCAGCTGGTTGTACTTGGCGACGCGATCGGAGCGCGACGGAGCACCGGTCTTGATCTGACCGCAGCCCGTCGCCACGGCGAGGTCGGCGATCGTGACGTCCTCCGTCTCGCCGGAGCGGTGGCTCATCACGGCCGTGTAGCCCGCCTCGCGCGCCATCGCGATCGCCTCGAGCGTCTCGGTCAGCGTGCCGATCTGGTTGACCTTGATCAGGATCGAGTTGGCGACCCCGGCGTCGATGCCACGGCGCAGGCGCTCGGTGTTCGTCACGAACAGGTCGTCGCCGACCAGCTGGACCTGATCGCCGAGGAGCTCGGTCAGGGCCTTCCAGCCGTCCCAGTCCTCCTCGTCCATGCCGTCCTCGATCGACACGACCGGGTAGCGACCGGCGATGTCCTTCCAGTACGCGGCCAGCTCCGGTGGCGTCAGCGTGCGTCCCTCGTGCTCGAGCACGTAGGAGCCGCCCTCGAACAGCTCGCTCGTGGCCGGGTCGAGCGCGATCGCCACGTCCTCGCCGGGGCGCAGCCCGGCCGCCTCGATGCCCGCCACGAGCATCTCCAGGGCCTGCTCGTTGGATCCCAGGTCCGGGGCGAACCCACCCTCGTCGCCCACCGCCGTCGCCAGGCCGCGCTCGTGCAGGGTCTGCTTGAGCGCGTGGAACACCGCAGCGCCCATCTGCAGGCACGCCGAGAAGCTCTCGGCGCCGCACGGCACGACCATGAACTCCTGGAAGTCGACCTTGTTGTCGGCATGGGCGCCGCCGTTCAGCACGTTCATCATCGGCACCGGGAGCACCCGCGCCTCGGGACCGCCGAGGTAGCGCCACAGCGGCTGCGAGCTGTCTGCTGCGGCGGCCTGGGCGACCGCCAGCGAGACGCCGAGGATCGCGTTCGCCCCCAGCCGCGACTTGTTCGGCGTGCCGTCCAGGGCGATCAGGGCACGGTCGAGCGCCTGCTGGTCGAGCGCGTCCATGCCCGTGACGGCGCCGGCGATCTCGCCGTCGACATTCCCCACCGCACCGGCTACGCCCTTGCCGCCCCACGCCCCGCCCCCGTCGCGCAGCTCGGTCGCCTCGAACTCGCCCGTCGATGCGCCCGATGGCACGGCGGCGCGACCGCGAGCGCCGGAGTCGAGCGCGACCTCGACCTCGACAGTGGGGTTACCTCGGCTGTCGAGGATCTGCCGGGCGTGAACTCGCTCGATCTTGCTCAACTGCATCTCCCCTGCGCTGCCGCCACTCGGCCGTCCATCGCCGTTGCCTGCCGCGGACGTGCCTCCCGCGCGCCCTTCACGCGTCAGCCTTCAGGCGTGACCGCTGCGCCTTCGCCGGCGGCACCCGTGCCGGTTTTCGTCTTCGGGGCTTTGTAGCCCTTGCAGTCGGCGACCTTGTATTCGCTGCGGCATTCCGTTTTGCCCTGCCACTTCTTTTTGAAGTTCTTGATGAACTTGCTCAGCGCGCCCTGCTGCTGCTGGGTCGCGAGCGTCTGCTTGATCGAAGCCTTGACCGTCGAGAACGGCTGCTGCGTGCCCGGCTTGGTCGACAGCACCTCGTAGACGTAGTAGCCGAACTGGGTCTTCAGCGGGCCGCCGAGCTGTTTGACCTTCGCGGCGAACAGCGCGTTGTCGAGGTTCTTCTCCTGGGCACCCTTGATCGTTTCCGAGACGAGTCCGCCTTTGGCCTTGCTGGCCGGGTCGATCGAGACCTGTTTGGCGACGCTGGCGAAGCTCTTGCCGCCTTCGACTTCCTTCTTGGCGGAGTTGGCCTGCGCTTCGGTTTTCGTGAGGATGATCTCGACTGTGCGGTGTTCGGGCGCGCCGTAGCGCGACTTGTTTTCGTTGTAGTACTTCTGCGCCTGCGCGTCGGAGATCGTCGGTTTGGCCTTGACGATCTTCTGCTGGATTTTCTGCGAGAGCATGTTGAGCTTCACGCGCAGCAGCAGGTCAGAGACGCTCTGCCCGGACGTTGTCAGGAATTTTTCGAATTCAGCTGCTTTCGGGAACTGCTGGCGCTTGATTTTGAGGAACTGCGCTTCGACTTCCTTGTCCGTCACCTTGACGCCCAGGGACTTGGCTTCGCCGAGCACCCACGAGGATGAGATGAGGAAACCCAGCACCTGCTGCTGCAGCGATTTGTACTGCTGTTCGCACTGCTGCTTCAGAGCGGCGGGTGTCGGCGCTTTCTGGCCTTTGGCCGGTTTCGCCGTCGTCGCCTGAAGGTGCGCGATGCACGCCGTGTACTTCGGCGGGTCCGGGATCGTCGCTTTTTCGCCGGTCGCGCCGGTCGAGGACGCCGCTACACCCAGCCAGTGGCTGTAGGCGTCTTTGGTGATCGGGTTCGCGCCGCCGATGTTCACAACGGCGTTGCCAGGGATGCCGCCGCCGCAGGCGACGAGCACGGTGCTGGCAAACAAAACGGCGCCTAGCGCCGCGATCAAGCGAATGGACTTCGACACGAGGCGGGCACTTTAGCGGATTGCAACCGAGAGTTGGTTAAGGAGTTACTAAGCGGCCTCGCGAACCACCGCGAGCAGGGCGTCCGCCGCCCTGACGACGCTCGGGAAGCGCTCGGCTCCGTCCTTCGGCACGCGCATCGTCACCTGTGAGCGACCCGACTCGTACAGCGCCTCCGGGAGCTCCTCTCGCAGTCGCCGCGCCCGTACCGAGTCGAGCTCGATCGGCACGACCGCGAGGCGGTCGCCGCGGAAGCTGACGGTGCGCGCCCCGGCCTGCCCGAACTTGATCCGCGCCCGCTGCAGCGCCAGCAGGTTCTCGAGCGGCTCGGGCACCGGACCGAAGCGATCCTCCAAGTCAGCGCGCAGGCGCTCCACGTCGGAGACCTCCGCCGCCGCGGCGACGCGGCGGTGGACCTCGATCTTGGCCTGCTCGTATGGCACGTAGTCGGCCGGCACATAGGCGTCGACGTTGACGTCCAGGCGCACCGGCTCGGGCAGCTCCTGCTCGTCGGTCTCGCTGCCGGCCGCCCGCACCGCCTCGTCGAGCATCTGCATGTACAGCTCGAAGCCGAGCGCCGCCACGTGGCCGGACTGCTCGTCGCCGAGCAGGTTTCCGGCGCCGCGGATCTCGAGGTCGCGCATCGCGATCTTGAAGCCGGCGCCGAGCTCGGTGTAGTCCGACAGCGCCGACAGGCGCTGTGCGGCCTCGGGGGTCAGGGCGGCGGCCGAGTCGTAGAGCAGGTAGGCGTAGGCCCGCTCACGGCTGCGCCCGACACGGCCGCGGATCTGGTAGAGCTGCGCCAGCCCGAACGTGTCGGAGTGCTCGACGATCAGCGTGTTCGCCTGGGGGATGTCGATCCCCGACTCGATGATCGAGGTGCACACGAGCACGTCTGCGCCACCGCGCAGGTAGTCCATCATCACCGCCTCGAGCTCGCCCTCGGCCATCTGCCCGTGCGCGACGGCGAAGCGCACGCCGGGACAGAGCGCCCGGAGCCGTTCGGCGGTCTCGTCGATCGACTCGACGCGGTTGTGCAGGAAGAAGCCCTGTCCGCCGCGCTCGTGCTCGCGGTCGATCGCGCGCTTGACGAGCTCCTCCTCGTACTCCCCGACATACGTCTTGACCGGCCGCCGGCCCTCCGGCGGCGTCTCGATCACGGAGATGTCGCGAAGCCCCGCCAGCGACATCTGAAGCGTGCGCGGGATCGGCGTTGCCGACATCGAGATCACGTCGACCTTCAGCTTCAGCTGGCGCAGCAGCTCCTTCTGCTTGACCCCGAAGCGCTGCTCCTCATCCACGATCAGCAGCCCCAGATCCTTCGCGCGGACGTCCCGCGAGAGCACCCTGTGCGTGCCGATCAAGATGTCCACGCGCCCATCCGAGAAGCCCTTGATCGCCGCTTTCTGCTCGGCCGGCGTTCGGAAGCGCGAGACGTGCTCGAGCGTGAACGGATAGTCGGCGAGACGCTCGGCGAACGTGCCGTAGTGCTGCTGGGCGAGGATCGTCGTGGGCACCAGCATCAGCACCTGTTTGCCCTCGGCGGCCGCCTTGAAGGCCGCACGCAGGGCGACCTCGGTCTTGCCGTAGCCGACGTCGCCGCAGATCAGCCGATCCATCGGCCGCGGCGCCTCCATGTCGGCCTTGACGAGCTCGATCGCCTCGCGCTGATCCGGGGTCTCGGTGAACGGGAAGCGCTCCTCGAACTCGCGCTGCCAGTCGGAGTCGGCCGCGAAGGCGTGGCCGCTGCGGCGGCGACGCTCCGCGTAGAGGCTCAACAGCTCCCCGGCCAGCTCCTGGGCGGCGCGCCTGGCGCGTGCCTTCATCGTCTCCCAGCGTGTGCCGCCGAGCTTGGAGAGCGGCGGATGCTCGCCGCCGGCGCCGACGTAGCGCGAGATCTTGGCGAGCTGGTCGGTGGGCACGAACACGCGATCGTCGCCCTGGTATTCCAGGTACAGGTAATCGCGGGTGACGTCGGCGACGGTGCGCGTCTCGAAGCCGGCGAAGCGGGCCACACCGTGGTCCTCGTGGACGACGATGTCGCCGGTGCGCAGGTCGGTGAACGAGCGCAGCGCGCCGCGGCGGCGCCCGCCGCCCCCGGGCCCGGCGCCGGGACGCTCAGC
>JAOPZS010000006.1 GCA_025963965.1 Solirubrobacterales bacterium
CACGCGCCTCGGCGAGGCGGGGATCGAGACGGCGCAGCAGTACGCATGGGAGCTGCGCATCGATGCGCTGGAAGGATTCCTCGAGCGTGTCGCGGCGCCCTCGAGACTCGACCTCGCGGCGCTCGACGCGGGCGATGACTCCGCGGCGCGGAGCGAGGGCCTGACCGGCGGCGCGGCGGCGATGCCACCGCGAACGCTCTAGGGGCGGTGACGCCGTGAAGCGGGACTTCGCCGAGACGCTGCGCTGTCCGGCCTGCCGGCACGACGGGACGCTCGCGCTGGCCGAGCACGAGGACGACGGACGCGAGGTGCGCGAGGGTGAGCTGCGCTGCGCGAACTGCGCGACCGTGTTCCCGCTTCACCGAGGTGTGCCGGAGCTGCTTCACGACCCGCCCCGGCATGTACTCGCCGAGGCCGCCGGGCTCGAGCGCTTCGCGGCGAAGATGCGCCAGGAGGGATGGACGCGCCAGACCGTGCTGGATCTTCCCTACCTGGATCACGGCTACTGGTACGTGCAGGCGCGCTCGATGCACCAGCTGCTGACGACCGTGCCGTTCAGCCCCGGGCAGAGCGTGCTCGACGTCGGCTCCAACACGTGCTGGGCGGCCAACCACTTCGCCGAACGGGGCCTGCGCGCCGTGGCCCTGGACATCGCCACGCCTGAGCTGCAGGGCCTCTACACGGCGGACTGGTTCCTCGAGTCGGGCGAGGTGTTCTTCGAGCGCGTGCTCGGCTCGATGGACGCGATCCCGCTCGCCTCGAGCAGCCTCGACTACGTGTACTGCTGCGAGGTCCTCCACCACAACGACAGCGATGGGCTGCGTCGCACGTTCGCCGAGATCTTCCGCGTCCTGCGGCCCGGCGGGCGATTGCTGATGGTCAACGAGACGCTGAAGACCCTGCGCGACCCCCAAGGGTTGCACGTCGACGCGGTCGCCGAGTACGAGGGCTATGAGCACGCTCACTGGGCCGTGCAGTACCGCGGCGAGGCGATCAGAGCGGGTTTTCTGACCGAGGTGATCGAGCCCCACTACGTCGCGTACTTCGGCGACGCCGTGCTGCTCGGGGACTCCAGCGCGGGCGCGTTCCGGCGGCTGCTGCGCCGGCTCGGGTTCATGACCAGGCGGCTCCCGCCCGCGCGCCGCGCGTACCTGGCATGGTTGAACCACGTGGCCGGAGGCGTCTCGATGAACATGATCGCGGCCAAGCCGCACCGCTACATCGGACGCCACGAGGGCGTGCGCCCCGCCGAGCGAGCGGTGCGACGCTTGGCAGCCGCGGCCAGGCGGCCCGTCGACCGGCGCCGCGGTGTCGAGGCGCCGCGCCTGCCACGCACGCCGGAGCAGGCGGCCGCGATCGCGCGGGCCGGCGGAGTGGGCTAGAGGTCCTCCGCGACGTGCGGCGCGGAGCGGTTGAACACCCAGAAGCCGAGCGCGAACACGGCGAAGACGATCGCGATCGGCTCCAGCAGCGCGGCCCAGCTGCCAAGCGCCTGCGCGGCGCTGGGCGTCGTGTGCGTGACGACCGCATGGCGCATCTGCTGAAAGATGCCGGCCAGCGGATTGAGCATGTAGAGGTGAAACAGCGTGGAGCTGAGCTTTTCTTTGACGGCGGTCAGCGAGATGATCACCGGTGAGGCGTAGAAGATCACCTGCGAGACGACTTCCCAGATCGGGAGGATGTCGCGGAACTTGACGAACAGCGCCGAGAGCAGCATCGCGATCCCCGTCGAGCAGATCACGAGCATCGCGACGATCAGCGGCAGCTCCAGCCAGCTGAGCATCGGGCGGACCCCTTCGATCAGCGCGAACACGAGCACCACGACCAGGTTCAGCGCGAGGTTGAACGAGGCGAGCAGCACGATCGACAGGGGGATCACCAGCCGGGGGAACTGGATCTTGCGGACCAGGTTCTCGCGGTCGACGACGCTTCTGACGGCGCCGCCCGTCGCTTCCTGGAAGAACGTGAACAGCACGATCGAGGCCAGCAGCTGTGCGCCGTAGAACCTCCCGCTCGGGCCCTGTCCCTGCGTCACATCGGCGATCTGGGTGAAGAAGACGTACAGGACGGCGAAGAACAGCAGCGGGCGCACGAGCTGCCAGAGGTAGCCGAGCACCGAGCCGAAGAACCGCAGCTTGAACTCGTTGCGGGCGATGTTGTAGGTGAGATGCCAGAAGCGCCCCCAATCGTCGGTCAGCGCCCGCGGTCCGCGGATCGGACGACCGAGGCCCTCTGTGACGAGCGCCGGGGTGCTCACGTGCTGACGCGCGTCGGCGAGGCCGTGTCGCGCGTGACACGCGCCTCGACTGGCAGTTCCACGACGCCGCCGAGCGGATCGACGGCCGTCGTGACGAACGAGAAGGCCCCCTCGAGGCGGTCCATCAGGTCGAGGCCCGCGCCGCGGTGGGCGAGTGTGAACAACGGGTTGTAGCGCCCGGGCGCGAGGACGTTCTCGAAGCTGAACTCGAACACGGCCTCCTCGCCGGCCGCAAACTGCCCGCTGTGTTCCGCGTCGCGGGCGGAGGTGGCGACGAGAACGGCGACGTGCTCGTCATTGAGCACGTACACGCTGGCATTGGGGTCCTCCACGTCGACCGCGAACGAGACCCTGGCCTTGAGCGTCATCCGCCGGCCCTGCGCGAGCGAGCCCTGTCGCTCGCCGAGCTCGTTCTCTGCCCACACCTCGAGGATGCGGGCCTCGCCGTCGCCGCCGCGTCCCTCGGCAACCGATGCGGCCGCCGCCTCCGGGTCCCGTCCGAAGTTGATCTCCAGGTAGCGATCGGCCACCTCGTGCGGCTCGCCGAGGTGCACCGGCTCGCCGCGCTCGAGCAGCAGGGCGCGGTGGCAGAAGCGGTTGAGTGCTCCCATGTCATGTGTAACGAACACGATCGTGCGCCCGTCGTCGCGCATCTCGTTGAACACGTCGAAGCACTTCTGCTGAAAGGCCGCGTCACCGACGGCCAGCACCTCATCCACGAGCAGGATCTCGGCGTCGACCTGGATCGCGACGGCGAACGCGAGCCGCACGTGCATGCCGGAGGAGTAGTTCTTGAGCTTGAGCTCCTCGAACTCGCGCAGTTCGGCGAAGTCGATCACGGCGTCGTAGCGGGCACGGGCCTCGCGCGGGGAGAGCCCCATCATGATCCCGTTCAGCACGACGTTGTCGCGCGCCGCGAGATCGGCGTTGAAGCCGACGCCGAGCTCGATGAACGTCGACAGCCGGCCGTTCATCCAGATCCGTCCGCTGTCAACGCCGTAGATGCCGGCAAGGCACTTCAAAAGGGTGCTCTTGCCGCTCCCGTTGCGACCGGCGATGCCGAAGAATTCTCCGCTGCGAACGTCGAAGGAGACCTCCTGCAGCGCCTTGAACGTCTCGTTGCGAGTACGCCGCATGGGGTGCAGCGCCCGCTCCTTGAGCGTATGGCTGCGCTCCTCGGGGATGCGGAACGACTTGCTCACCGACTGCACCACGATCGGCAGGGGACTACCGGCGGGCGCTTGGCTCATCGGCCAAGCGTACCGAGGCCACAGGGGGACACCGCCGTTGAACCGAGTCGCCGAAGTAGGCTGATCCTCACGGATGCTGATCGATCTCGACGCCGAGCGGCCGCTCCCGGGCACACCCGATGGAGCGGTCGTCCTGATTCTGATCCAGTCGGAGGACGAGGCCGAGGCTGCGATCGAAACGCTCGCGTCTGTCACCGGGCAGACGCCGCCCGGGAGGCCGATCGTCGCGGTTGGCTCCCGACAGGCGCTCGCGGCGGTTCGTGGCGCCGAAGGCGGGTCGCACGGCGACGTCTATCTGCTGCCCGGCGGTGACAGCGCTCGTGGCAGCGCGGCGCTGCGCGAGGCTCTGGAGGTAGTGAGCGGCCGCGACGTCGCGGTTGTTCGAGCCGGCGTCCGGGTCGCGTCGGGCTGGTTGGACGGACTCGCGGCGGCGGCACGCAGCGACACGGCCGTGGCGACGGCGACGCCGCTCTCGCTGGGCATCGGTGGAATCGATCTGGAATGGCCGGACGTCGAGGAGTCGCCGCTCGAGGAGCACGCGGAGACGATCCGGCGCATCTCGCGCCTGCGACGGCCGCGGACGGCGGCGTTCGGGACCGGGTGCGCCTACGTGACACATGAGGCGCTCCAGGCACACGGCCCCGTCGACGGAAACCTCGAGCTCGACGACGCGCTGGCGAATCTCGCCGAGCGGATCTCGGCATCCGGGATGCTGCACCTCGCCGCCGACGACGTCCTCGTCGACGCTCGCGGTGCGGATCTACGGCCACGAGAGGGACCTGCCGAGGCGGCGCGTCGCATGACGATCGAGTCGGACGATCGCAGCCCGCTGCGCCACGTCCTCGCCGCGTCTCGCCGGGCGGTCAGACCGCTGTCGGTCACGATCGACGCGCGGGCGCTCGTCTCCAGGCACGGGGGGACCCAGACTTACCTGCTCGGCCTGATCCGGGCCCTTTCAGAGGCGGATCGCGTCGCCACCCGGGTGCTCACGCCGCCTGATCTCTCCCCGCAGGCCCGCGCGGCACTCGACCCTCTCGATCGCGTCGAGCTCGTCTCCTACGCGGAGGCCGTGGACGGCGCTCGGCGAACCGATGTCGTTCACCGGCCGCAGCAGGTCTTCACAGTCGATGACCTCAACCTCCTTCGGCTCGTGGGCGAGCGCCTCGTCGTGGGCCAGCAGGACCTGATCTCCTACCACGCGAGCACCTACCACGCCGACCTGGACAGCTGGCGCGCCTACCGACGTGTCACGCGCATGGCGCTCGCCGCGGCCGATCAGGTCGTTTTCTTCTCCGAGCACGCGCGGGGGGATGCGCTCGCCGAGGAGCTGATCGGCTCCGAGCGAGCGGCGGTGGTCGGGATCGGACGCTCCGAGGACACCGAGGGCCCGCAGCAGCGACCGCCGCAACTCGAAGGCGAGGAGCCCTTTCTGCTCTGCCTCGGAGCCGACTACGCCCACAAGAACCGCCCCTTCGCAATCAAGCTGCAGCGAGCGTTGCAGCGGCGAGGATGGGCCGGTCGGCTCGTGCTCGCGGGCGCTCACGTCGAGTTCGGCTCTTCAGCGGAACGAGAGCGCGAGCTGCTGGAGGCAGACCCGTCGCTGAGGGGCGGGGTCGTCGATCTCGGGCCTGTCTCGGACGCCGAGCGTCGATGGCTGCTGGCTCGCGCGAGCGCGCTGCTGTATCCGACCTTCTACGAGGGGTTCGGGTTGATCCCCGCCGAGGCGGCGGCCTGGGACGTGCCCTGCCTGTTCGCGGCCACGACCTCGCTGGCGGAGCTCCCGCACGCGGCGGCGACCCTACTGCCGTGGGATGCGGAGGCCAGCGCGGCCGTTGCGATCGGGCTGCTCGAGGACGGTGATC
>JAOPZS010000009.1 GCA_025963965.1 Solirubrobacterales bacterium
GAGCAGGCGACCGGCACGACGATCTCTGCCGTGTCGGTGAAGGGCGGCACGACGAGCGTCGTACGCGTCCAGAGCAGCGTGCGCAGCGTCGTGCCCCAGCGCTCAGGCGTGCCGAACAGCTCGACGAGCGTACGCTGCTCGGCTTCCCCGTAGGGCCGCCGGCGGGCCGCGATCTGGATCTGCGCGTCGAGCAGGATCGAGCGGACCGGGCCGCCCCCTTCGCGCTCTATCTGCAGCGCGAAGTTGAGCGTCGGTGCCGCCGCGTGACGCTCGACAGCCGCGCCGCCGACGGCGAAGGACAGCTGCGGTACGCCGCTGTCGATCGCTTCGATGGGCTGAGGCCGCGCCTGCATCAGGCCATCAGGCCGGCGACAGGTTCGGCATGCTCGGGTCGATCGGTTCCTGGGACTTCGGCTCGATGCCCGTCGATCGCCTCGCCGTCGAGGTGCCGTCCGGGTTGTGGCCGGGCATCTTCTCGTAGTTGCCCCTTGCGTTGCCCTGGTCGATCCCGGGGACGTGTGTTGGCGTCTCGGGGCGCGTCTGCGCGTTGCCGCTGCTGATGATGGCCATCCTCAAGCTCCCTTCTGTGGTGATTGGGGCGACGATCGAGTTGCACTGCGCGAGCGGCCGTCGAGCTCGGCGAAGAAGCGCTCGATCTCGCGCCACACCTGCTTGCCGCCCGACAGCCCCTTCCAGTGGGTGCGGATCAGCCCGACGAGGCCGTAGCAGTCATCGAGGGGCACAAGCCAGTGCCGGTGCTCGTCCCCGACACGGCTGACGAGCAGCGCCTCGACGTCGGGCTCGAGCTCCTGGAGGACCGGGTTCTGGCGGGCGATCTCACGCCACGCGCTCAGCTCGAGCTGGGACTCGACCGGCCCCATCGGCCCCGGGTAGTACGCCAGCACGCGCTCCGCGGCGCTCGAGCGGAAGAAGAACGCCATCTCGACCGGGATGCGAAGCTCCTCCCAGGCGGCGTCGGCGAGCGCGAACTCGTCGAGGCGCAGCCGTCGCTCGGGGACGAGCTTGTAGCGCCCGGCGCCGGCGCCGTCGCGGTCGAACAGCACCGAGCACGGCCGGCACGCGCATAGCAGCTCCCGCGAGGCGATCTCGAGCATGTGCCGGTGCACCGTCGGGATCGGGGCGCTGCACAGCTCGCACCGCTCCTCGACGTCCACGCCCGTCGCTGGTGGAGGCGGCCTGTCGGTCCCCTGCCGGGCGAGCTTGCGCAGCCGCGGGGACGCGACCGCGCCCGCCGCGCTCACGCCGTCGCTCCGAGCGCGACCTTGACCAGGCCGGCGTCGTCGACGAGCAGCGGCACCGGCTCGAGGTGCAGCTGCGGAGCGTCCAGGCAGCGTCCCGCGCGAAGCACGTCGAAGCGCTTCGCGCAGTCCGGGCAGCTCAGCTCATTGGCGCGCAGGCTCGCGCGCTCCAGCGAGGAGCCGCAGGCCGGACAGCTCGGGCGATAGGCATAGACGCGCTCGCCCGGGCGCAGGAACAGCACGGACTCGCCTGAGACCTCCTTCAGCAGCACGCCGCCACCCGACAGCTGGGGCATCCCGCCGGCCATCGCCCAGACGCCGGGGGCCACCGAGGGCGCTGCCGCCGGCTTGACCAGCTCGATCTGGAGCAGCCCGGCATCGCCGGCCTGCTCCTCCACGGCGCCCTCCGCGCGGACCTCCTCGACGTCGGGGGCGGCCTTGAAGATCGCGTCCTCGATCGCCAGCTTCAGCGTCATCGAGGAGGACGGGCATCCCGAGCAGCTGCCCTCGAGGCGCAGGTGGACCACCCCGTCCTCCACGGCCAGCAGCTGCACGTCGCCGCCGTGCGACTGCAGGTACGGGAGGACACTCTCCAGCGCCGCGAGCACGCGTTCCTGCACCGGCACCGGATGCAGCCCGTGCAGAAGCAGCACGTGCGCGACGAGCTCGTCCTCGGCGAGCTCCTGCGCCAGCGTCCCGTCGTCATGCGCGGCGAGCACCTCGACGATCCGGCTCAGGCCCTCGCCGTACATCTCGAGCAGCGCCTGGACGACCTCTGTCGCGGTGGAGCGCGCCGCCCCGTCGGAGAGGCGATCGAGCGCCTCTAGCAGCGACTCGACGCGGGCGACCCGCTCGCGCGCGACCTCGTCGGGCGGGACGTGATCGGGTGCCCCGCCGGCGTCGGGACGGGCGGGTGCCGGGGCGAACGCGTCCGCCGCGGCCATCGGCAGGGCGCCCGACATCTGTGCGCTCTGGTGCACGACGCCCCTAACCGTGCTGCTCGCCGAACATCGGCGAGTGCACCTGCTTGAGCGTCCTGCCCTTGCCGAGGTACATGTGGACGCCGCACGGCAGGCACGGGTCGAATGAACGAACCGCCCGCATGATGTCGATCCCGCGGAAGTTCTCCTGCGAGTTCTCCTCGAAGATCGGCTGACCGGCGACCGCGTCCTCGTACGGGCCCGGCGTTCCGAAGGAGTCCGTCGGGGAGCCGTTCCATGGTGTCGGCGGGTACGGGTGGTAGTTGGCGATCTTGCCCTCGCGGATCACGAGGTGATGGGAGAGGACGCCGCGCACCGCCTCGTGGAAGCCGCAGCCGATCGCCTCCTCGGGCACGTCGAAGTCCTCGAAGACCTTCGTTCGACCGGAGCGCAGCTCGGTCATCGCGCGGTCGAGGAAGTGCATCGCCATCGCCGCCGAGTAGGCGACGAAGTAGATCCGCGCGCGATCGCGCTCGATCGCGTTGGACCACTTCGGGATCTTCCACTCGAGGGTCTGTTCGGGCGTGTTCGGGGTCTGTGGCAGGTTGATCAGCACGCTGTGACCCGTCGCTTTGACGTAGGGCGTGTCGACCTTGTTCGCGAGCGCGGTCGCCCACAGCCGCGCCAGCGCGCCGCCCCCGGTGTCGAGCGCGAGATGATGGCCCGTGCGCTTGTCGAACCAGCGCGGGCTCATCACCCAGGAGTACTTGCCGCCGTCCAGATCGCGTTTCTGCGGCCGTGGGATCGTCGTCTGGTTCCATGGGTGGTGCTTGTCGACGGGGTTTCCGAGCGGATCGCGCTCGACGAACGTCTCCTCGTTGGTCCAGTCCTCGTAGTAGGAGGATCCGAGCAGGATGCGGATGCCGAGGTTGATGTCGACGAGGTTCGTCGTGACGAGCTCCCCGTCGACGACGACGCCCGGGGTGACGAACATCTCGTTGCCCCAGTCATCCATGTTGCGGTAGTCGTAATCGACATGGTCGGGGTTGTTCCACGCTCCCCAGCAGCCGAGCAGGATCCGCCGGCGCCCGACCTCCTCATAGCCCGGCAGAGCCTCGTAGAAGAAGTCGAAGACGTCGTCGTTCATCGCCACCGCAGACTTGATGAAGTCGAGGCAGCGCAGCAACCGGGAGAGGTAGTCGGTGAACAGCGTCGGTGTCGCGACGGTGCCCACGCCGCCCGGGTAGATCGTCGAGGGGTGCACGTGGCGCCCCTCCATCAGGCAGATCATCTCGCGCCCGATGCGGCTCATGTGGAGCGCCTCCTTGTACGTCTCGCCCGTGAACGGGTTGTAGGAGCGCATGATGTCGGCGATCGTGCGGTAGCCGTGGATGTTGGCCCCGGGAGCATCGGTTTTCTCTGCCTTCTCGAGCACCTTCGGGTTCGTCGCGCGGACCATCTGCTCGCAGAAGTCGACGAACACGAGGTTGTCCTGGAAGATGATGTGGTCGAAGATGTACTCCGCGGCCTCGCCGAGGTTGACGATCCACTCGCCGAGAGGCGGCGGCTTGACGCCGTAGGCCATCTGCTGCGCGTAGCAGGAGCAGACGGCGTGGTTGTCGCCGCAGATCCCGCAGATGCGGCTCGTGATGAAGTGGGCGTCCCGCGGATCCTTGCCCTTCATGAAGACCGAGTAGCCCCGAAACATCGACGAGGTCGATTTGCAGGTTGCGACCTGCCGGTTCTCGAAATCGATCTTCGTGTAGATCCCGAGATTCCCGACGATGCGAGTGATCGGGTCCCAGGACATGTCGACGAGCTTGCCCGCCTCCGGCTTGATGCTCTCTCTTGTGGCGGCCATCGGGTCTCCTCTCAGTTGCCCCAGCGGGGCTCGTAGCCGGTGGTCAGCTCAGGCTTGTTGTGCCGCCACTTGGTCTCTTTGTTCATCGTGTGGTTGGTGATGCCGCGCAGCTTGCGCATGATTGGCCCATAGGCGCCACTGAGGGTCGAGGACAGCTTGCCGCCGGGGGGAGCGTCCATGAACGGCATGAACTTGTCCGGGAAGCCGGGCATCGTGCAGCCGATGCAGATGCCACCGACGTTCGGGCATCCGCCGATGCCGGCCATCCAGCCGCGCTTAGGAACGTTGCAGTTGACGACCGGGCCCCAGCAGCCGATCTTCACCTGGCACTTGGGCGAGTTGTAGTCCTTCGCGAAATCGCCCTGCTCGTAGTAGCCCGCGCGATCGCAGCCCTCGTGCACCGTCTTGCCGAAGATCCACTGCGGGCGCAGCGCCTCGTCGAGTGGGATCGTCGGTGCCAGCCCGGCGGCCTGGTAGAGCAGCCACACGAGCGTCTCCATGAAGTTCTCCGGCTGCACCGGGCAACCCGGCACGTTGACGATCGGCAGGCCGGCCGCGGAGCGGAAGTCCCAGCCCAGGTAGTCGGCGAGCCCCATGCAACCCGTCGGGTTCCCCGCCATGGCATGGATCCCGCCGTAGGTGGCACAGGTTCCGATCGCGACCACGCCCCAGGCTTTCGGCGCGAGCCGGTCGAGCCAGTAGTTGAGGTTGAGCGGTTCACCGGTGATCTCGTCGTTTCCGAAGGAGGTCCAGTAGCCGTCGCCGTTGATGTTCTCGTTGGGGATCGAGCCCTCGATGACGAGCACGTAGGGCGCGCCCAACTCGTCTCGCACAGCCGCTCGATAGGGGGCAAGGAACTCCTCGCCGCCCAGCGTCGGCGATAGGACTTTGTTGTGCAGGTGGACCTTCGGCAGGCCCGGAATCGCGCCGAGCAGGACGTCCTCGATCCCCGGCTGCCCGGCTGCTGTGATCGACACGGAGTCTCCGTCGCAGCTCATCCCCTCGGAGATCCAGAGGATGTGGACCTCCTCGACGCCGGACGGTTTCGGTTCAAACGTGGCTGCCATGGCCCACCCTTTCGTTCGTCAACGGTTCCTCCTCGAGCTCGAGCGCATCGACCAGGAGCTCTTCCCCTGCCAGCACGTGCACGTCGAAGCCGCCGCAGCGAAGACAGGACAGCGGGAAGCATTCGAGCGGGCTCTCAGCGCCACAGGCGCGACAACGTCCCACCGCGGGGACAGGCGTGATCTCGAGCCGGCATCCCTCGAGCGCTGTATCCGGCGTGAGCAGTGAGAACGCGAAGTCGAGCGAGTCCGGAACGACCTGCC
The DNA here is from genome assembly GCA_025963965.1 of Solirubrobacterales bacterium. Classification (GTDB taxonomy): domain Bacteria; phylum Actinomycetota; class Thermoleophilia; order Solirubrobacterales; family Solirubrobacteraceae; genus Palsa-744. Next base: position 5,369 of record JAOPZS010000009.1, read on the forward strand.
GCAGGTGCCCCACCCGGACCTCGACCTTGGCGACGCGGCGACCGCGGGCGTGATGGCTCGCAACGTCGAGGATCGCCTGGGCTATCGACAGCTCGTGCATCAGCAGATCCGGGGCAGCGGATCGCCGACGAGCTGATCCATCACCCGCCGTCCGCCGAAGCTCGTCTCCACCAGCACCATCCCGGGCGGCTCCGTCCGCACCTCGCCGATCTCGCTCGCCTGCTCGCAGCCCGGCGCCCCGCGCAGCGCCTCGAGGACCTCGTCGGCACGATCGGCCGCGACGAACGCCACGAGCTTCCCCTCGTTGGCGACGTACATCGGGTCGATCCCGAGGATCTCGGCGGCGCCCGCGACAGCGGGCTGCACGGGGATCGCTCCCTCGCGCACGAGCATCGCAACCGACGAGGCGCGGGCGAGCTCGTTGAGCACCGACGCGACACCGCCGCGGGTCGCATCGCGCAGGCAGTGGACGCCCTCTCCGCCGGCATCGAGCAGCACGTCGACGGCCGGCCACAGCGAGGCCGTGTCGGACTCGATCGAGGCATCGAGATCGAATTCGCCGCGCGCGAGCATGATCGCCATGCCGTGCTCGCCGATGCTGCCCGAGAGCAGGATCCGGTCGCCGGGACGGATCCCTGCGGGTGAGAGCCGTGCGCGCCGGTCGCGCCTGCCGACGCCTGTGGTGCACACGTACATGCCATCGGCGTGTCCTCGCTCGACGACCTTCGTGTCTCCCGTGATGACCTCGACACCGGCCGCCTTCGCGGCGGCGGAGATCGCCTCGACCTCGCTGCGCAGCTCGTCCGCGGCGAGCCCCTCCTCGAGCACCAGCGAGAGGCTCAGGGCGAGCGGGCGGGCGCCGGACACGGCGAGGTCGTTGACCGTGCCGTTGACGGCGAGATCGCCGATCGAGCCACCGGGGAAGCGCAGCGGGCGCACTACGTAGCAGTCGGTCGTCATCGCCAGCTCGACGCCGTCGATGCTGATCGCGCCCGCGTCGGCCAGCTCCGCGAGCGCGCCGTCGCCGAGCGCCGGGAGGAACAGCCCCTCGATCAGGCTCTGCGTCGCCTTCCCGCCGGCGCCGTGCGCCATCGTGATCCGCTCGTCGCGGAACTTCGGGCGCTTGCCGCGGGCCGTCTCGATGATCCCGAGGATCCGCTCCTCGCGGGCCGAGACGGTGGCCGGCTCGGCCATCTAGACGACCTCCCGCTCGCGGGCGAAGCGCCCGAAGTTGTAATAGGCGGCGCAGGCACCCTCGGAGGAGACCATGCAGGTGCCGATCGGCCGCTCGGGCGTACAGGCCGTGCCGAAGACCTTGCACTCCCAAGGCTTGATCACGCCCTTGAGGACCTCGCCGCACTGGCAGGCCTTCGGGTCGGCGACGCGAACGCCGGGCACCTCGAAGCGCAGCTCCGCGTCGAGCTCGGCATAGGCCTCCGAGAGCCGCAGGCCGCTGTGGGAGATGAAGCCGAGGCCGCGCCACTCGAAGTGCGGGCGCAGCTCGAAGACCTCGCCGAGGACCTCGAGCGCGCGCAGGTTCCCGTCGTAGGGAACGACGCGGGCGTACTGGTTCTCGACCTCGCGACGGCCCTCGGCGAGCTGGCGCAGGATCATCACGATCGACTGCAGGATGTCCAGCGGCTCGAAGCCGGCGACGACGAGAGGCTTGCCGTAGTCGGCCGGGATGAACTCGAACGGTCGCGCGCCGACGACGGTCGCGACGTGACCGGGGCCGATGAAGCCGTCGAGCCGCAGGTCGGGGGACTCGAGCAGCGCCCGCAGCGGCGGCACGATCGTCACGTGGCTGCAGATGCACGAGAAGTTCGCGACGCCTTCGGCCTTGGCGCGCTTCAGCGTCAGCGCCGTCGAGGGCGCGGTCGTCTCGAAGCCGATCGCGAAGAACACGACCTCGCGGTCGGGGTTCTGCTTGGCGATCCTGAGGGCGTCGAGCGGCGAGTAGACCATCCGCACGTCGGCGCCGGCCGCCTTGGCCTCGAGCAGGCTGCCCTCCGATCCGGGCACGCGCATCATGTCGCCGAAGCAGGTGAAGATCACGCCGGGCTGGCGGGCGATCGCGATCCCGTCGTCGACGCGGCCCATCGGGATCACGCAGACCGGGCAACCGGGTCCGTGCACCAGCTCGACGTTCGCCGGGAGCAGGTCGTCGACGCCGTACTTGTAGATCGAGTGGGTGTGCCCGCCGCAGACCTCCATCACCTTGTAGTGGCGTCCCGGCTCGACCAGCGAGAGGATCTCCGCTGCGACGGCGCGGCCCAGTGAGGCGTCGCGGAACTCGTCGACGAACTTCATCGCCCGAGCTCCCCCGGCAACGCCGCGATCGCCACGTCCGCGTGGACGAGGACGCGGCCGCCGACCGGTGCCGCCTCGAGCAGCGTCGTCTCGACGGTGTGCGTTCGGCCCTCCTGATCGGCGCAGAGAGCCAGGCCGCCCCTCGCTGCGCCGAGGACGATCATCGGGACGCCCTCGTCCGAGCAGGTGATGCAGTGCTCGCCGGTGCACGCATAGGACGGAGCGGGGGAGGGCGTCACTCGATCACGCTCGCCTTCAGCTCGTCGAGCTCGCGCTCGTAGTCCTCGCCCATCTGTTCGAGCAGGCTGCGGGTGGCGTGCGCCTCCTCCTCGTCGACCTGCGAGATCGCGAAGCCGACGTGGATCAGCACCCAGTCGCCCGGAACGACGCCCTCGCCGTCGACGTCGAGCAGGCCGATGTTCACCGTGCGCCGCACGCCGGCGACCTCGACCATCGCCAGGCGGTGGGCGTCGTCGACCATTTCCACGACCTGACCCGGGATGGCGAGACACATGCGATCGGCGCGCCCTTCTCTCCTCGAGTGCGACATGCTCTCCGCGGTCTGCCCTCACGGGCTCGCCGCGTGCGTGTCGTCCGGCCCCTTCTATCACCGCGTCCAAGCGTCGTTCGAGGCTTGGTAATCCGCATTACGGGCCTAGTGAGTAACGGGGATTACCGAACCGGTATAAGGGGGTACGGAGACCTCGGGGACTGTGCCGGCACGGACGTTGGCGACGCGGAGCGAAGGAGGATCGGACGTGTCGGTCGATGGGCCAGAGAACGCCGAGTCCGGGCCCTCGAGTCGGTTCACCCGGCGCGCGGCGGGCGAACCGGCTAGCGCTCTCGGCAGCGTCGCGCTCTACGCATACGTGCTCGACGCCGACGACGAGCTCGCGCAGGACCTGCCACTGAGCGATCGGCTCAGGGCACGCCAGCACGTGACCGCCCGGGTCCTGCAGGCCGAGCCGGGCGAGAGCGCGCTCGGCCGATGGCTCACGACGATCGGCCGCGGCCCCGGGCTCCTGATCCTCGACGGGCTGCTCGCGGCGGACACGCGGGTCGCGGATCGGACGATCACCGAGCTGCTCGGCAGCGGCGACCTCGTGCAGCCGCCGAGTCGCCACACCGACGATCTGATCGAGCGAATCGAATCATGGCGGGCGCTGTCCCCGTGCCGGCTCGCGCTGCTCGATGGCGAGTTCGCCGACCGCGTCCTGCCGTGGCCGCCGATCGCGCGTGCGCTGTTGCGCCGCGCCGAGCGCCGCGCTGAGGACCTCGGCGTGCTGCGCGCGATCTCCTGCGAGCCGCGGCTGGAGATCCGGCTCGTGCTGCTTCTGTTTCACCTGGCGACGCGCTGGGGCCGGGTCGAGCCGGGCGGGATCCACCTCACGATGCCGCTGACGCACCGCCTGCTCGGACAGCTCGTGGCTGCCGAGCGACCCTCGGTATCGAACGCGCTCGGGCGGCTCGCCGGCGCCGGGCTCGTCACGGGCGCCGCCGACGACCTGCATCTGCACGGCGACCTCGGCGGGCAGCTGCGCTCGCTCGCCAGGCCGCGGGCCCCGCTCGAGCATGCCCGCCCGGTTCGACCTGCGGAGCGCCGGCGGGCCTGAGCAGCTCGACGCTCAGGGCGCCGGGGTCCTAGCCGGCGGCCGGCCCTGCGAGCTCGCGGCCTCGCTCCTCGCCGCCGGCCGCGGCGCAGGCCGAGCAGAGCCCGACGATCGGGAAGTGGTCGAAGCGGGCCTCGAAGCCGTAGCGCTCGCGGATGCGCCTGCGAAGCGGGTCCAGCTCCTTCGTCGGGACCGCCCGGGCGGCGCCGCAGCCGTCGCAGTAGAGGTACTCGCGCTCACCTCCGGCGAGCAGGGCGTACAGGCCGGGTCCGTGCCCGAGATGGACGTGGCGAACGAGGCCGTGTCGCTCGAGTGTCTCGAGGTTGCGATGGACTGACGCTGCATCGAGGTTCAGCCGGCTTGCGACGCGCTCGGCGGAGACGGGGCCCTCGGCGGCGAGCAGCGCCTCGAGCATCAGCCGCCTGGTGCTCGACAGACGCAGCCCGCGGCTGCGCAGGACGGCGATCGCGCCGTCGAGCGTCGTGACGATCTGGGGCTCGACACGATGGGAGACGGTCACCGGTGCTCTAGCCCTGCTGCTGTGCGTCGGTGGCGCCCGCGGCCCATCGTTCCTCGATGTGGCCGAAGCGCCAGATCGAGAGCGCCAGGATCCAGATGGCGATGGACATCCCGACGACGATCATGCCGACCGTGTTCATGTCGACGTTCTCCCACCAGGCCCAGAATGCGCCGCGCCCGTCGAGCTTGTCGGCGAGCAGGCCGACGAGCTCGATCGTGCCGATGGCGAGGGCGACGGCCGCCGACAGGCCCGTGATCGTCATGTTGTAGAAGACCTTGCGTACCGGCTTCGAGAGGGCCCATCCGTAGGCGAAGTTCATGAACGAGCCGTCGATCGTGTCGAGCAGCGACATCCCGGCGGCGAACAGGACCGGCAGGCAGAGGATCGCGTAGAACGGCAGGCCGGCGCCGGCCGCGCCGGCTGCGAGGAACAGCAGCGCGACCTCTGAGGCCGTGTCGAATCCGAGGCCGAACAGCAGGCCGACCGGGTACATCTGCCAGGGCGCGGTGATCGTCCGCGTGAAGCGCCCGAAGATGCGGCTCATCGGGCCACTCGCCGCCAGGTCCTGCTCGAGCCGGCGCTCTTCGCAGCCGCCGTGGCGCATCTGCAGGAAGACCTTGACGATCCCCCAAAGGATCACGACGTTCAGCGCGGCGATCGCGTAGAGGAAGAGCCCCGAGACGCCGGCGCCGATCCAGCTGGTGACGCTGTGCAGCTGGCTGCCCGGGTTCTGCACCGGGCCGCTCAGGGCCTTGATCCCGGCAGCGAACACGAAGGCCAGCAGGAACACGACGGTGGAATGTCCGAGCGAGAAGAAGAAGCCGACGCTGAGCGGACGCTTGCCTTCGCTCATCAGCTTGCGCGTGGTGCCGTCGATCGCGGAGATGTGATCCGCGTCGAAGGCGTGACGCAGGCCGAGGGTGTAGGCGGTCAGCCCGGTTCCGATCGCGAAGCCCCCGGACGCGCCGAGCCGGTGGTGCTGTGGCGCGACGACTGCCAACAGCAGGAGGAAGCCGACGGCGTGCAGGCCCACCACGACGGCGGCCATGACCAGGGCCGTACGCCGCTGGCCGGCGTCCAGGGCGCCACCAAGGCGGGTTCTCGCTCGCGCGACGGCGGACATCTCCGGTCGGCTCCTCTCGGTCCGCGCGCCGGTCGGGCCGGCGCGGCGAGGACACTACGGCGAGCGATGCGCTGTTGCAAGCGGATTGCAGCTAGGCGGTAACCCCCGTTACCACGGGCTCCTCCGGCGGCACGTCTGCGGCGCCGGCGCCAGCCGTGCAGCCGCATGTCGGAGATGCGAGGTCGCAGCATGTCTCCTTCTCCGCCGGCGCGCAGCAGCGAACCTGTGCCGCGGCGGGGCAGCACCCTGCATCGGCGGGCTCTAGCTGAGCCATGTCGAGAGCTCCTCGAGGGCGCCGGGGATCACGTAGTAGTAGGCCCACAGGCCGCGCCGCTCCGAGTCGACGATGCCGGCCGAGCGCAACCTGCCGAGATGATGGGAGAGCGTCGGCTGGGAGACGTCGAAGAGGGGGACGAGCTCGCACACGCAGACCTTGCCGGCGTGCTTGCGCAGCACGTCGACGAGCTGCAGCCGGATCGGGTCGCCGAGCGCCCTGGCGACGTCGACCATGCGGAGCGCGTGCTCGCGGTCGACCTCCGGGTAGACGACCGGCTCGCAGCAGCGCTCGCCGGGCGAGCGCTTGGTCTTTGGAGCAAGCTCGAGATCGACCGCCATCTATCTACATATATCTATTGAAGTAACGTTTGTCAATGCAATACGCTTGCGGCTGTGGGGACGGCGCCGCTGACACGACGGCTGTTCGCAGAGCTGCTCGGCTCGGCTTTCCTGGCGGCGCTGGTGATCGGCTCGGGGATCGCCGCGCAGACGCTCTCCCCGCATGACACGGGCCTCGAGCTGCTCGAGAACGCCGCTGCGACCGCTGCGGGCCTGTTCGCGATCATCCTGATGTTCGGTCCCGTCTCAGGCGGTCACTTCAACCCGGCGGTCTCCCTTGCGGACGCGAGCCTCGGCGGCCTCGCCTGGCGTGACGCAGGCGCCTACGTGCTCGCCCAGGTCGCGGGCTGCGTGACAGGCGCGATCGCCGCCAACGGCATGTTCTCGCTGGCGGCGGTGAGCATCTCCACCCACCATCGCGCGAGCCCGGCGCACCTGCTGGCGGAGGGCATCGCAACTGTCGGCCTGCTGCTCGTGATCTTCTCGCTCGCCAGGACGCGCCGGGGTGCCACGGCACCTGCCGCGGTCGGCGCGTATATCGGCGCCGCATACTTCTTCACGAGCTCGTCGAGCTTCGCGAACCCCGCGATCACGGTGGGGCGGGTGTTCTCCGACAGCTTCGGCGGGATCGCTCCCGCGTCGGTGCCCGGGTTCGTGCTCGCTCAGCTGATCGGCGGCGCCTGCGGGGTTGCGGCGGTCCGCGTCCTGTATCCGGACATCACGCCGGGCGATGCCGCCGAGGCCGTCGTGCCGCGCATCGTCGAGTCGGCCTAGCGCGATGGCGACCGTGCTGTTCGTGTGCCTGCACAACGCCGGGCGTTCGCAGATCAGCCAGGCCCTGCTCGAGCGAGCCGCCGGAGGGCGCCATCGAGCGCTCTCGGCCGGGACGACGCCGGCCGAGCGAGTGCATCCGGAGGTCGTCGAGGTGATGCGCGAGGTCGGGGTCGACCTCGCCGGTCGCCAACCGAGGCTGCTGACCGTCGAGCTCGCCGAGCAGGCGGACGTGGTCGTGACGATGGGTTGTGGCGATGCCTGCCCGTACATCCCGGGCAAGCGCTACCTCGACTGGGACCTGACCGACCCGAAGGGGAAGCCGATCGACGAGGTGCGGGCCATAAGGGACGAGATCGCCGAGCGGGTCGAGCGGTTGCTTCACGAAGAGCTCGACACCGCCTGAGCGCGACCGAACGCAGCCCGCCCCGGCGAGCGCTGCGTTTACCGCCTCGCCCGCCGCGGGTAAACGCTCCGCGTCCTCGTCCCTTTCCTCAGGAGCTCACACGTGCCGTCATATCTGCTTGTCCGCCTTCGCATCCCTCTGGCGACTCTCGTATTCGTGGCGTTGGCGGCAAGCGCCGCAGCCCCCGCGGCGCAGGCGGCCGCGAAGCCCGAAACCGTCGGAAACTTCTCCTACGGACAGCTGCCGTCGGGCGCCGTCGGTGAAAGCGGCTGCGGGGAAAACAAAGCGGGAGAGCCGGCGATCCACGTGTCGCGGGCGGACAACGTGTTCCTCGGCTCCGAGCTCGGCGTCGGAGGCGGCAGCGAGCTGTGGCGCGGGCTCGGCGCGCTCGGCGGCCGCGGGGCCTCCGGTTGCGGCCTCGAGTTCCGGGGACAGCCCAACGCGGTCTCAGGGATCGGCGCATCAGGGGGAGACATCGACGTCGCGCTCGCCAGCGCCCCCAACGGCCAGGGCAACTACAACCTCTACGTCGCCAGCCTGAACCTCGCCTCGGTCAACGTCGCGACGTCCACCGACAACGCCACGACCTTCAGCCAGGTACCCGTGGTCGCCGGCCTCCCGGTCGACGACCGCGAGTGGATAGCGGCCTTCGGCGCGGAAACGTCGCTGCTCACGTTCCACGAGATCGCGACGAACAACATCGAAGTGCTGCGCTCCGACGACGGCGGCAAAACGTATGTGCGCACGGGCAACGCGATCCCGGTCGGGGACTACAAGGAAGCCCGCAACGAGCTTGGCAACCTCGTGATCGACCACCGCAACCTGCCTGACGCGACCGGCAACTTCTACGCCTACCAGTCGTTCGTCGCGCCGTCAGAGGAAGCCGGCGAACACAACAACGAGGCGTTCCTCGCGGTGTCGGCCGACGGCGGGCACACGTGGACCGACCAGCCGATCCCCTGCAGTACCGCGTCGTCTTCGACCGACCTCGACCACAACTTCCCGAACGTCTCGGTCAGCCCGTCTGGAACGATCTGGTACGCGTGGTCTGACAACCACAGCATCGGTACCGCCGTCTCGAGCGATCACGGCCAGACCTGGAGCTGCTCGAAACCCGTCAGCACAGGGTCCGCCCAGGCCGTCTTCCCGTGGCTCGCCGCCACCTCGGGCGGAGTGGACCTCGTCTACTACGGGGCGCCGACGGCGACCGATCAGACCTTCTACGTGTACTTCGCCCAGAACATCGCGGGCAAGGCGAAGACGTGGCTGAAGCCGCACCAGCTGATGCCCGTCCACCAAGGCGAAATCTGCGAGGAAGGAGCGACGTGCACGACCGGCCGGCAGCTGTTCGACGACTTCGGGGTCGACACCGACAGCCATGGCTGGGCGCACATCGCCTACTCACACGACAGCCCCGCCCTCGGCGGGCCGGAAACGTTCACGGGCTACGCCGTGCAGACCCGTGGCAGGGCTGTGGGCGAACCGAACCGCTGAGGACGCTCGCCGCCGGGCGGCGCGGGAGTCGCAGCCGGCTAGGCGACGTCGGCGTCGCAGCCGTACAGGTGTTCGCGGAGCTGGTCGCAGCTCTCGGCCGACCAGCGCTCGCTGGCCTCGAGCGACTCGATCAGCTCCTCGGCGCCGCGCAGCAGTCGCCGGTTCTCGGCCTCCTCGAACAGCAGCGCGTCTGCCGCCTCCAGCAGCGTCTGGCGCTCGCGCGCATGGAGCTTGGCGGGACCCTGGCGGTCGATCGTCTCCAGCAGCGCCGTGTAGTGGGTGCCACGGGTGATCATCGGCTCGGCGGCGTTCATCATCGCTTCAGGGTAGCCACGAGCCGCCCCGGGCCCGGGGGGACCCCCGGCGTGTCGCCCGACCGGCGGCGAGAACGGTGGCCGAGGGCCTCAGCGCGAGGCGCCGCGCGCCCAGTCGATCACGGTGTCCGGGCGCTGTTCCGGCACCCAGTGCGCGACGCCCGGCACGATCTCGACCTTCAGGCGGGGCTGACCGCTGACCGCCCCCGGTGAGCTGCCCTTGGTGACGATGTCCTGCTCGCCGACGAGCAGCGTCGTGTCGACGAGCAGCGGGCCGGGCGGGCGGGCACGGACCGACGCCGGCAGCTCGCGGGTCAGGAACGTCCGGTACATGGCGAGCGAGACCCGCCCGGGAATGTGCTCGGCGAAGAGCTCGAGATCGCCCGCCGCGAGGCGCTTGCCGTGGCGCCCGGACTGCAGGATCGCCCGCGAGAGCGGTCCGGCGAGCCGAGTGCCAAGCGCCGGGAGGCTGATCGGGAGCTGGTAGGCGAGCAGCGCGAGCTGTCGAGGGTGCGGCGTGGCCCAGGGATGGGGGATGCACAGCGCGAGCAGGCGCTCGAGACGCTGCGGTGCGCGCAGCGCCGCCAGAAAGCCCGTCCACCCACCCCAGTCGTGTCCGACCCACGAGACGCGCTCGAGGCCGAGCGCGTCGAGCAGACCGAGCATGTCCGAGGCAAGCTGCTCCTTCTCGTACCCGCCCTCCGGCGCCTCCGTCCAGCCGTGCCCGCGCAGATCCGGGGCGATCACACGGAAGTCCGTCGCGAGCTCTCCGATCACCTCGCGCCAGGCCCACCAGTTCTGCGGCCAGCCGTGAACGAGCAGCAGCGGAGGAGCATCCTCCGCCCCGGCGAGCGCCACGTGCATGCGCAGGGAGTCGACGTCGACGAACTCGTGACTGACGCCCGGAAGCGATGGGATGTCGCTCATCGCCTGATCGTACGGTCTGGGGAATCGGGGCGAGTGCAGGCTTCCTGTCCGGCTCGGCGCAAGCCGGCGCCCAACTCGACGATTCGACAAAAGGCATGAATAACTCGGCTCGTGAGGGGTAAGCAAACGGACAAGATCCCTATAACCGAAAGGGGGTAGCGAAAATGCACGGCACGGCACTCGTCAACAGCACATCGGTTATCCATGGGGCGAGCGTCGAGGAGCTGGTCCTCCGCTGGCAGCGCGACGGCGACGCCGCGGCTCGCGAGACGCTGGTGGAGCAGTTCCTTCCGCTCGCGCGCAAGCTGGCCCGGCGCTACGGACGATCGTCGATGCCGATCGAGGATCTGGTGCAGGTCGCGTCATTGGGCCTGATCAAGGCGATCGACCGATTCGACGTGGAGCGGGGCGGCACGCTGTCCTCGTTCGCGATCCCGACGATCCTCGGCGAGCTGCGCCGTCACTTCCGCGACACGGGCTGGTCGGTGCACGTTCCGCGCGGGGCTCAGGAGCGGGCGCTGCGCGTCAGAGACGCGAGCGAGCGCTTGGAACGCGACACGGGACGGCCGCCGACCGTCAACCAGCTCGCCGAGTTCCTCGAGCTGGACGTCGAGGAGGTGCTCGATGCCCTGCAGGCGTTCAACGGGTACGAGCCCACCTCGCTCGACACGCCACGCGTGCCCGAGGAGGGAGCGGCCGGGACGCTCGCAGAGATGTTCGGGGCCGAGGACGAGGGCTACGAGCTCGCCGAGGACCTGACGGTGCTAGGCGACGCGCTCGCCCGCCTACCCGAGCGCGAACGCGAGATCCTGCGCATGCGCTTCGCCGAGGAACTCACCCAGAGTCAGATCGCAAGCCGAACCGGCATCTCCCAGATGCAGGTCTCGCGGCTG
>JAOPZS010000013.1 GCA_025963965.1 Solirubrobacterales bacterium
CGGCGGCGCTGCGCGAGTGGATGCCGGTCGACCAGTACATCGGCGGCGTCGAGCACGCGATTCTGCACCTGATGTACGCGCGCTTCTTCACGAAGGCGCTGGCGGACCTCGGCCACCTCGACTTCCAAGAGCCCTTTCAGGCGCTTTTCACGCAGGGGATGGTCACCAAGGACGGCTCGAAGATGAGCAAGTCCAAGGGCAACGTCGTCTCGCCGGCTTCGATCGTGCAGCGCGTCGGCGCCGACACGGCGCGCTGCTACATCCTGTTCGTCGGCCCCCCGGAGCAGGACGCCGACTGGTCCGACGAGGGCGTCGAGGGCGTCCACCGCTTCCTCAGCCGCCTTTGGCGCCTCGCCGCCGAGACGGCCGACCGCGCCGGCGGCCCGGCGCCGGGGCTGGGGGCGCCCGACTACGCCGACGGCGACGAGCTCGCGCTGCTGCGCAAGACGCACTGGGCGATCGACAAGGTCTCGGGCGACCTGCGGCGATTCGCCTTCAACACCGCGATCGCGGCGGTGATGGAGCTCCTGAACGAGTGCTCGCGCCTGCGCGAGGCGGTGTCCGTCGAGGCGCTGCGCTTCTCCCTCGGCACCGCGGCCTCGCTGATGTTCCCGTTCGCGCCGCACACGAGCGCCGACGTCTACGAGCGGCTGACCGGCGAACGCGTCTGGGAGGAGCCGTGGCCCGAAGCCGACGAGACGCTGCTGGAGAGCGACGTCTACGAGCTCGTCTGCCAGGTCAACGGCAGGGTCCGCGACCGCGTGCAGGCCAGCTCCGAAGCGACACCTGAGCAGCTCAAGGACCTCTGCCGGGCGGCTCCCAACGTGGTGGCGCACCTCGACGGCAAGGAGCTCGTCAAGGAGATCGTCGTGCCCGGCAAGCTGGTCAACCTGGTCGTGCGCTAGGCGGCGTCCTCGGCCGCTGCCGCCGCCGCCGCGGTTCGCTGGTAGTTCAGGCGCAGCAGCCAGGGCGCCGAGCCCCAGTGGGTGCCCGGCCCGCGCGGCCGTGGTCGGCTGAGCGGCGGCCTAGACTCCGGGCGGTGCCCGAGCTGAAGCCCGCCTACCTGATCCACGGCGACGACCACGGCGCGGTGGCCGAGCGCCGGGCCGGGCTGCGGGCGCTGGCCGAGGGCGGGGGCGGAGCCGAGGTGCTCGAGGGTGATGAGGCGACACCGGCCGGGGCGGCGGCGGCGCTGGCAGCGATGACGCTGGCGGTCGGACACCGCGTGATCATCGTCGAGGGCGCCGAGCGCTGGCGCCAGGCGGACGTGGAGCAGCACCTCGCGCCGGCGCTCGCGCAGATGCCGCCGGAGACGACGCTTGCGGTGTTCGCCCGCGAGGAGGCGCGGGCGAAGGCGCCGGCGGCGCTGCACGACGCGATCAAAAAGGCCGGCGGGCAGATCGCGGCGCAGCAGACGGTCAAGCCGTGGGAGCTGGGCGGCTGGGCGCGCGAGCAGGGGGCGCGGCTCGGGCTGGCCCTCGACGCGGCCGCGGCCAAGGCACTCGTCGCGCAGGTCGGCGAGCGCCAGCAGCGGCTGCTGCGCGAGCTCGAGAAGCTGGCCCTGGAAGGCGAGCAGGCGGGCGAGCGCGGACGCCGCGTCGGCGTCGAGGAGATCGAGGCACGCGCAGCGCACTCGGCCGAGTGGCGGGCATTCGGTCTCGCCGACGCGCTGGTCGGCGGCGACGCTGCGACTGCGACGGGGACCTATCTGCGGCTGCGCGAGCAGGGGGAGCGGCTGGCCGGTCTGACGTACCTGATGGCCGGCCGGCTCCGCGACGCGCTGGCGATCTCGCTGCGTCTCGCCGAGGGAGAGTCGGTTGCCGAGGTCAAGCGCGGGCTGCGCATGCCGGCGCGCGCCGCCGAGCGGCTGGTCGCCGATGTCGCGCGCGCGGAGCCCGACCGCTTCCGGGCAGCGCTTGCGACGATCGCGAGGATGGAGCTCGACTCCCGCGGCGGTGCCGTGCTCGTCGCCGACCGAGGCCCGCTGGCAGGGATGAGCGAGGACACGATCGCACAGCGAGCGATCGAAGAGATCTGCCCAGAGGGCCGATAGCCGGGGCGGGGGGGCGGGGAGGCGCGGGCCGCGCCGGATTGCTAGCTGCCGGCGGAGGAGCCGCTGAGCAGCTTCGCGGCGCGGGACTTCTTGCGAGCACCGGTGTTGCGATGCATCGCGCCGCGCTTGACGGCCTTGTCGATCGTGCTGACGAGCGTGCGGTGGGTCGCCTCCGCGGCGGTGGCGTCGCCGCCGTCGCTCTGCGCCTGCAGGCTGCGGAAGTGCGTCCTGATCGCCGACGTGTAGCGGCGGTTCTCGAGACGCTCGCGCTCGGTGCGGAGGATGCGCTTCTTCTGTGAGTGGATGTTGGCCATCTGTGTACGCCGCGCGCGTGCCCGAGAGCCTCCCAGGCGCGCCGCGGAGCGCCGTACTATAGCGGCCTTGCCAGCCAGCGCCGACGTCCCAGCAGAGGAGCCGGCCGTCCCGGCCCCTCCGGGCGGGGGTGGCGTGGCTCGCAACACGGCGATCTTCTCGATCGCAACCGGAATCTCGCGTATCGCGGGCCTGCTGCGTGAAGTCGTCGCGGCCAGCTTCTTCGGGACCAGGGGGCCGGCCTCGGCGTTCACGCTGGCCTTCCAGGTGCCGAACCTGATCAGCAACCTGTTCGCGAACGCCGCGCTGTCCGCCGCGTTCGTGCCCGTGTTCACCGAACTCCTCCAGAAGGGGCGTCGCAAGGAGGCCGTGCGGCTCGCCTCAACGCTGTTCTGGATCATGCTGATCGGCCTCGGCGCGGTCACCGCCTTCTTCATCCTGACGGCGCACTGGGTGATGCCGCTGTTCACCGGGAATCACTTCAACGGCGCCCTCGACGGCCTCACCGCGGGGCTCTCGCAGGTGCTGTTCCCGGTGGTCCTGCTGCTCGGCCTGAACGGGCTGCTCGTAGGGGTGCTCCAGTCCTACGACCACTTCACGATCCCCGCGATCTCGCCGGCTGTCTGGAACGTCGTGATCATCGTGCTGCTGATCGTGCTGAAACCCCACTTCCACGGGGGCTACGAAGACGGGAACCGCGTCTACGCGCTGGCGATCGCGATCCTCGTCGCGACGTTCGTGCAGCTGCTGATGGCCTTCGGCGCGCTCGGGCGCATCGACTTCCGGCTGCAGTTCCACATCGACTGGCACGACCCGCGCATCAGGCAGGTGTTCGCCCTGATGCTGCCCGTCACGATCGGGCTCGGCATCGTCAACCTCGACCAGCTCATCAACTCGGTGTTCGGCACGCTCGTCTCCGCCGAAGCGCCACGGGCGATCGACAACGCGTTCCGCATCTACATGCTGCCGCAGGGGCTGTTCAGCGTCGCCGTCGCCACCGTCCTGTTCCCGACGCTCTCGCGCATGGCGGCGAATCGGGACGTGCGGGCGATGCGCAGGGCCGTCGGCATCGGCATGCGTCAGATCAACCTGCTGCTGATCCCGGCGGCCGCGTTCATGATCGTGCTGGCGACGCCGATCGTGCGACTCGTCTTCGAACGCGGTGAATTCAACGCGCGCTCGACGCACCTGGTCTCCGTGGCGCTGTTCTGGTTCGCCTTCAGCCTTCCGTTCGGCGGCATCAACCTGCTGCTGACGCGCGCCTTCTTCGCGGTGCAGCGGCCGTGGATCCCGACGCGGCTGGCGGCGATGAACATCGTCGTCGACATCGTCGTCTCGATCGGCCTCTACAAACCGTTCGGCATCGCCGGCCTGATCATCGGCACGGTCGCGGCCAATGCGGTGATGACGGTGCTGCAGCTGCGTCGTCTGCGCGTCGGCTTCAACGGCCGTCTCGAAGGCGCCCAGACGACGATGATCACCGCGCGCATCACCGTCGCCTCGGCGTTGCTCGCGGGTGTCTCCTGGCTCGTCTGGAAGCTGCTCGACGAACTGCTCGGCTCCTCGCTTCCAGCCGAGATCGCGAGCGTCGGGCTCGCCGGATCGGCGGGGCTGTTCGTCTACATCCGCGCCGTGCTGGCGATGCGCGTCCCGGAGGCACATCAGGTCGGCAACCTGATCAGGGCGCGGCTGGACCGTGCGTAAGGAGGGCCTGCGGATGCGGTACGCTCGATCATGGAGGGAACGATTGGCTGGCGTCTGAAAAGAGGAGCTTGCTCTCGCTCCTTCACGGCGAGCCCAGACGAAAGCTGCGCTGCGGCGCGGGCTCTTGTTCGGGCCGCCGATCAGCGCACCTCGGCCCATCTTCCTCAGCCCGGTCTGCGTCCACCTCTGAGGGAGGGACTGACGGGGCCGCATGGCCGACCAGACCAAGCTCGCCAACGACATGGCGGCGGTGTCGCGCGCGATGGTTTCGCTCCACAAGGAGCAGTTCGGGCGCGGGCCAACGCGCGCACGCTCTCACTTCAGCGGGCGCGATGCTCTGCTCTGCGTCCTCGAGAACGCGCTGCTGCCGGCCGAGCAGAAGATGGTCAAGCTCGGCGAAGCGCAGCGGGTGCGCGAGTCCCGCATCGCCTTCCAGGTCGCCACGGCGGACGAATTCATCGCAGTCGTGGAGCAGATCCTCTACCGGAAGGTCAGCGCCTTCGCCAGCGCCGTCGACCCGGAGAACAACGTCGTCTTCGAGAACTTCGCGTTCGAGCCGCTCGGAACGGAGGAACTGGGCAACGATCTCGTGGCTCCAGCGGCGGTGGACGGCCACTTCGGCTGAGCGGCAAGCGAGCCTCCTTGCTGGGCGCGGCCGTGCCCGGCCCGGCGGGCAGAGGCTGGGTGAGCCGAAGCCCACCCAGCTTGCACCCGACATAGATCGCCGCTTACTACATACGTCCCAGGACTGTGTGTTTCGCCTGGGCGGCTTAACACTCTCGACACCTGGACAGGCCGCCGCCCCGAAAGACGGCGCGTAGCCGCGGCTGGATGCTCCCTCGTCGAGTTGGCGATCCGTCGAGTCTCCAAGGCTACCGCCTCAGGGCCGAGCTCACGGACGCTCCCCCGGCGAGGCCGGGTCAGCTCCCCCGGCGAGGCCGGCTCAGCTCCCCCGGCGAGGCCGGCTCATTAAGCTCGTCTGCTTGGAGGTTCGCTCCTACAACCAGATCGAGCCGTTCGTCACGCTCGATGGCTCGGAGATCCGCGAGTGGGCCGGACCGGTGTCCGCACCGGCACGCAACCAGTCCCTCGCCGAGGCCACGATCCCGCCCGGTGGCGCGACGACGGCTCACTACCACCGTCTCAGCGAGGAGCTCTACCTCGTCGTCTCGGGGCGCGGCCGGCTGATCCTCGACGGCGAGGAGCGCGAGCTCGAGGAGGGCGACTGTGCGCTGATCCCGCCGGGCGCGACGCACAAGCTGCACAACAGCGGTTCCGAGCCGCTGCGCATCGTCTGCGCCTGCGCGCCGCCCTACAGCGACGAGGACACGCGCCTGACCGAGTGACGCGCCGGGCGCCCGCACCGCGGCCTGGAGTCGCGCATCGCGCGGCCTAGGGGTTCTGGTGTGGGGCGAGTCCACGCAGAGACGCTCGAGCAGTCCTTTCACTTCGCAGATCAGTGGCGCTACGAGCGCTTCCTGGCGACGATCGAGATGTTGAGCGGCGGGCCCCCCGAGTCGGTGGAGCGGGCGGCAGCGGCGACGCTGAGCACCCTGGGCGAGCGTCTCGGAGTCGATCTGGCGCGCGAGCTCTCCGCGGAGCTGCCGTCGACGCTGCGCGAATGGCTGCTGTCGAGCGTGGGGAAGCCCGAGCGCTTCGACAGAGCGGAGTTCCTGCGCAGGGTCGCCGAGCGCGAGGGCACCGACGAGGCGACTGCCGAGCGCCACGCGAAGGCGGTCCTCGCCGCCCTCGGCCGGCTGGTTCGCGGCGACGAGCTCAGGCGCCTGGAGCAGCGGCTCCCCGACGAGTACTCGAAGCTGCTGCACGAAGCGCGAAAGACCCGCTTCGAGCGCGAGACCCCGGAGGTGCTCGCCCGCGAGAGGTTTCTCGATCGGGTCGCCGAGCACGCCGCGCTCGAGCCCCAGCAGGCACGCCACACCACGGAGGCGGTGCTCGAGACGCTCGCCGAACGGCTCGCCGGCGGCGAGGTGCAGGACCTGATCGAGGCGCTGCCGGAAGACCTGCGAGGAGCACTCGAACGTGGTCGCGATCGCAGCGGCGGCAAGGCGCAGCGGCTCTCGCTCGACGAGTTCATCGGCCGCGTGGAGGAACGCGAGGGGGTCGGATGGCAGGAGGCGCTCGAACACATTCGCGCCGTGTTCGCGGCGCTGCGTGAGACGCTCACGGAGGCCCGGCTCAGCGACATCCTCGAAGAGCTTCCGAGGGCGTACGCCGACGCGCTGCTCTGAGCGCCGGCGTCCGGCTGCAGCGCCCTTCTAGGCTGTAGCAGCCCATGGACCAGGCGCACATCCGCAACTTCTCGATCATCGCCCACATCGACCACGGCAAGTCGACGCTGGCCGACCGCATCCTCGAGCTGACCCATACGGTCGCCGCGCGAGAGATGCGTGCCCAGTTGCTCGACTCGATGGACCTCGAGCGCGAGCGCGGCATCACGATCAAGGCGCAGGCCGTCAGGGTGTTCTTCACGGCCGGCGACGGGGAGACCTATCAGCTGCACCTGATCGACACGCCCGGCCACGTCGACTTCACATACGAGGTCTCCCGCTCCCTGGCCGCGTGCGAGGGTGCCCTGCTGGTGGTGGACGCCTCCCAGGGCGTCGAGGCCCAGACGGTCGCCAACACCTATCTGGCGATCGACTCGGGCCTGGAGCTGATCCCCTGCCTGAACAAGATCGACCTTCCCGGCGCCGAGCCCGAGCGGGTCGCGGGCGAAGTCTCCGACCTGATCGGCGAGCCGCCCGAGTCGATCCTGAAGATCAGCGGCAAGACCGGCGAGGGCGTCGGGGCGGTGCTCGAGGAGCTGATCAAACGCGTGCCGCCACCGGCGGGAGACCCCGACGGTCCCGCCAGGGCGCTGATCTTCGACTCGGAGTTCGATCAGTACCGGGGAGTGATCGCCTACATCAGGGTCGTCGACGGCGTGTTCCGCAAGGGCGAGGCGATCCGGGCGATGGCGACGGGCACCGAGGCGGACATCGACGACATCGGCTTCTTCAGCCCGCAGATGATGCCGACCGATCAGCTGGCGGCCGGCGAGGTCGGGTATCTGATCACCGGCCTGAAGGACGTCACGCAGCTGCGGGTCGGCGACACCCTGACGACGCGCACGCGGGTCAGCGGCCCGGGAAGCCGGACGGGCCAGACCGAGGCGAGCGAGCCGCTGCCTGGCTATCGGGAGGTCAAGCCGATGGTCTTCTGCGGGCTGTTCCCGATCGACTCCGACGATTACCCGGACCTGCGCGACGCGCTCGAGAAGCTCGTGCTCAACGACGCGGCGCTCTCGTGGGAGCCGGAGACATCGGACGCGCTTGGCTTCGGCTTCCGCTGCGGCTTTTTGGGGCTGCTGCACATGGACATCGTGCGCGAGCGCCTCGAGCGCGAGTACGACCTGGAGCTGCTCGCGACGATGCCCTCGGTGGAGTTCGACGTGACGCTGACCAACGGCACCGAGCTCGAGGTCCACAACCCCTCGGACTTCCCGGACCCCGGCACGATCGAGGAGATCCGCGAGCCGTTCATCAAAGCATCGGTGATCGCCCCCAAAGAGTTCGTCGGGGCCGTGATGGAGCTCTGCCAGGAACGTCGCGGCGAGCACACCGGTATGCACTACCTCTCGCCGGAGCGGGTGCAGCTGAGCTATGACCTGCCGCTCGCGGAAATCGTGTTGGACTTCTTCGACCAGCTGAAGTCGCGCACCAAAGGCTACGCGTCGCTGGACTACGAGCTGAGTGGCATGAAGACATCCGATCTGGTCAAGCTCGACGTGCTGCTCGCGGGCGACACGGTCGACGCGCTGTCGATGGTCGTTCACCGCGACAAGGCATACGAGATGGGAAGGACGCTGACCGAGAAGCTGCGCAAGCGGATCCCCCGGCAGCAGTACGACGTCCCGATCCAGGCGGCGATCGGCGCCCACGTGATCGCGCGGGAGACCGTCAAGGCGTTCCGCAAGGACGTGATCTCCGGTTGCTACGGCGGCGACATCACGCGCAAGAAAAAGCTTCTGGCCAAACAGAAGGAGGGCAAGAAGCGGATGAAGCAGGTGGGCCGGGTGGAGGTGCCGCAGGAGGCTTTCCTGGCCGTGCTCGAGCTCGGCGAGGAGTAGCCGTGCCGAGCGAGCCGGTGCGCCTGCTGTTCGTGTGCCTCGGAAACATCTGCCGCTCACCGACGGCGGAGGGCGTGATGCGCTCGCTCGTCGTGGCCGAGGGGATGGACGGGCAGGTCGAGCTCGACTCGGCCGGCACCGGCGCCTGGCACGTCGGCAGCGCACCCGACCGGCGGGCGACCGCCGCCGCCTCGCTGCAGGGCGTGGCGCTGGCCGGGCAGGCCCGGCAGGTCGTCCCGGAGGACTTCGAGCGCTTCGATCTGATCATCGCGATGGATGCGGCCAACCTCCGCGACCTGCAAGCGATCGCGCCGACCCAGGAAGGCCGCGAGAAGGTGCGGCTGCTGCGCGAGTTCGACCCGGCCAGCTCCGGCGAGCGTGATCTCGACGTGCCCGATCCCTATTACGGCGGGGAGGACGGCTTCGGGACGGTCTTCGAGCTGGTCCGAGCAGCCTGCGAGGGGCTACTCGAGGAGATCCGAGGCGAGCGTCTGTCGTGACGCTCCCTGCGGGCGCGAGCGACGCGCGGCCGGTCGGCGGCGGCGACATCAACGAGGCCTACCGCGTCACGCTGGCCGACGGTCGCGAGGCGTTCGTGAAGACGCGCCGCGAGCCGATCCCGGGGGAGTACGCCGCCGAGGCGAACGGCTTGGCGTGGCTGGCCGAGCCGGGCCTGCTCCGCACCCCGGCCGTGCTCGAGCAGGACGAGCGCTACCTGGCGCTCGAGTGGGTCGAGCGCGGGACGCTCTCGCCCGACGGCGCCGAGCAGCTCGGCAGCGCGCTGGCCGGCACCCACCTCGCCGGAGCCGAGCAGTTCGGGGCGCCCCCGGGCGCGCCGGGCGACACCGGCTTCGGCTCTTTGCGGCTGCCCAACGATCCGGCCCCGGACTGGCCGACCTTCTACGCCGAGCAGCGCCTGCGACCGCTGCGCTCGCTGGCCGAGGAGCGCGGGACCCTCTCGCCCTCCGGCGCCCGCGCGATCGAGGCCGTCTGCGAGCGGATCGGCGAGCTGTGCGGCCCACCCGAGCCGCCAGCGCGGCTGCACGGAGACCTGTGGTCCGGAAACGTGATGGCGGGCGCCGACGGCGGCGCCTGGCTGATCGACCCGTCGGCCTACGGCGGGCATCGCGAGGTCGATCTGGCGATGCTGCGCCTGTTCGGCGCGCCGTCACAGCGCATCTTCGACGCCTACGAGGCGGCGGCGCCGCTCGCCGACGGCGCGGAGCGACGGGTCGAGCTCTACCAGCTCGCGCCGCTGCTCGTGCACGCCGTGCTGTTCGGAGGCTCGTATGGCGCCGCTGCCGAGCGCGCAGCGAGCAGCTACGTGTGAGGACGCTCGATCCGCCGACCGTGATCGTGAGACTCTGAGCTAGCCTCGGCTCGACGATGCCGGTCAACCTGCACAGCGACACGCAGACGCAGCCGACGCCGGCGATGCGGGCGGCGATGGCCGCGGCGGAGGTCGGCGACGAGCAGCGCGGGCTGGACCCGACGACGGCCGAGCTCGAGCGTCGCGTGGCGGAGCTGCTCGGGCACGAGGCCGCGGTGTTCCTGCCGAGCGGGACGATGTGCAACGAGATCGCGCTGAGGCTCCACATCCGCCCGGGCGGCGACGAGCTGATCCTCGACCGCAGCGCGCACCCGCTCGTCGCCGAGGCCGGTGGCCCGGCCGCGCTGGCGGGCGCGACGACCTCACCGCTGGACGGCGACGGCGGGATCTTCACGGCTGCGCAGCTGGAGGCGGCGCTGCACGTCGACGGCGACCGCTACGCGCCACGCTCGCGCGCGGTCTCGGTCGAGCAGACGACCAACATGGGCGGGGGGCGCATCTGGTCGCCCGAGCAGGTCGAGCAGGTGCTCGCCGTGGCGCGCCGTCACGGCTTGCGCACACACCTCGACGGGGCGCGCCTGATGAACGCGGTCGTCGCCTCGGGCGTCCCCGCCGCCGACTACGCGGCCGGCTTCGACACGGCCTGGATCGACTTCTCGAAGGGTCTCGGCGCACCGGTCGGCGCTGTCCTCGCAGCCTCGCGGGAGCTGATCGACGAGGCGTGGCGCTACAAGCAGATGATGGGCGGGGCGCTGCGCCAGTCGGGGATCCTCGCCGCAGGCTGCATCCACGCGCTCGAGCATCACGTGGAGCGGCTCGCCGAGGATCACGCCAACGCGCGCGCCCTCGCCGAGGGACTGGCGGAACTTCCAGGCGTGCAGATCGACCCGGAGACGGTGGAGACGAACATCGTGATCTTCGAGGTCCCCGACGCGGCGCTGCTCGCCGAGCGCCTGGCCCCGGAAGTCGACGTGCTCGCGATCGGACCGGCGCGCGTGCGCGCCGTGACCCACCTCGACGTCGACCGCGAGCAGATCGAGCAGGCGCTCGAGGCGATCGCCGCGGCTGTCTAGGCTCGCGTCACAGGCCGAACGTCACTCCGGGCCGCCCGCGGTCGGACCCGAAGCCGCCGGCGCGCCCCAGGACCGGGCCGGTCAGGTCCAGCGACCGCCGGAGGGAGGCGAGCCGGCGAAGGCGGCCGCGGCGCCTGCCTCGTCGGCCAGCTCGCGCTCGGACGGCGCCGGTTCGAGCCCTGGAAGTCGCAGCCGCATCAGCGTTCCGCCCCCGGGGGCGCTCTCGGCGCTGATCGCGCCGCCCTGCTGAGCTGCGACCTGCCGGGCGATCGCGAGGCCGAGCCCGGAGCCGGGGCGGCCGCGCGCCTCGGCGCCGCGGTAGAAGCGGTCGAAGATGTGCGGGAGGTCCTCCGCGGCGATGCCCGGTCCGTGGTCGCGCACAGTCAGCTCCTTGCCGTGGAGCGTGATCTCGACGGGCTCTTCGGCGGGGCTGTACTTCAAGGCGTTGTCGATCAGGTTGCTGACGGCGCGCTCGAGGCGCGCGGGGACGCCGGCGACGATCGACGGTGAGAGCTCGACGTGCAACGGCGTGGAGGGCGCGCGCACGCCGGCCCGCTCCAGGGCCTCCTCGACGAGCATGTCGAGCCGTACGTCCTCGACCTCGGCGTTCGGCTCCTCGCCGCGCGCGAGGTCGATCAGGTCGTTGATCAGCCGCGTCAGGTCCTCGAGCTGCTCGACGACTTCGTCGAGCAGGCGGCTGTGTTCCTCGGTGTTCATCCGCGGGCCGAGCTGCTGGAGCAGCTCGATGTTCGTGCGCAGGCTCGTGACGGGCGTGCGGAGCTCGTGTGAGGCGTCGGCGACGAGCTGGCGCTGCGAGCCGACCGAGGCGTCGAGCGCTGTCATCGACCCCTCGAGCGCGTCGAGCATCGCGTTGAAGCTGCTCGCCAGGCGGCCGATCTCGTCGTCGCCGGCCGGCTCGATGCGGCCGCTCAGATCCTGCGTGCGGGTGACGTGCTCGGTCGTCTGGGTGAGGTGCTTGAGCGGCTGGACCGCCGCGCCGGCGACAAGCCTGCCGAGCAGCGCGGCGAGCGCGATCCCGCCGATCACGACCAGGGCGAGGATCAGCCGCAGGCGACTCAACAGGCTGTCCGTTTCGCTGAGCGGGCGCGCCAGCTCGACGGCCCGGTTGCCGCCGAACGCAGCGGCCAGCACGCGCATGTGCACGCCCCCGACCGTCGCGGTTCGGAAGAACGGTTCTCCACCGCTGCGGGCGAGCAGCAGCGTGCGCCGGTCGACCGGCAGGGTCACGTCAGGGACCGAGCGGGCGAGCACGCGACCGTTGGCTTCGACCACCTGCTGATAGCCGCGGACCTGCTGCGGGTTGGGTGGCAGCTTGCCGAACAGGCTGCCGGGCCGGCTGCCGGAGTGGAGCGGTTCAGCCGGGCCGTAGAGGGGCCGGCTGGCGACGCCTTTGTGCGGGGGCGCCCCATCCCCTTCGGCGGCCTTCGGGTTGATGTCGCCTTCGGCCTCCTTGGCGGCGATCGCGAACGCGCGCGGCGCGTTCAGCACGATGCTGGCGGACCCGTCGCGGTTGACCTTGATGTTGGCGGCGGCGAACAGCCGTTTGAGGCGATTGGTCTCGCGCGCCTGGCTTCGCAGCTGGTTGTCGACCTGGCTGTGCAGCTGGTTGGCGGTGAAGATGTAGACGAGCAGCGAGGCGAGCACGACGGCGATCGCGACAGCTGCCGCGGAGACGATCGTGATGCGCCGGCGGAAGCTCATTGCGGGGAGCGCATCACGTAGCCGACGCCGCGGACGGTGTGCAGCAGCCGTGGCTCTTCGTCGGTCTCGGTCTTGCGCCGCAGGTAGCCCATGTACACGCCCAGCGAGTTCGAGCTCGATCCGAAGTCATATCCCCACACGTGCTCGAAGATCGCCGAGCGCGTGAGGACCTTGCGCGGATGGCGCAGGAACATCTCGAGCAGCAGGAACTCGGTACGGGTCAGCGCCAGCAGCCGCTGCCCCCGCCACGCCTCGTGGGAGCGCATGTCGAGGCGGATGTCCTCGAAGCTCAGCGCATCCTCACTGCCGGCTTCCTCCTCCTCGGCTCGGCGCAGCAGCGCGCGCACCCTGGCCAGCAGCTCGCGCAGCGCGAACGGCTTGACGAGGTAGTCGTCGGCGCCGGCGTCGAGGCCTGCGACACGGTCATCGACCTCCCCGCGGGCGGTCAGCATCAGCACGGGCGTTCGGTCGCCCCCCTCACGTAGCCGGCGGCAGACCTCGAGGCCGTCGACGCGCGGCATCGCGATATCGAGGATCACGGCCTCGAACGGCCCGGCGCCGAGACATTCGAGCGCCTCCTGCCCGTCGGCGGCCTGTGAGACGTCATAGCGTTCCATCGTCAGGGCTCGCGACAGCGCGCTCTGGACGGCGGGCTCGTCGTCGACGACCAATATGCGTGCCTGCTCAGCCATGGCGTGGACGGCCCCATCGTGCCGTCGCGCGCGGCTGGCGTGACGGACCGGAACCGCTATCAGGCTAGCGTGAGCGCAGACCGCCGGGCGAGCAGGAGGGGCAGCGAGACGGATGGAAAGCGAGCCGGGAACGCACGCCGAGCAGCAGTCCGACGGCGGCGAGGACGTGCTCGCCTCCCAGTCGCGGACGTTGCGCAACAGCCTGATCAGCCTCGCTGTGTTCTTCGCGATCGTCGTGCTGCTGCTGCTGGCGGTGCCCGGCCTGCAATCCGCCGCTCGGCAGATCTCCGACGCGAACCCCGGTTGGGTGCTCGCCGGAATCGGCTTCGAGCTGCTCTCGTGCGTCGGCTACATGGTCCTGTTCGACCTCGTCTTCGGGCGCATCGGGCGGAGGCTCGTGACGCGCCTGTCGCTCTCGGAGCTGGCGGTCAACTCGGTCGTCTCGGTCAGCGGCCTGGCGGGGCTCGCGCTCGGCGCCTGGGTGCTCAGGTCACGTGGTGTCTCGGTCGAGCGGATCGCCAAGCGCTCGGTGCTGATCTTCGTGCTGACGAGCGCAGTCAGCGCCGTGGCGGTGGTCGTGATCGGCGTGCCGATGTGGCTCGGGCTGCTGCCCGGCTCGAGGAACCCGCTGCTGACGCTGTTGCCGGCGCTGATCGCCGCCGCGGCGATCGTCGCGACGATCGTGGCGGCGCGCTGGGCGGGCCGGCGAGCGGATCGCTTCTCGGAGCAGAAGGGCCGGGGGGCCGTCGCGCTCGTCGCGATCAGCAGCGGCGTCGAGGATGCGCTTTGCGAGATCCGCCGCCACGACCCGCGGCTGCTCGGGGCGGTCGCCTACTGGCTGTTCGACGTGCTGACGCTGTTCGCCGCGCTGGCCGCGTTCGGACACGTGGCGTCGTTCTGGGCGATCGCGATGGCGTACCTGATCGGGTTGCTCGCGAACTCGCTGCCGATCCCCGGCGGCTTCGGTGCGGTCGAAGGCGGTCTCGTGGGGATGCTCGACCTCTTCGACGTCGCGCCCGGGTCGACGGTCGTCGCCGCGGTCGTCGTGTACCGGGCGATCTCGCTGTGGGTGCCGGCGCTGGTCGGCTCGGTCGCCTTTTTGAGCCTGCGCCGCGAGATCGCCAGGCCGGCGGCGGTGGCGGAGCCCGGCTAGCTGGAGAGGCTCGCGGCGGCGGCCTCCTGGCAGGCGTGGTGGGGCAGCGCAGCCATCACACTGGCCACTTCGGCGGGGATGGGCCCGGCCAGGCCGGGGCAGTAGACGGGCGCCGGAAGCGCGCCGGCGGCGGAGCCGGCCGCGTTGATCGGCAGCAGCCGGTTCGCGGCCGCGAGCGCGCGCGCAAAGGTGTTGGAGAAGATGTCGACGGCGACGCGGCCCGTGTAGAGCTCCATCGAGCGGCCTTCGTCGTAGACGGTCGCGGGGACGCCGCGCACGACGATGTTGCGCTGCGGGCCTAGCGAGGCGTTCGAGTGCAGGTGGTAGAGGACGGTCGTGACCTGCAGCGGCAGCACGCAGCTGCCGCCGCCGAAGATCCCCTTGCTCTTCACGCAGTCGCCGTAGTAGACGCTGTCGCCGATTTTTTCGATGTAGCCGCGCAGCCCGTCGGCGGTGGTCAGGTGGTTGCCCTGGAACGACGGGCCGGCCCAGTAGACGCGGTAGTAGGGGAAGGTCTGCGCTTCGGAGAGTTCGCGCGTTGAGATCGGCGACGGGTGCCCGGTGCCGCAGCCGCTCGCGACCAGCGCGGCGACGAGCACTGCGCCCAGGGCGAGACCGCGGCGCATCGATCTTCGGGGGCGCATCGCCGTCATTATCCCGTGCCGTGCCTCGGCCGATGCCGCCCAGCAAGACAGCTGCCCGGCTCGGCGGCGAGCGGATGCGCGCGCTCGGTGCGCCGCTGGCCGTGGCGTGCGTGCTGATCGTCGGGTGGCTGCTGGCAGATCCACACACCCCTGACCTGGCGGGTGCGGTGTACCGAGTCGGGTTGTTCCGGCAGCTCGGCTTCGCGGTGTGGGACCAGCACTGGTACGCCGGGCATCACCTCCCCGGCTACAGCCTGCTGTTCCCGCCGCTCGGCGCCGCGCTCGGCGTGCGAGCGGTTGGTGCGCTGTGCGTGCTGATCTCCACGGCGCTGTTCGCGCTGGTGCTCGAGGACCACTACGGGCGGGCCGCGCGATGGGGAGCGGCGGCGTTCGCGGTGGCGGCTGTGGGTGACATCTGGCTGGGCCGGCTGGCGTTCGCGCTCGGTGTCTCACTGGCGGTCGCGGCGGTGCTCGCCTACACGCGCGGGCACCGCCTGACGGGGGCGGCGCTGGCTGCGCTGACGGCGGCCGCCAGCCCGGTGGCAGGCCTGCTGCTCGGGCTCGCGGCGCTCACGGGTGCCCTGCAGGCGCGCTCGGCGCGTCCGCTCGTGGCGCTCGCGCTGCCGGGCGCGGTGGTCGTCCTGGCGCTGTCGGCGCTGTTCCCGGAAGGCGGCACCGAGCCGTTCCCGGTGCTCTCGTTCCTGGCGACGGCGGGAGCCGTGATCGCGTTCATGGCGGCGACGCCCCGTGAGGAGCGCCTGCTGCGGCTGGCCGGAGCCGTGTACCTGCTCGCGTGTCTTCTCTTCCTGCTGGTCCCCTCGCCGGTGGGCAGCAACATCGAGCGCTACGGCGTGCTGCTCGCGGCGCCGATGCTGCTCGCGGCCCGGCCGCGGCCGGGGCTGATCGGATCGCTCGCGCTGGCGGCGATCGGCGTGTGGGTGCTGTGGGGGCCGGTGCGCGAAACCTCAGAAGTCGACGGCAGCGCGGCGACGTCGGCTTCCTACTACGCGCCGGTCGAGCGCTTCCTGGATCGCCGCGGCGGCGCGCCGGTGCGCGTCGAGGTGCCGCTGACACGCTCGCACTGGGAGGCGGCGCTGCTCGCGCCGAAGGTGTCGCTGGCGCGGGGCTGGGAGAAGCAGCTCGACGAGCGCTACGACGCGGTCCTGCTCGACGGGCACCTGACGGCCGGCTCCTACGAGCGCTGGCTGGCACAGGAGGCGGTGAGCTACGTTGCGCTGCCGGACGCGCAGCTCGACCCGTCGAGCGCCGCCGAGGGCCGTCTGATCCGCGCGGGGCTCCCGTATCTGGCTCCGGTCCTCCAGAGCAGGCACTGGCGGATCTTCGCCGTCCGGGGCGCCCGGGGACTGCTGAGCGGTCCGGCCACGCTGACTGCACTGGGGCACGAGAGCTTCTCGCTACGTGCGCACGCCGCCGGGACGATCGAAGTGCGCGTGCACGACACGCGCTACTGGACGCTGACGGCCGGGCGCGGCTGCGTCGGGAGCGGCCCGGAAGGCTTCACGGAGGTTCGCGCCGCGGCGCCCGGGCCGATCACGGTCACGGCGCGCTTCTCGGTGTCCCGGGCGCTCGGCTCGGGCCGCTCGTGCCGGCGTTGAGCGGGACTAGCGGGGGGCGAGGCCGAACAGGCCCGTGTAGCCGGTCAGGTAGATGTTCTTGCCGTCGCTGATCACGGGGTCGAAGGCGCCGGTGCGCTTTTCGAACAGCGCCCGGCCGGTGGAGATGCCGAGCCCGTAGGTCTTGTGCTCGCCGAGGTCGGCGAAGTAGACGATCTTGCCGACGATCGTCGCCGACCCGGAGATGCGCCCGCGTGCGTTGAAGCTCCAGCTGACATGCCCGGAGCGGGCGTTGATCGCGTAGAAGGTGCCGCTGTAGGAGCCGAGGTAGATCGTGGGTCCGAGACCGGGGGCGTTCGTGACGGCCGGGGAGGCGTAGACGTAGGAGCCGGTCTGCACGGCCCAGTCGAGCTTTCCCGTCGAGGCGTCGTAGGCGTAGATGCGCCCGTCGGTGTTGCCGAGGAAGACACGGCCGAAGTACACGGCACAGGTCGAGTAGAACGTGCCGCTGCCGAGCAGCGTGCCGCCGGAGCCGCTGCTCCAGATGCGCCGGCCGTTGCGCGCCGAGATCGCCTGGATGTGTCCGGAGTAGTCGCCGAAGTAGAGGATGCCGCCGGACAGCGTCGGGCTCGCCTTGACGGCGCCCGAGGCGTGATACGTCCACAGCACCTTGCCGGTGCTGTCGTTCAGGGCGTAGACCGTTCCGTTCTGGGAGCCGAAGAAGATCCGCCCGTGGTCGATCAGCGGCGAGGACTCGGTGGGGGAGGGGAGCGAGCGAAGCCAGCGGATCTGGCCGTTGTGGCTGTTCAAGGCGACGATCCGTCCGGGATGCTGGGGGTGGCCGCTGTCGAGGACCGTCGCGTAGACGGTGTTGGAGGTGACGGCCGGCGTCGAGGCCGAGAGGCGGCCCAGGTGTTTCTTCCAGATGACATGTCCCGTGTGCTTGTTGAGGGCGATCAGCTGGCCGTTGTCGGAGAGCTGGTAGATGCGCCCGGCGTAGATCACGGGGGGGAACTCGAGCAGGGAGTGGGCGTTTCGCTCCCACAGCTGGCGGAACGGCGGGCGGACCTTGTCCGAGGCGGGGAAGAAGCGGGTGTGTTCCTTGGTGTAGCCGTAGATCGGCCACGAGAAGCGATCTTCGGGCTGTTTGGGGGGCGCCGTGGGCGTCGGCTGGGGAACGAAGCGAGCGTGCGGGTGGTAGACGCTGCCGGCACGGTCGTGCCTGGCGAGGTACACGGCCACCGCCGCGGCGGCCGCGAGCAGCACGACGCCGCCGGCGATGATCCAGCGAAGACGTCCGGGGCGCGTGAAGAGGCGCCGGGCGCGACGGGCGCTCACAGCGTCGTGCGGCCGTTCCTCAGGCGGCGATCTTGCGGGAGCGCGCCGGATCCTCGACGGGGGCCGGCCTGCGTTCGTCCCGCGCCGGGTGCCCGCCGCTCACCCGGCGCGGCCGCGTGCCGCGGCCGGGCGCTCTGGCAAGCGCGCCGACCAGGCGCGTCACAGAGATCGCCAGCAGCCAGACCAAGGCGAGCGCGAGTGGGGGCAGGGTCAGGCCGGAGGCGAGGGCGAGCACTTCGTGGTTGCCGTTCAGCGACCAGTTCCAGAGGAGATAGTCGCCGACAGTGAGTCCGAGCACGAAGACCAGCGGTCTGCGGGACACGGCAAGACCCTAACCGCGTCAGGGGACAGACAGCGGCGCCGACGGGCGAACGGCCCGGTTCGACCATATGATCGCGGTCGATGAGCGCGCCGGGGACGACGTCGGAGATCTTCGCGACCGACGCGCTGCAGGGTCTGTCGGTGCTCATCACGGGCGGCGGCACGGGCCTCGGGCGCGAGTCGGCCTTCGAGCTGGCCCGGTGCGGCGCACTGGTCACGATCACGGGACGCCGCGAGGAGGTGCTGGCCGACGCGGCGGCGCAGCTCGAGGGCGCCGGTGGGGAGATCGGCTGGATCGCGGGTGACGTGCGTGAGCCGGCCGAGTCGCGGCGGCTCGTCGCCGAGGTGCTGGATCGCCACGGGCGGCTCGACGTGCTGGTGAACAACGCCGGCGGGCAGTTCTTCAGCCCGGCGGAGCTGATCGTGGCCAAGGGATGGCGGGCCGTGTGGCGGCTGAACGTTGGGGGGATGATGAACATGGCGCAGGCCGCCCACGATCTGGCCTTCGAGTCGGCCGGCTCCGGGACGGTGATCAACGTCACGCTATCTCCCCACCACGGGATGCCCGGGATGGCTCATTCAGGGGCGGCCCGCGCGACGGTCGAGGCGCTGACGGCGGAGCTCGCCGGCCGCTGGGCGAGAGCGGGCGTGACCGTGACGGCGGTCGCCGCCGGGCACTTCGCAACGGAGGTGACGGCGAAGTACCCGGAGTCGGTACGTGCGGGCGCCTCCAGGACGGTGCCGCTGCAGCGCCTGGGCACGCCGATCGAGCATGCGTGGCTGGTCGCGATGCTGGCCTCCCCGTTGGGCCGGGCGTTCAACGGCTCGACTGTCACGCTCGACGGCGCGCGCGACAACTGGTTCGGCCCGTGGCCGCCCCCGGGACTGGCAGACGAGGCTGGGGAGGTGCCAGTGGAGGACCGGAAAGGGGCTGCCGGGGGGCAGGGCCCGGGGCTGGAGTGAGGGCGCCCGGCGTCCGCTCGGGTGGCCGCTGAAGCGGCTGGCGGGAATCGAACCCGCATCATCGCCTTGGAAGGGCGAGGCTCTACCGTTGAGCTACAGCCGCGCGTGCGGAGCCGCCACGACGGGCGGTTCGGCGACGGTGACAGTTTGCACAAACGACCTCGCACTTGTCGATCTCCGCGAGAACCGAGGCCCAGGAGCGGTCGCGTAGGCCTTGGGAGATGCCGAAGGCCTTGTCGCCGAGGTGGTCGAACTCGAGCACCAGTTGTCCCGTTGCCCG
>JAOPZS010000022.1 GCA_025963965.1 Solirubrobacterales bacterium
GCGCCCTTGAGGACGCCCGGCACGAGTGCGAAGCTTCCGCCGGTCGCGCCCAGGAACGACTGCAGCGCGGCGGCCGCGGCGGCCGCCGGCGGCGCGGGCACGAGCGCCAGCACGCGGAGCCGGCTTCGCAGGTGCTCCTCGAACGCGCGACAGGTGGTGCATCCGGCGAGGTGGCTGCGGACGCGCCGGCCCCGCACCACGCGGCGGTCGCCGTCCGAGAGCGTGCGGCGGATGGTCGAGCACTGCTCGTCGTGGCCCGCGGCGAGCTCGGCGAGCGCCGACCGGGCGTCGAACACGGTCTGCCGCGCCGCGGCCGGCGTGATCGCGAAGGTCGCGCCGATCTCCGCGTAGGGAAGGCCGCTCAGCTCGCGGAGGAGCAGCGCCGAGCGCTGCCGCGTCGAGAGCGAGTGCAGGTCCCGGAGCAGGCCGCCGAGGCGCTCGCGCGCGGCGACCGCGCGCTCCGGCGGGTCGACGGTGGGAGCGGTGCGCTCGTCGAGCTCGGCCTGGTCCCGGCGCGCCCGGATCTGCGAGACGGACGCGTTGTGGGCGATCCGGTAGAGCCACGGGCGCAGCGCGCCGTCGAGCGGCCGGCGCTCGAGGCCGCGAAGGGCGGCGAGCAGCGTCGTCTGCAGGGCGTCGCGGGCGTCCTCGGGATTGCCGAGCAGCGAGACGCAGTAGCGATAGAGCGGCTTGTGGTAGCGCTCGTAGATGGCCGCGAACGCGTGGCGGTCACCGCGCGCGGCGAGGTCGGCCAGCCGCTCGTCTCCGAGCAGGCGAAGCGGCGCAGCACGCAGCCGCGCGACGGATCCCTGTGCAGCGGCGACGTCGGCCATCCCTTCGCCGATATCGGCGCCCGGGCACGCGGACCTGAGCCGGCGGCGCCCAGACTCAGCAGCTGGTCGCGCTGGGCCCCGGGCCGTCGGTGACGGAACCGGGAAGCACCCGCTCCCAATACCCCGCCAGCTGCTCCAGCTCGTCCTCGTCGAAGTGATCGAGGAACTGGCGGCGGACCTCCGCGCGGTGGGCCGGCCGCGCGCGGTCGAGCAGCTCCCGCCCGGCCTCGGTGATGACCGCGAACGCGCCGCGGGCGTCGGACGGGCACGAGGCGCGCTCGATCAGCCCGTCGCGCTCGAGGCGATCCACGAGCCGGGTCAAGCCGCTGCGGCTGAGCAGCGCCGCGTCGGCGAGGTCGCGCATCCGCATCTGGCCGTTCGGCGCGTCCCCGAGGTGGATGAGCACCTCATACGAGGTGATCGGCAGGCCGTGGGCGGCGTCGAGCTGGGCATCCAAGGCCCGGACGAGGCATGCGTGCACGCGGAGCATGCCGCGCCACGCACCGAGCTCAGTCGCCGTGAAGTCGGTCGGATCGGTTGATCTGCTGACGGTCTCGGACAACGAGTCCCCCTCCGTTGCGGATGCAACGAACATAGCAGCGCCGGCCGGGGCCGGCCAAGGCTCAGCCGCCGGCGATCAGCGACTCGCCCGTCATCTCCGGGGGCTGCGGAATCCCGAGCAGCTCCAGGATCGTCGGGGCGACGTCGGCGAGGATGCCCTCGTCGCGCAGCTCGAGGCCCTCGACCGTGACGACCACGGGCACCGGGTTGAGCGAGTGCGCGGTGTCGGGCGAGCCGTCATCCTCGAGCATCTCGTCCGCGTTGCCGTGGTCGGCCGTGATCAGGAGCGCGCCGCCGGACTCCTGGACCGCCTCGACGATGCGCGCCAGGCACGCGTCGACCGTCTCGACCGCCTTGACCGCCGCCTCGATAACGCCGGTGTGGCCGACCATGTCGGCGTTGGCGAAGTTGATGATCCCGAAGCGGAAGCCTCCGTCGGCCTCCTCGCGCCACGCACCGATGAAAGCGTCGGCCGCCTGCTCGGCGCTCATCTGGGGCTTGCGGTCGTACGTTGGAACGTCGCGTGGAGAGGGCACCATCTCGCGGCGCTCGCCCTGTTGCGGCGCCTCGTCGCCGCCGTTGAAGAAGTACGTGACATGCGGGTACTTCTCGGTCTCCGCGACGTGCAGCTGCCGGGCGCCGGCGGCGGCCAGCACCTCGGCCAGCGTGCTCGCCGGGTGCTCTGGGGCGAACGCCACCGGATAGGGCCAGCCCTCCTCGTAGCGGGTCAGGGTGCTCAGACGCCCGACCGGCTCGGCCCCGGCGCGTCCCGGCCAACCGGGCAACTGCTCTGCATCGGGACCCTCGCCGAAGCCGGGCTCGGCCAGCGCGCGCACCAGCTGGCGCATCCGGTCGGGACGGAAGTTGAAGCAGAGCACGCTGTCCCCCGGTCCGATCCGAGCCTCGGCGCCGACCATCGTCGGCTCGATGAACTCGTCGGTCTCGCCACGCTCATAGGCGTCGCGCACGGCCTGCTCGCCGCTGTCGGCACGCTGCTCGGCGCGGCCGGCGACGATCAGCTCGTAGGCCCGCGCGGTTCGCTCCCAGCGGCTGTCGCGGTCCATCGCCCAGTAGCGCCCGACGACCGAGCCGACGCGCGCGCCGTCGATCGCGTCCAGCTCGGCCAGGAACGCTGCGCCGGAGTGCGGCAGCGTGTCGCGGCCGTCGGTGAAGGCGTGGACTACGACATCGCCCGCGCCAACCTCGCGGCCCAGCGCGATCAGCGCCTGCAGATGCTCGAAGGAGGAGTGCACCCCGCCGTCGGAGACCAGGCCCAGCAGGTGCACGCGGCGGGCGCCGGAGAAGGCCTCCCGCAGCACCTCGTTGCCGGCCAGCTCGCCGTCGGCGATCGCGTCGTCGATCCGCATCAGGTCCTGGCGCACGACGGCGCCGGCGCCGAGGTTGAGGTGGCCCACCTCGCTGTTGCCCATCTGGCCGTCGGGCAGCCCGACGGCACGTCCCCACGTCGTCAGCGTCCCGTGCGGGTAGCCGCGCCAGAGCTCATCGAAGACCGGCGTGCGGGCGAGCGAGATCGCGTTGCCCGGCCCCGGTTCGGCCAGGCCCCAGCCGTCGAGAATGATCAGCGCCGCACGCGGGACGGGCACGGCGGCCGGACCAGGTGGCAGCTCGCCCGCGCCACCGGAGGCGCTCATCGCGAGGCGGCTGCGGCGATCTCGGCGAACGAGGCGGGGTCCAGCGAGGCGCCCCCGACGAGCGCGCCGTCGACGTCGGGCAGCGCCAGCAGCTCGGCGGCGTTGTCGGGCTTGACCGAGCCGCCGTACAGGATCCGGAGGCTCTCACCGGCCGCTTCGTCGCGGCCCGACACGAGCGCGCGGATGAAGGCGATCGCCTCCTGGGCCTGCTCGCCCTCGGCGACACGGCCGGTCCCGATCGCCCAGATCGGCTCGTACGCGACGACGACCTCGGCGAGCCGGGCGGCCGGGACCCCGGCAAGGTCCTCGTTGATCTGGTGGCGCAGCTTGCGCTCGGTCTCTTCGCCGTCACGCTCCTCCTCGGTCTCGCCGACGCAGAGGATCGGCACGAGCCCGGCGTCGAGCGCTGCCGGCACCTTCAGCGCGAG
Source organism: Solirubrobacterales bacterium (assembly GCA_025963965.1). Classification (GTDB taxonomy): domain Bacteria; phylum Actinomycetota; class Thermoleophilia; order Solirubrobacterales; family Solirubrobacteraceae; genus Palsa-744. The sequence goes on from JAOPZS010000022.1 coordinate 3,475, forward strand.
CGCCTTGTCCGTCTCGCCGAAGAGCTGGCGGCGCTCGGAGTGGCCGAGCACGACGCCGCGCACGTCGAGCTCTCCCAGCATCGGCGCGGAGATCTCGCCCGTGAAAGGTCCCTCGGGTTCGTAGTGCATGTTCTGCGCGAACACCTCGACGGGTGAGCCGCGGGAGCTGTCGACCATCGCCCTCAGGTCGGTGAACGGCACGCAGATCGCCAGGTCGGCGCCGTCGAGCGAGGAGACGCGGGGCAGCAGCGCCTGGATGAACTCCTCGGCCTGCGCCTCGGTCTTGTACATCTTCCAGTTGCCGGCGACGAGCGGCGTGCGGGCCATCAGGACGCGACCCCGGAGACGTCGAGCGCCGCGATCCCCGGCAGCTCGCGTCCCTCGACAAGCTCGAGCGTGGCGCCGCCGCCGGTCGAGAGGTGGTCCACGGCGTCCTCGAGGCCGAACTGCGCGAGCGCGGCCGCCGAGTCGCCGCCGCCGACCACCGTGACGCCGGGGGCAGCCGCAACGGCCTCGGCGATGCGGCGGGTGCCGGCCGCGAACGGCTCCATCTCGAACGCTCCCATCGGGCCGTTCCAGAAGACCGAGCCGGCGATCGCGATCGTCGCGGCGTAGCGCTCGGCCGTGGCCGGGCCGATGTCCAGGCCCATCCAGCCTTCCGGCACCTCGACCGAGTCGAGCACCCTGTGCTCGGCGTCGGCGGCGAAGCGGTCGGCGATCACGAGGTCCTCCGGCAGCTGCACGCTTGCCTTGCGGGGGTCGGTCGCCTTCGCGAGAGCGCGGCGCGCGTGCTGGGTGTCCTCCTCGTCGCACAGCGACTCGCCGACGCCGTGGCCCTGCGCGCAGAGGAACGGAAAGCACATGGCGCCTCCGATGATCACGACGTCGGCGATGTCGAGGAAGCGGTCGATCACGGCGATCTTGTCGGCGACCTTGGCGCCGCCGACGACCGCGACGAGCGGACGGGCCGGGTCCTCGAGGATCGCGCCGATCGTCCGCACCTCGCGTTCGAGCAGCCGGCCGGCCGCGCTCGGCAACAGGTGCGCGACGCCCTCTGTGCTGGCGTGGGCGCGATGCGCGGCGCCGAATGCGTCGTTGACGTAGAAGTCGCCGAGCTCGGCGAGGGCCGCGGCGAGACGGGGATCGTTGGTCGTCTCGCCCGGCTCGAAGCGGACGTTCTCGAGCACCATGATCTCGCCGTCGCGAAGCGCTTCCGTCATCGCCCTGACGTCGTCACCGACGACGCCGGGTGCGAGCGCCACGGACGCGTTCGTCAGCTCGCGCAGGCGCGCGAGGACCGGCGCAAGCGACAGGTCCTCCTCACGGCGGCCCTCAGGCCGGCCGAGGTGCGAGACGAGCACGAGGCGCGCGCCGCGGCTGCGCAGCTCCTCGATCGTCGGGAGCGCCGCCCGGATGCGTGTGTCATCGGCGACCGCGACGTTGTCGCCGTCGCGCTCGAGCGGCACGTTGAAGTCGACCCGGACGAGCACGCGCCGGCCGGCAACGTCGAGCTCATCGATGCTTCTCATCGGGCGTCCGCTCCAGCCGGTCGGGGCTGCTTCACGATCTGCCTCTACCCGCGCGGCGCCGCTCTGAGCGCCGGTCGCGTGCTGCGCTCACAGGACCCTCTGGACGAGATCGACGAGGCGGTTGGAGTAGCCCCACTCGTTGTCGTACCAGGCGACGACCTTGACCATCGTCTTCTCCATCACCGCCGTCAGTTTCGAGTCGACGATCGACGAGTACGGGGACTGCACGATGTCGCTGGAGACGATCGGGTCCTCGGTGTAGCGCAGAAAGCCGTTCAGCGGGCCGCTCGCCGCCGCCGCCCTGAGCGCCGCGTTGACCTCGTCGACGGTCGTCTCGCGTCCTGCCTCGATGGTCAGATCGACGACCGAGCCGGTCGGCACGGGCGCCCGCACGGCGAACCCGTGGAGCTTGCCCTGGAGCTCCGGGATCACGAGCCCGATCGCCTTCGCCGCCCCGGTCGAGGCCGGGATCAGGTTGATCGCGGCGGCGCGTGCCCGGCGCAGGTCCTTGTGCGGCATGTCCTGCAGCCGCTGGTCGGCCGTGTAGGCGTGGATCGTCGTCATCAGCCCGTGGCGGATGCCGATGGTGTCGTTGAGCACCTTCGCGACAGGCGCCAGGCAGTTGGTCGTGCAGGACGCGTTGGAGATCACGTCATGCGACGCGGGGTCGTAGACCTCGTCGAAGTTGACTCCCAGCACGACCGTCGCGTCGGGATCGCTCGCCGGCGCCGAGATCACGACCTTCTTGGCGCCGCCTGCGAGGTGCTTGGCGGCGCTCTCGCGGTCGGTGAACAGGCCGGTCGACTCGATCACCACGTCGGCCCCCAGCTCGCCCCAGGGCAGCGCGCCCGGGTCACGCTCGGCGAGGACCCTCAGCTCCTTGCCGTCGACGACGATCGCGCCCTCCCGGACCTCGACGGTGCCCGGATAGGGACCGAGGATCGAGTCGTACTTCAGCAGGTGGGCGAGCGTCTCGGCGTCGGTCAGATCGTTGACCGCGACCCACTCGATCTGCCCGGCGTCGCCGCGGGACATCGCGGCGCGGAAGGCGTTGCGGCCGATCCGACCGAACCCGTTGATCCCGACCCTCACGGCCATCCGTTTCCTCCTGGAGCGAAAATGAACGATGCCGGGCCTCTGGAGCCCCGCTCCATCGCCCGGCGTGCCGGCGGGAGGGTATCAGCGGGACGGGGCCCGTTGGACGCCCCGGGAGCCCTGCTGCCCGGCTCAGGCCCCCCGCGGGGCCTTGTCGATGTCGCGGTGGGCGACGCTCACGTCCAGGTCGGGATGCTCGCCGTAGCGCTCGGCGAGCCGCTCGGCGATCGCGACGGAGCGGTGCCTGCCACCGGTGCAGCCGACAGCGATCATCAGGTGCGCCTTGCCCTCGCCGACGTACTGGGGCAGCAGGAAGTCCAGCAGCGGGTCCAGCCGCTCGTAGAGCTCGGCGAGCCGTCCGTCCCGGCCGATGTGCTCGACGACGGGCGCGTCGAGGCCGGTCATCTCGCGCAGGTCGTGCTCGTAGTGCGGGTTGGGCAGGAAGCGCACGTCGAGCACCAGATCCTCGTCGCGGGGCGGACCGTGCTTGAAGCCGAAGCTCATGAACGTCACGGCCAGCTTGCCGACGGACTTGCGGGGCAGGAACTCCGCCGCGATCTTCTCGCGCAGGCTCGTGGCCGACATGCCCGTCGTGTCGATCACGAGGTCGGCCCGTTCTCGCAGCGGGCTGAGCAGCTCACGCTCTGCCACCACCCCCGCGGCGACGCTGCCGTCCGGCGCCAGCGGATGGCGCCGGCGCGTCTCCTTGTAGCGGGTCACCAGCGACTCCTCCGAGGCCTCCAGGAACAGCACGCTGTGGTTCAGGCCGAGCGCGTCGAGGTCGTCGACGACGGCGCGCAGCCCCTCGAAGTAGACGCCGCCGCGAACGTCCGAGACGACCGCGGCGCGCTCGACCTTCGTGCCCTTGTGGACCACCAGCTCGACCAGCGATCGGATCATCTCCGGAGGCAGGTTGTCGACGCAGAAGTACCCGGCGTCCTCGAAGACGTTCATCGCGGTCGACTTGCCGGCTCCCGAGAAGCCGGTGATCACGACGAGGTCCTCCAGGCGCGACTCGAGGACCGGCTCGTCGGCTCGGCCGCCGGTGGCGCGCAGCGGGCGCAGGGGCCTGATCACGGCCATCTCTCAGTCATTGTGCCGCGCGAGGCGGACGAGCGGTGAAGATCCTGGCGGTCGCGGCGACGCGCGGGGAGATCCTCCCGGCGCGAGAGCGTGCGAACGAGCCGGTGCGCATACGTGCGAGCAAGGCCCCCTTTGCGGCTCAGCCCGCCCGGTGCAGGAAGGCGTGGAGATCCCTCCCGACCTTGGCGGGGACCCCCGGCACGACCTGCAGCTCCTCGCCCGTCGCGGCGAGCACCGCGTCGGGAGAGCCGAAATGGGCCAGCAGCGCGCGCTTTCGTGCGGCGCCCACGCCCGGCAGTTCGTCGAGCACGGAGCTCGTCATCGCGCGGTCGCGGCGGCTGCGGTGATGGGTGATCGCGAAGCGATGGGCCTCGTCGCGAACGCGCTGCAGCAGCTGCAGCTCGGGCGTGGAGTGGTCGAGCACGAGCGGCGTGCCGCGGCCGGGCTGGAAGACCTCCTCGATTCGCTTGGCCAGCGAGATGACGGCGACACCGCGCTCGCGGAAGCCCTGCAGCGGGCCGAGCCCGGCAGCGAGCTGACCCTTGCCGCCGTCGATCACGACGAGGTTCGGCAGCGAGGCGAAGCTGGGGTCGTGCGCGGGGTCGTGCGGCGAGATGTCCATCTGGCGCTCCCACTGCGCGAAACGGCGTTCGAGCACCTCGGCCATCGCGGCGAAGTCGTCGGGCGCGCCCTCCGTCGAGCGGATCTTGAAGCGCCGGTAGTCCGATTTCTTCGGCGCGCCGCCCTCGAAGACGACCATCGAGGCGACCGTGTGCGTGCCGCCGAGGTTGGAGATGTCGAAGCACTCGATCCGCACCGGCGGCGCGTCGAGCGCGAGCGCCGTCTGCAGCCCTTCGAGCGCCTCGACCCGCCCCTGGCGGCGGCGCTCGGAGCGCAGCTTGTCCTGGTCGAGAGCGAGCCGCGCGTTGCGATCGGCCAGCTCGAGGATGCGGCGCTTCTCACCCCGCTCGGCGACGCGCAGCTCGACCGGGCCGCCGCGGCGGCTGGCGAGCGCGTCGGCCAGCGCGCCGCGCTCGCCGACCTCGCGCTGCACTACCAGGAGCGCCGGGATCGACGTTCCGGCGCCGTAGTACTGGAGCATGAACTCCTCGGCGACCTCGCCGGGATCGCGCTCGGTCTCGTTGGAGAGATAGAAGGACTGGCGATCGGACAGCACGCCGTCGCGCACCTGAAAGACCTGCGCGTTGGCCTCGCGCCCGTCGAGCGCGACGGCCACCGCGTCGAACGTGCCCATCGAGTCGCCCGTCACCCGCCGGCGCTCCAGCAGCGAGCGCACGGCCTGCAGGCGGTTGCGCTCGATCGTCGCCTGCTCGAACTCTTCGTGAGCGGCCGCCTCGCGCATCCTGCCCTCGAGGTCGCGCTCGATCGCCGAGAAGCGTCCGGACAGGAAGTCGATGACGCCGTCGATCGCCGCCCGGTACTCCTCGCGGCTGACGTAGCCGACGCACGGGGCCCCGCAGCGCTTGATGTAGTAGTCGAGGCACGGGCTGCCGCTGCGCCGCCCGGGCTCCGCTCCGGTGCACGAGCGGAACATGAAGACCTTGGCGAGCACCTCGAGCGTGGCACGCACGCGCTTGGCGTTGGAGTACGGGCCGAAGTACGCGCGGTTGCCGCGATGGCGCTCGCGCGTGAAGTACACCCGCGGGTATGCCTCGTCCAGCGAGATCGCGATGAAGGGGTAGGACTTGTCGTCGCGCAACCTGATGTTGAAGCGCGGCCGGTACTGCTTGATGAAGCTCTGCTCGGCGAGCAGCGCCTCGGCCTCGGTGGCGACGACGACGCACTCCACGTGCTCGACGGTGGCGACCATCTCCGCGTGGCCGGGGCTGCTCGGCACCTGCGCCTTGGAGAAGTGCGACGCCACCCGCTTGCGGACCGACTTCGCCTTGCCGACGTAGATCACGCCGCCGCTGCCGTCGCGGAACAGGTACACGCCGGGCTGGTCGGGAAGCGCGCGGCGCTGCGCCGCCAACGCTGCGGCGGGCTGCTTTGCGGACTGCTCCGCGTCCTGAGGCTGAGTGTCCGCTGTTGCCACGCTCCGAGGATAGGAGGGGCGCGCAGGACGCCCGGCGCCGCTCAGGACTGGTTCAGCGCCACGGCGGCACGAATCAGCGCCTTCAACGCCTTCTCATCGATCTCCTCAGCCTCGTGGATATCGATGGCGCGCCTGGTGTTGCCCTCGAGGCTGGAGTTGAAGAGGCCGGACGGGTCATCCAACGAGGCACCCTTGGCGAACGTCAACTTCACGACCTTCTTGTACGTCTCGCCGGTGCAGATGATCCCCGCGTGCGACCACACCGGCACCCCTCTCCATTTCCAGTCCTCGACGACCTCCGGGTCTGCCTGCTTGATCACGCGTCGAACCTGAGCGAGCGTCTCGCCCCGCCAGTCACCCAGCTCCGCGATCCTGCCGTCGATCAGCTCGGAGGGAGTGCCTCCTGTGTGCGTCGATCGGCTGCTGTCGTTCTTCATGCTGTTCGTCGCCGCTAGGAGTAGCTGCGCACGTGCCGGTAGACCTCCATCAGCGCCCACACGACGAGGCCGACCAGCACGAACCAGGCGAGCTCGCCCAGTCCCGATTCCCACATCCGCTGGCGGCCCATGTAACAGAACACGGCCAGCGCCAACGCGCCGTAGAGCAGCCCCCGGTGCCGGTCGCCGAGGGCACTCAGGCGAAACTGGTTTTCACGGTACTGACGCAGGCCGATATAGCCGAGGCCGATCGCGAACAGGACCCACAGGAACGCTTCGAAGCCGTTCGCCGCATGGCCCCCGCCCGGGACGTAGTAGAGGGCGAGGCCGATCGCGACGATGATCGCGACGTTGCGGGCGGTGCGCCAGCGCTCCATGCCCCGAGTCTAGGGCAGGCCTCCTCAGTCGACCAGCGCCTCGAGCTCCGCGTAGGCGGCCTCGACGGCGCGCCGTGCCGCCGTGTGCCGGGCCTCGGACTTCGCGGCCTCGTAGCGGCTCGCCCACGCAGCTGGGTCGGTCAGCTCCTGTTCGACCTCTGCCAGCGACGCTTCGGCCTGCTCGACGGCCCGCTCGGCCTTCTGCTGCGCGCTCTGGCGGTTCTTCGATGGGCCCTTGGCCCGGCGGCCTGCGGGCTGCGCCACGGTGACCGGCTCGGCGACAGCGGCCCCGTTGGCGGCCGCGCCCGCGCTCGCCCCCAGCGCC
>JAOPZS010000051.1 GCA_025963965.1 Solirubrobacterales bacterium
CCGCCGCCGCGCCGCGCAGCGTCGTGCGTGCCCGGTAGAGAAGCCCACGCACGGCGCCGTCGCTGACACCGAGCAGGCTCGCCGCCTCCTCGTGGCTGTGGCCTGCGATCGCCGTCAGCACGATCGCGTCGCGCTGCATGTCCGGGAGCGCCGCGACATGACCGAGCGCGTCGCGGGCACGCAGGCCCGTGTCGATCTCGCCTGGAGCCTGCGGCGTCCTGGCCGGCGCGACGGTCTCGATCGACTCGTGGATCTGCCCGCCGGCGCCGCGCAGGGAGTTGATCGAGACGTTGTGGACGATCTTGTAGAGCCAGGCGCGGGGCTCGCGGACCTCGACCCCACGATCGAGCGCCAGCCAGGCCTTCGTGAGCGCCTGCTGGAGCACGTCATCGACGCGGTGCTCGGGCAGGCCGATGCGGCGGGCGTAGCGCGCCAGCGCGCGACGATGGCGGCGCACCAGCGTCTCGAAGGCTCGCTCCTCGCCGGCGCGCGCCATCTCCACCAGGCGAGCATCCGTCTGGGCTGAAAGCGGGCGGATCGTGAAGCGGGGGCTCATGGCTTTTTGGCGGGGCGAGCAGGTTGCGCGGTCGCCCAACACGAAGGGCGGCGGGTGCGCGTCCGCCGCCCTCACTCCCAGTAGACGCCGGATTCCCGGGAAACCTTGCGCGGCTGGACGAATTTCCTGCAGCCGGCCGGTGGACGCGCCGGCCGCGTGGGGGCGCCGCGGGCAACCGCCGGCCGCGCTGGGCGCCGCGGGCAGCGAAAGGGGGCCGGCGTGCGCCGGCCCCCTGTTCTTGCGCTCACGCGCGGGAATTGCGAGCGTTTGCGACCGGCGCTACTGGATGACCTCGACCTTCTCCCACACCGAGCCCGCGGAGCTGACGAAGAGCTCTGCCTCGGCGACCTTCGCGCCTGGCGTCAGGGCCGAGACACCGCAGGTGCCTTCGCCGAGTTCGCCGGAGACCGAGCCGTGGTGCTCGTCGTCGCCGCGGCTGGAGAGGTCACCGTGTCCGCTGCTCGGGCCACCGTGGCTGTCGCCATCGTCGCCGCTGTTGTCGTCGCCGTCGGTGCCGTTGTCGTCGCCGACATCGTCACCGCTGGCGGAGTTGCAACGGATCTCGGTTTGTTCGGTGACTTTGCCCGAGACCGTCGAGTTGTCGGCGAGCGTGATCTTCAGGATGCCGCCTTCGAAGGAGGCGATCGTGCCCGCCGGTTCGCCTGCGGGCGGCGTCGGAGTCGTGGTCACCGGCGTCGTCGTGCCCGGAATTGTCTTGGCGACCCCATGTGTGAAGACGACCGTGTGCGCGCGGCTGTGGTGGCGGTGGTGGTGCCCGCGCACGTGGTGGCTCGAATGCTGCGCCAGCGCTGCCGCCGGCAGAGCGAGCGCGAGCAGCGAGGATGCGATCGTAGTCTGGATGATCCGTCTCATCTGGCTACCTCCTCGGCCACCGCTGCGGCGGCCGTCGTTGGTGGACAGGACTGAGACACACCTCCCGCGGAAAGCTCACGCGCAGCGCGAAAGATTTGCTGCGCGCACCGCCGCGGGGGCCGGACCGGCCCCCCGGGGTCGATTGGGCACTGTGCTCGTCCGGTGCTAGGCGGCTGCCCCAACGGGCGCGTGGGAGCGCAGCGGGCGCCGGCGCATGGGTGTGGCCGTCAGGGCGGTGCGCCGACGCAGCCAGCGCAGCGAGCCGGGCTCCCCGCAACGCTCGCGCCAGCCGCTCAGCATGCGCGCGAGCCGGTCGGCGTCCCCCACGCTCGCCAGCACCTCCACGGTGCCGCCGCCATCGCCGGGCGGTCCGAGTCGAACGAGGTACAGCTCGCCCGTGTCGTTGATCCAGGCTGCCCTGTGCAGCGGCCCGTCGGCGCTCTCGCGCCACCAAAGGCCGACGTCCTGCTCGCGAGAGCTCAGACGGTCAGGATCGGAGTTGTAGAAGGCGACCAGCGAGGGGTAGCGCTTCGCCGCGGTGGTGTTCGCTTGCACTGCCGGCTTCATCGGGACCGCCCGTCGTCGAGGGAGGGTTCGCAGCGAACCTTCCCGCGCGGGACTTAACGGAGGGTTACCGACTCGTAAGGATTGGCCGAAAGCCCGCTACGTGCGGGTTCGGCAGCGGCGCGACCGGCGCCGGCCGGCGGCATGGGAGCGGAGCGCGGGTGTCACCGGCTCTCACGAACCGGTGACACTCGAGTCCGCTCAGGGGTTCAGACGCTTCTTCAGCGCGCTGGCCGCGGAGAATTTCGCGGCTTTCGAAGCCCCGATCTGGATCGTCTCCCCCGTCGAGGGGTTACGCCCCTGACGCGCGGCCCGCTGGCTGACGCTGAACTTGCCAAAGCCCGCAAGCGAGACCTCTCCCCCGGAGGCAAGCTCGTCGGAGACCGACTCGATCACCGCCTCGACTGCCTGGCGTGCCTGGCTGCCGCTTATGCCGGTTTTCGAGGCGACCACCTCAGCTAGCTCGTTCTTGGTCATGCCACTCCCTTCTCGAGTGTCTTTGCTTCGGGGAGGCTAGTAGCTGATGCGGACGACGACACCCGAAAACACGGGGTTTGCCGCTCGAAAACGCCCTAATTTCCGGGGAACTCGATTGGCGCGGTTCCGCGCAGCGGCCCCTGCGTGCGTGTGCGGCGCGCGTGCGTGCGCAGCACGTAGCCGAGCGCTCCGGCCTCGCAGGCAGCCCAGACCGTCGCCAACCAGGTCGCGCAGGCAAGCGCCACGTGGACCCACACGAGCTGGGTCGGCAGGTGCGTCTTGTACTGGTCGAGCCCGACGGCGCCCTGCAGTACGAGCAGCCAGCAGAGCACGGTCAGCGGCCGCCTGACCCGGTCCGGGGCATCGCGCCGGCGGGCCAGGAACCAGGCGGCGACAGCCGCCAGGCCGAAGACGAGGGCGATCTCGCCGTGGCGATGGATCACGAAGTCCATCGTGCCGCGACCGTCGAAGTTCAGGCGGTTGATGCGCTGGCCGGGCGAGCCGCCGGCATGAGGGCCGGCGGCTGTGGCGGCCGTGCCGGCGAAGATCGTCAGGGCGCCGAGCGCCACGAGCCCGACCAGGCCGCGCAGCAGCGGCCTGTCTGCGATCGGGTCGGGCTCCGGCACGCGCTGGGCGCCCGGCTCCTCCTCCGGCTCGTGCGAGGCGCGCCAGAGGAGCACCACGGCGGCGAGCAGGATCAGCATCGACAGCGCGAAGTGGCCCATCACCCATCCGTAGTCGAGCGCGCCTTTGACGGTGAGGCCCCCGAGGACGGCCTGGCCGATCACGCCCAGCGGCAGCAGGGCGCCGAGCCAGACCAGGTCGCGCCGGTACGGGCGCCGGCGCAGCGCGCCGACCCATGCGAGGCCCGCGGCGAGCACGACGGGCACCGAGACGACGCGGTTTGAGAACTCGATCACGGCGTGCGTGTTGAGCGGCGGGTAGTAGTTTCCATAGCACTTCGGCCAGGTCGGGCAGCCGAGGCCCGACCCGGTCAGGCGCACCGCGGCGCCGCTCAGCACGATCAGCGTCAAGGCCACAAGCGCGGCGCGCGCGATCAGCACGTACTGCCCGGCTGTGACCGTGTAGCCGTTGGTTCTTGCCCTCAGCCGCTGGCGCATCGCCGCTAAGTCTGCCACCGAAACGGCAGCTCCGGCGCAATCTCGCTGAGCCGCGGCGCGGCCGCGTCGCGCTCTGAGACGCTCAGCTCGCCCGGCGGCAGCGGCCACTCGATGCCGATCTCCGGATCGTCGTAGGCGATCCCGCGTTCCAGCTCTCCGTCGTAGTAGCCGGTCTGCTTGTAGATCACGTCGGCGGTCTCGCTGAGCACACAGAAGCCATGCGCGAACCCGACCGGCACGTAGAGCTCGCGCATCGCCTCGTCGTCGAGCTCGACGGCCGCCCACCGCCCGTATGTCGGCGAGCCGGCGCGCAGGTCGACAGCCACGTCGAGGATCTTCCCGCGCGCGCAGCGGACCAGCTTCGCCACTCCCGCTCCGACCTGGAAGTGCATGCCGCGCACCACGCCGCGGCCCGAGCGGGAGTGGTTGTCCTGCACGAAGCGCTTGTCGGCCGGGATCCCGGCGCGCTGATGCCACTGCTCCCGGTAGGTCTCGATGAAGAAGCCGCGCTCGTCGCCGTGGACGGCGGGCTCGATGGCCACGAGGCCTTGCAGGCTTGTCTGGACGATCTCCACGAGCGCCACAGGGTATCCGGGCCACCGTCACGAGCGCCACCCGGCACGGGCGCAGATCCGACCTGAGAGGGTGCCTAGAAGATGCGCAGCTGGATCGTCTGAACGACGGCCCTGCCGGCGATGAGCGCCGTCAGGCGCATCGGAACGCCCTTGCGGTGCTTGCGAGCGAGCGCAACCACCGACTTGGGCACGCGGACCGACACGTGCGTCGTCTTGCCGCCGGCGATCGAGAAGCTCTGGTGCACGCTGCGCGCCCGGCCGTGACCGGTCAGGGGGCTCAGCGTCAGCGAACCTGCGCAAACGCTACCCGCATGGCAGAACATCGCGATCGACGCGATCCCGTGATGGTTGATCCCGTCGGTCTGCTTGCCGACCCGCAGCGCTGGCCCCGCCGGGGACTGCGAGTACCCGGCGCTGCCGGGAGCGGGAACGCCCTTGGTTCCGCCGCACACCGGAAGCGCGTCGGCTCCAGTCGCGAGCGTCGACTGCAGCATCAGCTCCTCGTTGTTGTTCGTCGCGAAGCCGTCGTGGTTGGTGCGGTCGGATGCTGCCATCGTGGAGCCGTTGTTCGTGCCGCCGCCGCGGATGAACGAGTCCATGCTCGCGCCCTGCACGGCGCCGATCACCTGGTAGGGGACACCCGCCGGGTACTGCGGCGGCGCGCCGCCCACGAAGCCGCCCTCGTCGTTGAAGCCCACGTAGTTCCCCTGGGCGACGCACAGGTTGATCGGCGCGTAGCTCGTGACGGTGCTGCCGCTCGCGCCGGCGGCGCCGCACACGGGGATGTCGAAGGGCTGGCTGGTGAGCGAGACCTGAGCCCCTCCGCCGGGCAGCGGCGAGAGAACCTGGAAGTGGATCTGCGTCAACGGCGCGGGCGCGCCGCTGGGCTGGCGCGCACAGCCCTCGAGGCTGACAGTCACCACCTGACCGGCAGAGGGCGCCGACGCACTGAGCGCCGGGATCGCGACGTCCCAGAGCGCCGTGTCGGCGCCATCGTGGGGAATGTGGAAGACCGAGCCCGGCAGGGCGATACCGGTGCCTTCGTAGTTGAGGTTTTCAGCCGTGTCGAGCGTCGCGGGGACCGACAGCGAGGAGCCGAACGTGCTCACTTCGGCGCCGCTCGCGGCCGGGACGCCGAGCACGCCGGCGATGACACAGACGGCCACCGCGACGGGCCGGACACCCCGGACGGTCAACTGGAAGGCGGAGCGACCCAAGCGCGACATCACCATCACAGGATCTTGATCGTGACGCGCTGCTTGATCGTCTTGCGGCCCATCTGTATCTCGATCTGGGAGTTGACGCCGTGGTGCTTGCGGATCAGCCTCAGCACTTCGGGGCTGACCTTGATCGGGAGGTGGCTCGTCTTGTTGCCCGGGAGCGAGAAGACCGAGTGCCCCACCGTCGCCGCCCGGCCGGTCGCAGGCAGCGTGAGCCTGGCCGATCCGTGACAGCCCGTGACCGGGCGGCAGTAGATCGCCACCGCGACCACACGGGCGCGGTTGATCCCGTCGGTCTGCCGGCTGACGCGCAGCGACGGCAGCGCGCGGGGCGCGTCCTTGTGGCCGCCCGGGCAGACGTAGCGGGCGTCGGGACCCGTGCCGAGCTCGACCTGGAGCATCAGCTGCGCGTTGGCGCGGCTCGCGAAGCCGTCCATCGCCGTCGTTTCCGACGGGTCGAAGAACGCTCCGTTGTTCGTGCCCCCACCGCGCAGGAAGGAGTCGAGCGTCGAGCCGTGTGCGTAGCGCAGCACCTGATAGGGGACGCCGCTGCGGTAGTACGGTTCGACGAAGCCGCCCTCGTCGTTGAAGCCCACGAAGTCGCCCTTGCGCACGCAGAGGTTGATCGGCGAGTACGTACTGACGGTCGCGCCGCTCGCGCCACCTTCGCCGCAGACGGGGATCTCGAATGCCTGCGAGGTCAACGCGACCTTGACCCCGCCGCCCTGGCGGTGAAGGGTCTGGAAATGGATCTGGGTCAGCGGAGCCGGTCCACCGGGCGCCCGCACGGCGCAGCCCTCGAGCCTTATGCGGTCGGCCTGTCCGGCTTTCGGCATCGCTCCGCTGTCGCCGGCCACCGTGGTGTTCCAGATCGCTGTGTCGGCGCCGAAGTGGGATGTGTGGACAACCCCGCGAGGTGCCCCGGGCGAGGGCGGCACGGCGGTGTCAACGCCTTTGTAGCCGAGCCCCTCCAGCGTGCTGACCGTCGCGGGGGCGTCCAACCGCGGCCCGACGGCCACGATCGCAGCGTCGCTGGTGGCTGGCACGGCGACGGACCCGAGCGCCACGGTCACGAGAGCCGGATGCAGAAGCCGGCGGGAAGCGAAGGACAGTCGGGACACCAGGAACGTATCGTTCCCGCTGGGCGGTCGCTGAAGGGATCTTGGACGGATGTCCCGACCGCTCGGCGATGGGCTGAAGGAGCGGATGGGCCGATTGCACCTCGGTGCTGCGTCGGCCGAGCGGTTACCGGCGGCTACGCACCGAGACGTCGGCCGGTGCTGACTTTGCCGGCGGATTTCGGTCGGAGGTCGGCGCGCCGCGCGGCGCCTGGCCCACCGCTTCATCTGTCGGCGGCCAGGGAGCTGATCGGGAGGGAGTGTCGACCGTCGATGCCCCCGTAGAGCCCGTTCTCACAACGCGATTGCGCGAGTTGTGGTGGAGCAGCAGGGGCCCGACCAGGATGAACGGCACGAAGTTCACCGCGTGAAGGACGAGCGCGTAGGAGAGAGCAGTCGAATGGTCGACCCCGTAGGCGTTGAGGGCGATCAGCGCGGCGCCCTCGAACACGCCGATCGCTCCCGGCGGGGACGGAAGGATCATGCTCAGGCCCACCGCGACGATGACAAGTACGGCACATGCGAACGGGAGCTGAAGGTGGAAGGCGCGGATAACGAAATAGGCGCATAGCGCGGACAGCGCCCAGGCCGCGAACGTCCACAGCAGGGCCTCGATCGCCACCGCGCCTCGCCGCAGACCGCTGAGGCCGTGCACGAGCTCGTCGACGACCCGATCGAAACGTCCGCTCGAGAGCCGCGGGAACCTGCGGAGGGGACCCAGTACAAAACGGACCGAGCGCTGACCGTAGACCACGAGCAGGAACGCCGCAGCGGCTATCACCGCGACAACAACGATCGCGAAGATGGCAGCCGCTTTCACCCAGTTCACGTGTGGGAGCCACGGCTCGGTCACGAAGAAGATCGCGAGGATCCCCACGATGTCGTACAGACGCTCGAGCACGGCGGTCGTCACGATCTCCACCGGCGGCGTCGAGCTGCGCCTTGCGAGGACCACGACGCGGGCCGCTTCGCCGGCGCGCGCTGGGAGGATGTTGTTGTACAGGTAGCCGACCGTCATCGCGTTCAGCACCGCACCACGCGGGGGTCGGCGCTCCGGCGCGAATAGGGAGCGCCATCGCAGACCACGAGCCACGGTGCCGAGCGCGAACGCCCCCAGGGCGGGTACGAGCCACACGTCGTCGATCGAGCGCAGCGTGCTCCAGACAGTCGCGAGTTTGATGCCGCTCAGCGCGAAGTACGCGAACACGATCGTGACGAGCGCGGTGGCGAGATTCAGAACAACCCGCGAGCGGCGACCGGCCCGTCCGCCGGCGAAGCGGCCTGCAACCTGCTTGACCGGACGCACCAGCGCCCCTGATCTCTTCCCGGACATCTCTGGTCCCGAATCCTTCAAGAAGGTCCAGCCTAACGAGCCGCGCTTCGAACAAGGATGTGCCACGGTTGACCGTCGGAGCTGCCGGCACCGAGCTGTCGCCAGCCATAGCGTGCCGGGGCGCCGACCAGCGTCGCCACGGCCGGGTTGGCCAAAAGCACAGGTTCGGCATAGATCACGCTCGCCTTCGCGCGATCGAGCACCTGGCGGATGGGTTCCCCCCTCGCCACGCCCGCAGCCAGACCCGGCCAACTCGGAGAGCTGCAGTGGCGCTTGTGGGTTTCCGCGAGATATGAGCAGAGCTCGAAGTTGAAGCTTCCCGCGATCAGAACGCTCCGCGGCTGATGGAGAATGCCTCGCACGATCTGCAGGTGGCCGACCGCCGCCCGCAACGGGCGGGGCCCCTTCGAATAGAACGGCGGCACCACCGCCAGCAGGATCGCGGTAAGAACGATCCCAACGGGCGCCGTGAAGCGACTGACACCGCCGCGCCGTAGGACTGCACTCAGGCAGGCCCCGCTCAGCGCCATGATCCCGATCGTCATCGGGTACATGTACTCAGGTCTTGGGCGCTCGGTCAGGACCACCGCCAGCGTGGTGACCGTCAGGGCACCGAGCAGGATGAGCACCCACGTCAGGGGTCCGGATCGCCGGCGCTCGCGCACGATCGCCCAACCTCCGAGCGCGAGCAGGAGCAGGAACGCGATCGACAGGATCAGCGCGTACGTCCGGTGCGTCTGGACAGGCGGATAGTCCGGCTGATCGCCCGTCGCTGTCGCATCGAACAGGGCAACCTGAAGGCCGCTCGCCAGCAGTCTGCCATTCCATGCGATGTAGGCCGCCATCGCGCGCGGGTCGTTAACCGCAGCTTCGGTGAAGTTTGGTTCGGCGGCGCCGAAGACCTGCCTCATCAGCGGCTGGCATTCGGTGAATGCGTTCCCGGTGAACTTGCTGGGGTGGCGCTGCTGATAGTTAAACGCATACGACTGACAAAGGTTCAGGCCTGTCTTTGCCCGCAGCGCCTGCGACACCGCGTTGCCTTGAGTGAACGAGCGTGCGTAGAACGTCCCCGCGAGCAGGCAGGCGAGCGCGATCGGGATCCCATAGCTGCGCAGGTACGGTCGAATCGAGAAGCCGCTCGCGCTAGCGCTGGGTCTTCGCCCACGTGCTTCTCTGATCTCGGCCACCACGATTGCAGCGCCAAAGACGAGGGTTGCGATGATCGTCTCGTTACGCATCACGAGCGTCGTCGCCAACAGGATCCCGAGCGCCGCACCACGGCCACCGCGGCCCCGCCAGCGCGCAACCACCAACGCTGCGACCAGCAGCGGGAGAAGACCGAAGAGATGGACCTCGTAGAGCGGGTTGAAGTTCTGCGGGCTGACTACCCACCAGAGCGTCACCAGGAGGCCGACCGCGGGGCCGAGAAGACGGCGCATCAACGCCAACACGAGCAGCGCCGCCCCCAGCACAATCGCGATCCGATGAACGAGGACGGCCTGATAGACGTCTCCTCCGAACAGCGCATCGAGCGACCCGAGGAAGTTCGTGTACAGCGGAGACCACACGATGTCATCGTGGAGTCCATGGGTCCAGCTGATTGCATCCAGGAAGTAGCCGGCCGTGTCGCCGCTCGTCAGATCCTTGTAGTCCCAGACCTTCCAAAGCAGGCGCAGCTGCAGCGCCAGGATCGCGCAATAGGCCACAACGGGGTTGGCAACGATGGCATCGGCTCGCTTGATCCAGCTCACACCATCGCGCCCGCTGTCAGCGACCGGCGATGCGCTCATCAAGCGGTCAAGCGGAGCGCGCCGGCCACACCCACGCGCCGCTCGTCCAACGGTCGCGCGCTGGGGCGGGGCCTCATCCTGGTGTGCGCTCCATGTGAGTGCCGGAACGCTCAGGCGCGAGAGCTACGGCTGGGCGACGCAGCAGCGCCCAGCGCCCGCGCCGCGCATCGGCGCGGAAGCGCGCGAGCACCCAGAGCGTCTGCAGGCCATATTCCACGCTCTTCGTGAAGGAGACGCTGGACGCCTCCACGAAGTAACGCGTCGGTATCGCGAGCTCGGTAACGGCCCCGCCACGCGCCACGACCTGAGCGAAGATCTCCTGATCGAACACAAAGTTGTCGCTGTTGCGCAGGAACGAGATCTCTCGCAGAAAATCGACTGAGAACGCCCGGTACCCCGTGTGGTACTCCGAGTGCGAGCGGCGGAAGGCCCAGTTCTCGATCGTCGTCAGCACGCGGTTTCCGATCCACTTCCATCGCGGCATTCCGCCCGCGATCGCCCGGTCCTCCAGCAGGCGCGAACCGATCACAACGTCGGCCACCCCGTCTGCGATCGGCTGCGCCATCTCCGCCACGAGTCCCGGGTCGTACTGGTGATCGGCGTGAACCATGACGACGATGTCCGCGCCGTCGAGCGCGGCTCGCACGTAGCACGTCTTCTGGTTGGCCCCGTAGCCGCGGTTGGCCGGATGGCGAATCACCTCAAATCCCTCGCGAAGCGCGACCGCTGAGGTGTCGTCCGGACTCGCGTCGTCGACCAATAGAGCGCGATCGGCGGCCTTCGCAGGGAGGGTCGCTGCAACGATTGGGATCGTGCTCGCAGCCTTGTAGGCGGGCAGCACGACGTGCACCTTGGTGTCGCCGCCGCGATCCTCGACGAGCTTGTGGGATGGCACGTGTGACTGCACGCGCGACGCGATTATCACTCGCTCGTCGCCGAGCGAGAGGGATAGCTGGAGGCGCTCACCGATGGCCTCGATCGCACGGCGGCCGCGCCCGAACCGCTCGCTGCGCTCCGCCAAGCCTGCGAGCCAGTAGCCGAGCGAGAAAGAGCGGACATAGGGTACGTCGGCGGCGATCGCCAGCCCACCGGCGATGAGCAGCTCGAGCAGTGTCCGGCGGGGGACCAAGAAGCTGTGTGCCGGGACCAGCCCCCACCATCGCCGGCCCGCCAGGCGCGCGGTGACCGAGGACGGGTCCGGAGTGACGATGCACAGGACCCCGTCAGGCATGAGCAGGTCGCGACAGCGGCGGATCGTCGAGGCGGGGTCGGGGAGATGCTCGAGGACGTCGATCAGCGTGATTACGTCAAAACGCGCGTCGTCGTCGAGATCCTCGATGGTCTGCTCGAGAACCTCAAGCCCGAGCGACTCGCGCGCGTACCCGGCCGCGTCAGCAGCGAGCTCGAGCCCGAGCGTCTCATAGCCCCGCTTCCTCGCCTCGTCGAGCAGGAGCCCGTGTCCGCACCCCACGTCGAGCAGCTTGCCCGTCGGCACGTGTGCGCCAACCAGATCCAGCACACGTGCGGCGGCTCGCCGACGGCCGGTCTCCTCGTCCAGATAGGCGTCGTCGCGCATCTCGCGGTACAGACCAGGCAGATCTGGCTGCTCGATGAGGGTCGGCTGCTGCAGGGTGCCACACTCGCGGCACTCGAGAATGTCGGCATGCGCACCGAGCGGGTGGCTCGTCGGCGACAGATCCTGTGAACCCGGCGCGTCGTTCCGGCCCGGGTAGCGAAGCGCGAGGGACCCCGCACATATTCCGCATCTGCCGACTTGGTTCACGAGTTCTCCTTGCTCTCGTGCGATCTAGGCTCGAGCGATTGGGGTCGGAGGAGTGTCCCTTGCCTCCCGCGCACCGGTCCTGACGGCAACGGCGAGCGAAGCATCGGGGGAGTGTAGCCAGGAGCTGAGCGGCTCGGCCGACCCGGCTCGGAGGGCCCAAGGTTGCTGCTCAGGAACAGGCCCGGGGTAGACTGCTTTCGTCATGGAGCTATACGGGCAGGACGCTGAGACGATGCTGCTCGGTCGTTTGATTTCGCGCCTAGAGCAACGCAGCATCATGGACGTCGGGGCGGAGCGCGGTGGGTTTGTCGACGCCATGCTACGAGCCGGTGCCGAAAGCGTCCACGCGTTCGATCCGGACCCGGACAACGTCGCCACGCTGAACGCACTCTATGGAGCAGACGATCGAGTGCGGGTGCATCCATACGCCGTTAGCGACGACGATGGCACGGCCGAGCTGCACCTCGCGAGCAGCCCGAGCGGGGAGCCGTTGACCTTCGGTCATACGCTGTTGGAGCGTGCGAACACGCCGGAAATCGAGTGGAACGAGAGTCGGCCGGCTGCTCGCCGATCGCTCGGATCGCTCGTCTCCGCAGGCGAGATCCCACCGCGCACCGGCATCCTCAAGATCGACACCGAGGGCCATGACCTGCGGGTAGTCGAGGGCATGGGCCGGCTCCAGGCCGACGTGATCATGGTCGAGCACTGGTCTGACCTACCCAATGGCCTCGGTCTCTGCCCGTGGAGCAGCGAGGAAATCACGGCAGCTCTGGCCGAACGCGGCTTTGCTCATTTCGCCTTCATCGTCCACCGAGGACAGTTCGTAACGGTGAAGTGGGACGACGGCGAGGTCGAGCAGGGTGCAATGGGCAATCTCGTGTTCCTCCATGAGAGCGTGATCCAGCGCCTGCTTCCGGACGTGCTCGCCTGCGCCGGGTCGCTGGCGGAGGAGGCCGTGCGCCTGGGACGGGATTTCCTCGCCACGGCCCAAGCGCGTGCGGCCGTGATCGACGAGCTGAAGCGTGCGGCGGATGATCGCCTAG
>JAOPZS010000065.1 GCA_025963965.1 Solirubrobacterales bacterium
AGCAGCATGTTGGCGAACACCTCGCCCTGACCGGCCGGGATGCGTCCCTCGTCCTCGAGGTGCCTGAACCCGCCGCGCAGGCCGCCGAGCGTGTGGCGCTCGTCGAGTTCGCGCCAGCGACTCCAGCCGAGCACCGTCGGCGGATCGAGCAGCGCGATTCGCTGAACCGCGGGATCGAGCGCCATCTCCAGCCACGCCTGGGAGCCCGCGCGCACCCGCTCGAGGGGGTTCTCTCCGAGGCGGGCAGCCGCACCCGTGCGATCGGCGATCTCGACGAAGACCTCCTCGGCGACGGCGCCGAACAGCTCCGCCTTGCTCGGGAAGTGGTGGTAGAGGGCGCCGCGAGCAACTCCGGAGCTCTCGAGCACGGCCTCGATCGGTGTCGCCTCGTAGCCGCGCTCACCGAACAGCTCCCGCGCCGCAGCGATCAGCCGCTCACGCGTGGCTTCGCCTCGCAATCTCCGTCCGTCAGCCATGCGCCATATTGTAAACCGACTGACGGTCTGATAGGTTCCCGGCCAATGATCATGTTCCTCAACGCCGGCCGCGACGGCTCCCCGCGAGCTCGCCCCATGGCATGAAGGTCGAGCAGCTGAACGTC
Source organism: Solirubrobacterales bacterium (assembly GCA_025963965.1). Taxonomy (GTDB): domain Bacteria; phylum Actinomycetota; class Thermoleophilia; order Solirubrobacterales; family Solirubrobacteraceae; genus Palsa-744. Next base: position 602 of record JAOPZS010000065.1, read on the forward strand.
GGCTGGATCTCCTCGCCGGCCGCCGTCTACCGCCAGGGCGAGGATCCGTCTGCGCGGATCAGGTTCCCGATCCCGGCGTATCTGATCGAGACCGACGACGAGCGGATCCTGATCGACGCGGGCCTGCACCCGGACGCGATTGCCGACCCCGCCTCCTTCTACGGTCCCGCGGCCGCGATGTTCGGACTCGAGCAGGAGCAGAGCATCGTCGAGCAGGTCGATGTCGGCACGCTGACGCGGATCGTGCTCACGCACCTGCACTTCGACCACTCCGGCGCACTCGCGCTGCTACCCGCCTCGGTTCCGATCGTGATCCAGCGCCGCGAATGGGAAGCCGCCCAGGACGATGCGGCCGTCAGCAGGAACTTCTTCTACCCACGCGACTACGCCGCGGCGCAGGACCGCGAGCTGGTGCTCATCGATGGCGATCACGACCTGCTCGGAGATGGCTCGGTTGAGCTGCTGCTCACGCCGGGTCACACCCCCGGCCATCAGTCCGTGCGGGTCGGGGAGGAGCTGATCATCGGCGCCGACGTCGGCCATTTCGCGATCACGCTCGATGACCATCGCTTCCCGTCCTTCGCCGATGACTTCGCCGCGCAGGGCCGCTCGGCCGAACGTCTGCGCGCGCTGCGCGAACACGGCACCCGCGTGCTGCCCGGCCACGACCCGGACGTCTTGCGTCCCGGCCCGGTCGCCGTCTCCCTCTGAACGAGCCGCCGCGCCCCTAACGCGGCGCTTGGACCGCGGCGCCGCTTGCAAGCGGCGGGCGTGCGTGAGACAGAACCAGCCTCGCCGCCGCCATGGCATCGGGCGCGCGCCGCGCCACCTGTCCGTCCGTGCGGATCAGGATCGCCGGCACGCCGAGCGCTTCCGCGCCGGCCACGTCGGCGCGGGGGTTGTCGCCGATCATCCAGCGCTCGCGCGGGTCGCCGCAGGCTCTCAGCGTTGCGCGAAAGGCCTCCGGGTGCGGCTTCTCGTAGCCCGTCGCCGCCGAGCTGAAGATCTCATCGACGAGGCCGTCGAGGCCGAGCTGCCGGGCGAGGCTCGCCAGCTCGGGGACGTGGTTTGAGAGGATCACGTTGCGCCACCCGGCTTCCGCGGTCGCCTCGAGCGCCGCCGGCGTGTCGTCGAACAGGCGCCAGACACGCGTGCCGTCGACGAAGCGCTCGCGCACCGCCGGCGAGAGCTCCCGGGCCCTTGCCTCAGCGACCCCACAGCCTGCGATCGCGCCTGCGATCAGCGGTGTCAGCGCCTGCCACCACGCGTCGGCTTCGGCGAGCTCGGGGTGGGGCGTCTCGTGGCGATGCCACGGGAACCCGCCGCTCAACTGCGCCTTGATGGCCTCCACCGAGGCACCGTGTCCGGGCTCATGCTCGTCGAGCACTTCAAGGACGCAGCCGCTCCACAGCCCCTCGCGCCAGGCGAGCGTGCCATCGAAGTCCCACATCACGACACGATCAGTCACGACCCAATGATGCCGCGCCGAGCGCTGTCTGCCGGCCTCAGGTGGCTGGGCGGTGTGCGCGGAATCGCAGGGAGCTGCCGCCCGTCTCGACCTCGACGCGCTCGAAGCCGCAGCCGGCGAGTCGCGCCGGGAGCGTCTGCGGATCGACCGGGTTGAGGATGTCGCCGACATGGATCAGCTTGAACAGTCCTCCGGTTCCGAGGCTGTCGGTGCCGGCGAACACGCCGCCGGGGCGCAGCACGCGCATCGCCTCGGCGAACGCGCGGTCCTGCATCGCGACGCTGTGCAGGTGGTGCAGCATCGTGAAGCAGAGAACCGCCGAGAAGCGCTCGTCCGGGAAGGGCATGCTCGTGGCGTCGCCCTGGATGACCTCGGCGCGGTCGGCGAGCTCACGGCGCAGCCGCCGGCAATAACGCGGCTCGAGCTCGAGCACGCTGAGTCGGCCGGGACGCGCGGCCAGCACCTTCGTGGTGGCACCGAACCCAGGGCCGAACTCGAGCACGTCGTCACCTGCGTCGATGCCCTTCAGCCCCCACGGCAGGAGCTCCTGCTCGACCCTGCCGGCCCACCATCGAGAGGAGCAAACGAGGTTGTGGACCGTGTTCATGACCCGACCCTATCGGCCGCTCAACGTATCTTGCCCGTATGTCCGTCCCGCCCACCGAACCGCTCGTGCGCCTTGCGACCGTTGCCGACGCAGAGGCGTGCGCGGCGATCTACGCCCCTTACGTCGAAGGCACCGCCATCAGTTTCGAGCTCGACCCGCCGACGGCCGCGCAGATGGCGGAGCGGATCGCCACGGCGCTGCGCACGCACGCCTGGCTGGTCATCGAGGAAGGTGGGCGCGTCATCGGCTACGCGTACGGCGCGCCTCTTCACCCGCGGGCGGCCTACCGGTGGTCGTGTGAGGTGAGCGTCTACGTCGAGGGTGCGCGTCGGGGCTCGGGCTCCGGGCGCGCCCTGTACGAGGCGCTGCTGGGCCGGCTCGCGGAGCGTGGCTTCAGGCGGGTCGTGGCGGGCATGACGCTCCCCAACGACCAGAGCGCCGGGCTGCATCGCGCGATGGGCTTCGAGTCGGTCGGCGTCTACCGCCAGATCGGCTTCAAGCTCGGCTCCTGGCACGACGTCGAGATGACCCAGCGCTCGCTGGTCGACCGGGACCCGGACGGCGCTCCCGAGGAGCCGAGCTGAGCACGACGGCGTAGGACTCAGACGGCGCGCCGGCGCAGCATCGGCGCGAGCAGGCCTGCCAGCCCAAGCAGGACCAGGACCAGCGGCCACCCGAGCAGGCTCGATGAGGTGTCATGTCCCGCCTCCAGCCGCGTCAGCTCCGCGCCGACGCTGATCAGGAAGCCGAGCAGGCCAACGGCGCCGACATATCCCAGGCCACGCGCGCGTGAGCGCGCGCCGAGCCATACGAGCACGAGTGAGACGATCAGCAGGTAGATGTTCCAGCCGGTCGTCTGGCCGCCGGCGATGTGCGAGCCGGCGTGGAACACGTGCGGTTCCTGAGGCTGGCCTGAGCTCGTCGAGGAGCTGGAGCTGCGGATGAGCCCATTCCCGATCGCGCCGATCGCGACCCCGAACAGTCCCACGAAGATCCCGAGCGTTCCGGCAGCGACGGCGCCGATCCCGCCGGCCGTGGCGATCTCGCGAGCGCCGATCCTGTCCAGCAGCTCCAGTGCCGCCGCCGCGAGGAGCAGCAGCGCGCCGCCGGCGAGCAGCAGCACGCGGACGGTGTCTGGCGACGGGTGGCTGATGATCTTCAGCCACACGAGCATCCACGCGCCGAGCAGCGCCAAGCCCGAGAGCAGGATCGCGTATGGCGCACCGGCGCGGCGTGCGCCGAGGATTCCGAGCGCCGCCGTGACGACGAGCACGGCGGCGTCGTAGAGCAGGTGGCGCGCGCTTGCGCCCGTCCACTGCAGCAGCTGGAACAGCGCCACGATCGAGAGCAGCACGGAGGTAACGAGCAGCACCGACCGCGAAGGGTCGGGGGGCCTGCCTGCGAACCGGCTGTGCCCGGCGAGTGCGAGTGCGAACAGGCCTGCCGCGGGCACCGCGACCGTCAGCAGCAGCTCGAAGTCGCTCCAGGCGTGGTGTTCGCTGCGCCGGATGAAGACGACGAGCGCACCAATCGCGAGCAGCACCCCGCCGGCCGCGCGCAGCGTGCTCCCCCGGTCCCCGCTCTCCTCACCCACGAGTTTGACCCTACGGTGGCGTTCGGATGTTTCGACGCTATGGCGAGAGAACAGCTCGAACCGCTGCTGGCAGACGCCGGCGGCGCGCCGGAGCTGCTGCGCCGGAGACGAGCTGACGGTGTGCAAAGCCGTGCGGCAGGTCGACCAGCGCCAGGAGCACGAGATCCCGGCTGTGTCGATCGGCGCGCCCATACAGCGCGCGGGCGAGCGTGTCCATCAGCGCCACGACGCCATCGTTGACGCCCTCGAGCTCGTCGCCGAGGCTCCCAAGCTCCAGCGCAGCCACATCGCGGCGTCGCAGCACGTCGAGCAGCAACGTGTCCTGCGGCTCGCGCAGGCAGTGCTCGTACATCGCCAGTGCCACCGCCACCGCGTCGGCGAGCGGCTCCTTGCCGGTCACCGGGACTGCCAGCGCACGCGTCTGGCTGCGGCGCACCGCCCGCAGCCAGACGCGTGCCAGCAGCTCGTCGATCGAGGAGAAGCGGTGGTAGATCGAGCCGACGGGCACGCCGGCGGCACGGCCGATCGCGTCGACCGTGGCACCCCGCGCACCGCGTTCGATGATCACCTGACGCGCTGCGTCGAGAATCGCATCCGTTGAGAAGACCTGACGAGCCAAAGCGGTGTAGAGTCTATCCTCTAGAGCAGAACCTCTACAAGGAGGATGACGTGGCAACGCTCGTGCGCGACGGAGACGTGTTCATCCTCGACCTGGGGGAGGGGGAGAACCGCTTCAACGCGGCGTCGCTCAACTCGCTCGATGCCTGTCTGGACGAGGTCGAAGCCGCGGCGCCCTGCGCGCTCGTGAGCACCGCGCGAGGCAAGATCTGGTCGAACGGGCTCGACCTCGAATGGATGGCTGGGCAGGGAGAGGCCACCGCGCCGTTTGTGACGCGCGTTCACGAGCTGCTCGCGCGGATGCTCGAGATCGGCGTGCCGACCGTGGCGGCGCTGCAGGGCCACGTGTTCGCCGCCGGCGCGATGCTCGCGCTCGCCCACGACCAGCGCGTGATGCGTGCCGACCGTGGCTACTTCTGTCTGCCCGAGGTCGACATCGGCATCCCCTTCACACCAGGCATGAGCGCCCTGATCAGCGCCCGGCTGCCCGTCCGGGCGGCGATCGAGTCGATGACGACCGGACGGCGCTACGGCGGCCTGGAGGCAGCTGCCGCAGGGATCGTCGACGAGGCGGTGGGAGAGGGGGAGGTGCTGCCTCGTGCCGCGGAGCGCGCGGCCGCGCTCGCCGGCAAGGACCCGGTGACGCTTCAGACGATCAAGCGACGCCTGCACGAGCCGGTGCTCACAGCGCTGCGCGGCTCCCAGGGACTCTGAGGCGCGCGGGCGATGCGGCTGTGGCCGAAACCCGTGTACACGTGGGGCTCGACCGAGGCTGAGCGCGAGCAGCCGTTCCCCTGCGACGAGTTGCTGCCCGACGCCACGTGGACACTGTTTCGCGCGGTCGACGCGGCGGCACCGGCCGGTGCCGTGTTTCGCTGGCTGTGCCAGCTTCGCGTCGCGCCGTACAGCTACGACAGACTCGACAACTGGGGACGGCGCAGTCCGCAGGCGCTGACGCCGGGCCTCGAGCGGCTCGAGGTCGGGCAGCGCGTGATGACGATCTTCAGGCTCGCTGCGTTCGAGCCCGGCGAGTCGATCACGGTCGTCTCGCGCGGCAGGGTGTTCGGGGAAGTGGCCGTGACCTATCGGGTGCGCGACGTCGCACCGGGACGCTCGCGGCTGATCGCGAAGGTGCTCGTCGTGCCCTCCAGGCGGGCGCCGTGGAGCCTGCCGATGCGCCTGCTCCTGGCCCCCGGTGACCTTGTCATGATGCGCCGCCAGCTGTTGAACCTGGCGGAGCTGGCCTCACGCGGACAAGCGCCCGGAGTGGTCGGCGGCTAGCCTGGCCGGCGTGCCCGGCATTTCAGGGAAGCGCTTGCTGATCACCGCCCTGACTGGGCGATGAACGCAGGGCGCCACGGCCATTACGACGCGATCATCGTCGGCGGCGGTCACAACGCGCTGACCGCCGCGGCCTACCTGGCCCGGGCGGGACGGTCGTGCCTGCTGCTCGAGCGCCGCCCGGAGCTGGGCGGCGCAGCCGTCTCTGAGCAGGTCTTCGCCGGCGTTCCGGCAAGGCTGTCGAGCTACTCCTACCTGGTCAGCCTGCTGCCGCAGATGATCGTCGAGGAGCTGCAGCTGGCGGTCCGGCTCGCGCGCCGGTCGGTCTCCTCCTATACGCCCGACCCGCGCGGAGGCACAGCTCGCGGGCTGCTCGTCGACGAGAACGACCCGCTCGCCACGGCCGCCTCGTTCAACGCCGTCACAGGAGGCGAGCACGATTACGCGGCGTGGGTCGAGCTCTATGAGCTGACGAGGCGTGTCGCCGCGGTCGTGTTCCCCTCGCTGACCGAGCGGCTGCTCTCGCGTGCGCAGCTGCGCTGCGCGATCGGAGCGGCGGACTGGGACGCGCTGTTCGAGCGACCGCTGGGTGACGTGCTGGGCGAGCGCTTCCAGGACGACCTCGTGAAGGGTGTCGCGCTGACGGACGGGCTGATCGGGACGTTCACCTCGGCGGCCGAGCCGCACCTGCTCGCCAACCGCTGCTTCCTCTACCACGTGATCGGACGCGAGACAGGGGAGTGGCTCGTGCCCGTGGGGGGTATGGGCACGCTCACCGCTGCTCTGCGAGAGGCCGCGGCCGGCGCCGGCGCCGAGCTGCGCTGCCGCGTCGAGGCGCTTTCGATCGAGCCGCAGCAGGACGGCGCCACCGTCGTGTTCACCGACGGTGCCGCGGAGAGCCGGGCGAGCGCCCGCCACGTGCTGGTCGGCGCCGCACCGCACGAGCTCTCCCGGCTGCTCGGAGGCCCGGATCCCGGCAGCGCTCCCGAGGGCTCGCAGCTGAAGGTAAACCTGCTGCTCTCACGGCTGCCGCGGTTGCGCGGGAAGATCGCGCCCGAGCGTGCGTTTGCCGGGACGTTCCACGTCAACGAGACGGCCGCTCAGCTGCAACGCGCCTACGGGCAGGCGGCCGTCGGGCGGATCCCGGATCTTCCGCCGTGCGAGGCCTACTGCCACTCGCTGACCGACCCCTCGATCCTCGGCCCCGAGCTCCGCGATGCAGGCGCGCAGACGTTGACCGTGTTCGCACTGCACATGCCGGCGCGGCTGTTCGCCGGCGACGCGGCCCGAGCGAAGCAGGCAGCGCTCGAGGCGACGCTCGCCTCGCTCGACAGCGTGCTGGCCGAGCCGATCGCGGACTGCCTGATGAGCGATGGCGACGGGCATCCCTGTGTCGAGGCGCGCACCCCGGCCGACCTCGAGAGCGAGCTGCGGATGCCGGGCGGGCACATCTTCCACCGCGACCTGTCCTGGCCGTTCGCCGAGGACGACGCCGAGGTCGGTCGCTGGGGCGTCGAGACCGAGCATCCAGCGGTCCTGCTGTGCGGCGCCGGTGCCCGCCGCGGCGGGGGCGTCAGCGGCATCCCCGGACGCAACGCGGCGATGGCCGTGCTGGGCGCCTGAGCGCGGGCACGGGAGGGCATCATGCAGTGATGGAACTGCACCTGACGCGCGACGCGCATCAGTTCGCGACGTTGGCCGGTCCGCTGCTCGCCGCACGGATCGAGCTGAACGTGCACGCAACGGTGCTCAGCCAGGTGCTCGACGGCGCTCATCCCGAGCCGCCGCCGCTGTTTGCCTACGGGGTCGGGAATCTCGGCAGGGTGACGTTCGCGGCGCTGCGCACTCCGCCGTGGCCGATGCTGGCCTGCGCGATCGACGCGCCGGCGCCGCGAGAGCTTGTGCGCCTGTGGCTCGCGGAGGACCCCGATCTGCCCGGTGTGACCGGTGAGCCCATGCTCGCCGGTGCGATCTCCACCGCATGGGAAGAGCTGACCGGCCGCGCAGCGCGGCGGCGTATGGCAGCTGCGATGCACGCGCTGAGCGAGGTCACCGGGCCGCCCCGCCCCGCCGCCGGCGCGCTACGCATCGCCGCGACGTCCGATCGCGACCTGCTGGTCGGCTGGGAGGAGGCGTTCGTCGCCGAGGCCGGCGCCGGCGTTCGAGGACAGGCCGAGCGGACGATCGACCGCCGCCTCGCCTCGGGGATGCAGCTCGTGTGGGACGACCGCGGCCCGGTCTCGACACTGGCCCTCACCGCGCCGATCGCCGGAGTTACGAGGATCGCCGCCGTCTACACGCCCCCGGAGCTTCGCAACCATGGCTACGCAGGCAGCCTCGTCGCGGCGGCGAGCCGACGCGCGCTCGCCGCCGGTGCGAGCCGCTGCATGCTGTTCACCGACCTCGCCAACCCGACGAGCAACCGCCTGTATGCCTCACTCGGCTACCGCCGGATCGGCGACTGGGAAGACCGCAGCTTCGATCGCGGCGCCTGAGCGCGCGCTCCTACAGCACCATCTGCGTGCAGGTGAAGCTCGCGGCGAGACGCTCGTCCTTGAGCACGCGTACCTGCCAGACCTGCGTACGCGAACCGACGTGCAGCGGCTCGCCGACGGCGCTCAGGAGATCCCCCGTGCCGGCTGAGGCGATCACGTTGATCTTCAGCTCGACGGTCGTGAAGCCCCTGCCCTCGGGCAGGTGGCGCAGCGTTCCCCAGGCCGCGACGGTGTCGGCGAACGCGACCCACGCGCCGCCGTGGACGTATCCCATCGGGTGCAGGTGGCGGCGGTCGATCGCCATCCGTCCGAGCACGTGCTCGTCGGTGATGTCCGTCAGCTCGATGCCGAGATCTCCCGGGAAGGTCCCGTCCAGACGCTGCCTGCTCAGCTCCGGCGTGATCGCCGCGTTCGTCTCGCTCATCAGCCCCCCTTTTTTGAAGGCGCCGATCCTACGGGCTGGCTCCCCGGAGCCGTTGCCACGCGTCCTCGCTGCGGAGCAGAAACGACTCCAGCGCGCCGTTGTAGCCGTCCGCGGCGGGGACGGTGTGCCCGCGGCCTGGGACCGTCGCGCGCTCTGCGCCAAGCCGTTCGGCGGCCGCGTCGCAGACCGCCTCGAACACCTCGGAGTGGCCGCCCGAGAGCACGAGCTTCGGGAAGCCGGCCCGGCTCAGCGCCGCCCAATCGGGGTCCGCCTCCCAAGGCGGCCTTTCGCTCATCAACAGTCGCGCGCCGTCGAGCTGCGCGCCGTCGAGCTGGGCGGGCGTATCGCGCGTCACGCCCGCGCCGCCTCTGAAGGCGACTAGGAAGTCCCGCGGGGAGAGCTCAGCGGCGTGTGCGTAGAGCAGGCAGCCGTTCTCGATCTGGCGATCCACGGCGGGAAGTCCGGCGGCGACGCCCAGGCAGCCCGGCTCGGAGATCGTCAGCGAGCGCACCGCCTGAGGGCGGAGCGCGGCTGCGAGCAGCGCGATCACCCCGCCGTAGGAGTGCCCGACGAGGTGGGCGCCGTCCCCGAGCAGCTCGGCGAACAGCGGCGCCTCGGCCTCGAAGTCGCCGCGCTCCAGCGGCGCGCTGGCGCCGAAGCCGGGGCGGTCGGGCGCGATCAGCCGCCAGCGCGCCGCCAGCGAGCGTTGTCCGCGCCAGGTGAGCTCGGCGCTCGCGACGCTGCCGTGGACGAGCACGACCGGTGGTCCTTCACCGCTCTCGGTCACCGCCAGGCTCTTCGCGGCGATCACGATGATCCGAACGGCCAGCCCACGAAACGATCTTACGGCGCAGGTGACACGCGTACGCTCCACGGCAGCGATCGAATTCACGGTGGGTGGATACGAACGCGCACACCCTTGCTTGCGCACACCATGCGCCGGGGGCCGCGCCTCCTCCCGTGGCTACGATCGCCTGCTGTGGTCACCTCGCGCGAGAAAGCCCCCGCCGCCCTGCTCGACAGAGCCCCCTCGCCGGCGCTGGTGGTCGGGGCGATCGCGTCGGTGCAGTTCGGAGCGGCGATCGCAGCGACTCTGTTCGACCGCATCGGTCCAAGCGGGACGGTGCTGTTGCGCCTGGCATTCGGCTCGGCGATGTTGCTCGCCGTGTGGCGCCCGCGCCTGGCGGGCCGCACGCGGCGCGAGCTCGCGCTGGCGGGCGTCTTCGGTCTCGTGCTCGGGGCGATGAACCTGACCTTCTATGCCGCCCTGAGCCGCGTGCCGCTGGGGATCGCCGTGTCGCTCGAGTTCGTCGGGCCGCTGACGGTCGCGCTGCTGGGCTCGCGGCGCGCTCTGGACCTGCTGTGGGTTGGGCTCGCGGCGCTCGGCATCCTCGCCCTGACACAGGGCGACGCCCACGGGCTGAACGGCCTCGGCGTCGCCCTGGCACTGCTCGCCGGCGCCTTCTGGGGCGCCTACATCCTGCTCAACGCCCGGCTCGGGCAGGTCTTCCCGGGCGGCACCGGACTTGCGCTGGCGATGTGCGTGGGGACTGTCGTGGCTGTGCCGTTCGGCGTCGTCGAAGGCGGCTCGCACCTGCTCGGCGGCGAATCGCTGCTCGCCGGGGCGGCGGTCGGGCTGCTCTCCTCCGCGATCCCGTACTCGCTCGAGGTCGAGGCGCTGCGCCGCATCGCCACCTCCGTGTTCGGCGTGCTGATGAGCCTCGAGCCGGCCTTCGGCGCGCTCGCCGGCCTGACGGTTCTCGGCCAGCACCTCGGCGCCCGCGTGCTGGTCGGGATCGCGCTCGTGATCGCCGCGTCCGTCGGGGCCTCGCGCCGAGGGCGCGGAGGCGCCGTCGCTCTGTAGATCAGCTCCGCGCGGGCAGCTCCTGAACCGCCCAGCCGTTGCCGTCCGGGTCCTTGAAGAAGACGAAGCGACCCCACGGGAAGTCCTGCACGTCCCCGACCTCGACGCCGCGACCGGCGAGATCCTCGCGTGCCGCCTCGGCGTCGGCGACGATGAGCTGCAGCCCCTGGGCGGAGCCGGGGGCTGCGTCGGTGAGGCCGCTGCCGATCGCGATCGAGCAGGCCGAGCCGGGCGGAGTCAGCTGCACGAAGCGGATCCGCTCGTCGACCTTGTGGTCGTGTTCGGCGATGAACCCGGCGTTCTCGGCGTAGAACGCCTTGGCGCGGTCGACGTCTGAGACGGGCACGGTGATCAGCTCGAGCTTGTAATCCATCGGTGGTCCTTTCTTCGGCCTCGGGAGATTGCCGTCAGGCTACGACGTATCGAGGCCAGGACCTGTCCTCAATCTGGAGGATCATGTCCGCATGGCAGATGCCCCGACAGCCGGACGACTGCTCGCCATGCTGTCCCTTCTGCAGGGCCGCCGCGAGTGGCCGGGCACGCTGCTGGCCACGCGCCTGCAGGTCTCCCTGCGGACGGTGCGCCGCGATGTCGAGCGGCTGCGTGGACTCGGATACCCGATCGATTCGACGAGCGGCCCGGCCGGCGGCTACTCGCTGACGGCCGGCGCGGCGATGCCACCGCTGCTGCTCGACGACGACGAGGCGATCGCCGTTGCGATCGCGCTCCGAACCGCCGCGCGCTCGGCGGTGACAGGGATCGAGGAGACAGCGTTGCGGGCGCTGGTCAAGCTGGAGCAGGTGCTGCCCGAGCACCTGCGCCGCCGCGTCCGGGCCCTGGGCGCGGCGACGGAGGTCGTCCGCGGCTCGGCCGGTCCGACGGTCGACGCGGCTGCTCTGACCGTGCTCGGCACGGCCTGCCGCGACGAGGAGATGCTGCGCTTCGCCTACCGCGGGCGCGACGGCGCGCAGAGCAGGCGGCTTGTCGAGCCGCACGCGCTGCTGGCCCATGGCCGCCGCTGGTACCTGCTGGCGTTCGATCCCTCGAGGACCGCCTGGCGGACGTTCCGTGTCGACCGCGTCTCCTCTCCGGCGCAGGCCGGTGTTCGCTTTGCCCCCCGCACGGTCCCGGGCGGCGACCCCGCGGCGTATCTGACGCGGACGCTCGCCGGTGTCGTCTACCGGCACGAGGCACGCGTCCGCTACCACGTCTCCGCGGCGGAGCTGCGCGGCCGGGTCCCGGGGTGGAACGGCCTGCGTGACGGCGGGGACGGCACGTGCGTGTACGACACGAGCGATGACGATCTCGACTGGCTGGCGTTCCGCATCGCCGCGCCGAACGTCGACTTCGAGCTCGAGCAGGGGCCGGCCGAGCTGCGGGAGCGGCTGCACGCGATGGGCCGCCGCCTGCAGGCTGCCGCTCAGGCCGACGGCTCGGGCAGCAGTCGCTCCGCCAGTGCGAAGCAGGGCCGCGCGCGGAGCTCCTCGCGAAAGTCGAGCCGGTAGTCCAGCAGCGCCAGGCTCGGCGCGATCGCGAAGTCGGCGGCGTTCGGCTGCTGCGCGCCGATCACACCCTGCTCATGCAGGACGTCGACGCGATCGAGCAGCGGCCGCAGCTCCGCGAGCAGCTGAGCGTCGCGCCCGGCGGCACGGAACGCGAAGCGCCCGGCGATCGCGCCGGCGACCCGCCGCTGGGCGGCGCTGCGGGCGAGCAGCGGGCCGAGGCGCCCGGC
>JAOPZS010000075.1 GCA_025963965.1 Solirubrobacterales bacterium
AGCGCCCTCGGCTCGCTCGCAGCGCCGGCGCACGCCGGCGGCGGCGCGATCGTCGGCCGCCCGAGCGCGGCGCAGCAGAACCTCGAGCGCCAGCGCCTGGCGGGCGCGCGGGTCACGCATATCGCGAAGACGTGGATGGAGGGCTTCTATCCGATCTACGCGACGGCGCAGTCGACGTTCGGCGTCAGCTGGCTGCTGGTCGCCTCGATCCACATGCAGGAGTCGGCCTTCTCGACGGCGCCGGGGATCTATCACGGCCTCAATTTCGCCCACTGCTGCGGAGGGCCGATGCAGTTCAACGTCACGAACGGGCCGGTGACGACGTGGGAGCTGGTGAGCGACTCCTTCCACTACGGCCGGCGCCCGGCTGCCTACGGGCACATGACGGCGACGCACCCGTCGATCTACGACGACTTCGACTCGATCATGGCGGCCGCCCACCTGCTCTCGGCCGATGGAGCCGGGTACGCGCTCGACGGCGCAGCGTGGGCGGCGGCCTACGACTACTACGGGCACGATCAGACGGGCGTGCTGTACGCCGACCAGGTGCTGGCGCGGGCGATCGGCTGGTCCCAGCACGGGTTCTGCATCAACTGCGCCATGCGATCTTCGCTGACGAGCGCCGTGCACGCGGCTTACGGGGCGCCGGTCGCGGCGACGCTCCGAGCCGAATCGCCCGCGGCGCCACGGCCCGCCAAGCCGGGCAAAGGGCAGCACCGGCGTCACAGTTAGCGGATCCGCTGCCTGAACCGGGGCTGAGGAGCGGATCCTCTGCCGAACCGGGGCTCGAGAGAGGATCCGCTGAGGCTCGTGACGCGTGTCAGCTGCGCTAGGCCTGCGCGATCAGCTCGCCGGCGACCCGGTCGGACGCGCCGCCCGTGCCACCGAGCAGCCGCCTTGAGAGCTGCGCCCGGCGGAAGTACAGCGGCGCGTCGTGCTCCCACGTGGCGCCGATCCCGCCGTGGACGGAGATCATCGTGCGAGCTGCGTCGTCGAGGGCCCGTCCGGCGACCGAGCGCGCCGCGCTCGCCGCCAGCGGGAACTCGCCGGGGGCGCCATGGCGCGCCCAGCCCGCGTAGTACAGCAGTGAGCGGCCGTTCTCGAGCTCGCGCAGCACCTCGGTAAGGGAGTGCTTGACCGCCTGATAGGAGCCGATCGCGCGTCCGAAGGTGAAGCGCTCCTTGGCGTAGGCGACAGACACGTCCAGTGCCGTCTCGACGCTGCCGAGCGACTCCGCCGCGATCAGCGCCTGGGCGAGGTACCAGGCGGCGGCGAGGATCTCCTCGGGCGTGTCGAGCACGGTCGCCGGGGCGTTCTCGAGCTTGACGTGCCCGAGCGAGCGCGTCGCGTCGTAGCGCTCCACGGCCTCCACGGAGACGCCCTGGGCACCAGCCTCGATGGCGACGCCGACGGGCTTTCCGCCGAGCAGCGCGACGCCCACCAGCACGTCGGCACCGGGCGCATCGGGGACGAACGCGAGCGTGCCGCTGACCGTCACGCTCTCGCCCGAGCCGCTCGCGGCCGGCGCGCCAGGGCGCTCGATCCCCGAGCGCGGGTCCACGGTCCAGCCGGTGACGACGTCGCCGGGAGGACTCACGGGCAGGTATGCCGCACGCTTCTCGCCGGTGGCGAGCTCGTCGAGCATCGGCGCCATGGAGGCGGCGTCGAGGATCGCCGTGGCGGGCAGGTGCCCGAGCAGCGGCACGCCGGCGATCACGCGCCCGCACTCTCCGAGCACGAGCATCGCGTCGAACGCGTCGAGCCCGGCACCGCCGTGCTCCTCGCCGATCAAAAGCCCCGGCCAGCCGGCCTCGCAGGCCGTCGGCCAGAGGTCGGGGAGCGCCTGCTCGTCGCCGTCCAGAGCCTCCCGGGCGGCCTCCAGCGTCTTGAAGCGCGAGAGCGCTCCGCGGGCCGCCTCGCGCAGGAAGACCTGCTCGTCTGAGAGTGAGAGGTTCATGCCGGCGCTCCTTCCTTGCTGCGCAGCTCGGAGAACGGGATGCCCTTGTCCAGGCGCGGCTCGGGCGGCAGCCCGAGCACACGCTCGCCGATCGTGTTGCGCAGGATCTCTTCTGTGCCGCCGGCGGACTTCAGGCCGGGCAGGAAGGAGATCATGTAGGCCCACTCGCTGCCCTCCTGCAGTGCGTCCGGGCCGAGCACGTCGGCGATCAGGTCGCCGGCCTTGATGGCGCCACTGACGAGCGTGACCTTGGCGAGGCCTGACTCTGGACCTGGCACCTGGCCTTTCTGCAGCGCCGTCAGCGTGCGGTAGCCGGTGAACCGGATCGCGAGCAGTTCGGCGGCGATCTCGCCGAGGCGGTGTCGCACCTCGGGGTCGCGTCGGGCGTGCTCGTCGGCCGCCAGCGCGGAGGCGAAGCGGGTCGAGTTGTAGCCCATGCCCTCGCTGCCGAGGCCGATCGTGACGCGCTCGAACATCAGCGTCGTCAGCGCGGTGCCCCAGCCGTTGCCGACGCCCCCGACGACAGCGCCGGCGTCGAGCGCGACGTCGTCGAAGAACACCTCGTTGAACTCGGCCTCGCCGGAGATCTGGCGCAGGCCCCGGACGGTCACGCCCTCGGCGTCCATCGGCACGAGGAACATCGTCAGCCCCTTGTGCTTGGGCACGTCGGGGTCCGTGCGGGCGAGCAGCAGGCCGTATGCGGCGAACTGGGCGTTGGTGGTCCACACCTTCTGGCCGGAGAGGCGCCAGCTGCCGTCATCCTGCAGGCGCGCGCGCGCTTGAACGGCGGCCAGGTCGGAGCCGGCCGCGGGCTCGGAGAACAGCTGGCACCAGACCTCATCGCCGTGAAGCAGCGGCGCGAGGTAGCGGCTCTTCTGCTCATCGGTGCCGTGGGCGATGATCGTCGGGCCGAGCATGCCGACGCCGATCGCGTCGAGGATCCCCGGCAGTTTGGCGCGGGCGATCTCCTGGTTGGCGATGACCTGCTCGATCGGGCCGAGGCCCTGGCCGCCGTACTCCTTCGGCCACGTCAGCCCGGCCAGGCCGCCCTCGGCGAGCTTGCCCTGCCAGACGCGCCGTGCGGCGATGATCTCGTCCTCGTCGCGAATCGCGTCGGGACCCTGCAGGATGGGCGCTTCTGAGGCGTGCTCCTCGAGCCAGCTGCGCACCTGCGCGCGATACGCGGCCTGCTCCGGTGTGTCGTCGAGATCCACGGGTTCTCCTTTGGCTGACTGGCCAGTCAATCTATCGCGCTTCCGCCGCGCACGCGCAGACGCCTGTGCCGCAAGCGCGCTTCCGCCACGCACGCGCAGACGCCTGTGCCGCGAGCGGCAGATGCGTCTGCGCGCACGCGGCTCCAGCTACCGGAGGGCAGCCGGCGCTGCGGCCGACGGTCCACGGCAGCGCGTATAGACCAGTGCGCACGCGGTCACTCACGCGAACGTCCCGCCGCGGGAGCGTAGATACCAGTGCGCACGCGGTCACTCACGCGAACGTGCCGCCGGAGCGACCCTGGTCAGGCGCCAGGGGGCATCGGCTGCTCGGTCACGCGGGGCAGGTGGTAGACGTTCTGGAAGCCGCGATCGAGCAGCTGGCGCGACTGCGTGCCGGGAGCGCTCGAGTTGAGCACGACCACACCGAGCTTCACGCCGCCGCGTTCGGCGGTGGCGACGAGGCAGCGGCCGGCGGCGATCGTGAACCCGGTCTTTAGCCCGGTCGTGCCGGGGTAGTGGTAGATCAGCAGCGGATTGTTGTTGTAGAGATAGAGCTTGCCGCCCTTGATCGGGAACGGCAGGGCTGCCGAGTACGTGTCGACGACACGGGCGATGCGGGGCTGATCCAGATCGACGCGGGCGAGCATCGCCAGGTCGGCGGCGCAGGAGAAGTTCTCCTGGTCGAAGTAGCCGGAGGGGGAGGAGTAGCGCGTGCAGCCCATGCCGAGGCGTGCTGCTTCGGAGTTCATGTCGGCCACGAACGCCTTGATCGACCCGGCGAGGTGCTGGGCGAGGGCGACGGCGGCGTCGTTGCCGGACGGCAGCATCAGCCCGTAGAGCATCGTCTCCAGGCGTACATGCTTGCCGAACGGCAGCACGCCGACCTTCGACCCGTTGGAGTCGACGGCTGCCCTCGTGACGAGGACATGCTCGTTGGGCGCGCCCCCCTTGACGGTCAGCAGCGCGGTCATCATCTTCGTCAGGCTGGCGATGGCAACGCGCCGGTTGGCGTTGCGCTGCCAGAGGACCTGTCCGGTCTGCAGGTTGAACAGCAGGCCGGCGCGCGGCGGATGGCGAAAGCGCAGCTGGATCGGGTCCTTGCTCGGCGTGCCGATGCCGGCGAGCTTCAATGCCGGCGGTGCGAGCACCAGGCCGGCGGGGGACAGCGGCGGCGCCTTCGGGGCGAGGGGCTTGGCCGTGCCGGCGTGGGCCACCGATCGCCTGTGACCCTTGGAGCTGGCGCCGGCGAGCAGCGCGATCGCGATCCCGATCGCGGCGACGGCGAGCAGCGCGGAGCCGATCTGGCGGCGCCGGCGGCGGCGCTCGGCGGCACGCTCGCGCCGCAACCGGCTCTGGCCGGGGGTCATGAAGGGGGAGGTGCTCACCGCCGAGGAGGATTGCGCAGCGCGCCGACGATGCCGATCGCGAGCAGCACGAGGATGAAGGCGGACAGGACGGTCGCCGCCGTGACGCCCTGTTCGATCGCCGCGGCGATCGTCAGGAAGGAGAAGCCGGCGATGAACACGAGCGCGGCGGTGAGGACGACCTGCCGCCTCATCGCGAGATCCCAGGCTGCGGCGAGCTCATGTGAGTCCGGGCGCGGCCGACCCGCCGCGGCGCGCGGCGAAGGCGCGGATCGCAAGGACGCCGAACAGGAAGCCGCCGATGTGCGCGAAGTAGGCGACGCCTTCGGAGCCGCCGAGCGGGCTCGCCAGGCCGCTCAGGCCGAACCACAGCTGCTCGCCGAACCACACGGCCAGGAGCACCATCGCGGGCAGCTCGATGATCGTGAAGAAGAACAGGATGAAGACGACCGTCAGCACACGAGCACGGGGATAGAGCAGGATGTAGCCGCCGAGCACGGCGGCGATCGCGCCGGAGGCGCCGAGTGTCGGGCCGGTGGAGTCGGGTCCCACCGCGATCTGGGCGGCGAGCGCCACGAGGCCGCCGAGCAGGTAGAAGGCAAGGAAGCGTGGCCTGCTCATGGCGTCCTCGACGTTCGGCCCGAAGATCACCAGGAACAGCATGTTGCCGAAGATGTGCAGGAAGCTGCCGTGCAGGAACATCGACGTGAACGCCGTGATCCACGTCGCGGGCTGCGGTGCCGGACTGCCGCTGACGCCGGGCTGTCCCTCGCAGAGGACCTGCTGGGAGACGAGCTCGCAGTGCGTGCCCGGATGGGTCAGCTCGTAGGGGATCGCGCCGTAGTGCACGGCGACGCTCGGGGAGGGCCCGCCGAAGAAGCTCCCGCCGTGGCGGATCTCGAGCAGGTAGACGATCACGTTGATCGCGACGAGCGCGAGCGTGACGAGCGGCACCCGCGACAGCGGGATGTTGTCTTTGATCGGGAAGATCGCGCGAGCTTACCCCGGCCGCCCGGCGCGGCCGCCCGCTTCACGCAGTGACAGGCGAGCCTCCGGGCGTGGGTAGTGTGTCCGGAGGTGAGCTCGCGGACTCTGGCTGCGCTGCTGTTGGCGCTCGCCTCCACCATCCTCGCGAACCTCGCCTACGCGCGCGAGCATGACGCGGCGGCTCGCATGCAGAGGCTCACGCTCAGGAGCCCGGTTCGCTCGCTGCGCCTGCTGTTCTCCGACCGCTCCTGGGTGGTCGGCTTCCTGCTGGAGGGAGGCGGCTTCGCCCTGTATGCGCTCGCGCTCGCGCTGGGGTCGCTGGCGCTGGTGCAGAGCGTCGCCGCGGGTGGCATCGGGATCCTCGCGTGGGTCACCGCGCGCAGCGCCGGGCGCAGGCTGAGCGGGCGTGAGCTGGCGGGAGTGGGCATCTCGTGCGGGGGGTTGCTGCTGTTGGCGATATCGCTGTCTCGCGCGAGCGGCGAGGGCGGAGGCGGAGGCGCTCCGGCAATCGCCCTGTGGCTGCTGGCCACGGCAGCCGCGGCGGGGGCGATCCTCGGCGCGGGCGCATTCTCGTGGGTCGGGCCGGCCGCTGCGAAGGGGCTCGCGGGCGGGCTGATGTTCTCGATCGGCGACATCTCCACCAAGGTGGCGACCGGTGGCGGAGTGAGGCTCTTGTTCCTTGTCACGGTCGTACTCGGCTACCTCGCGGGCACGGCCCTGCTGCAGAGCGGCTACCAGTCCGGCGGCGCTGTCCGCGTCGCCGGACTGGCGACGCTGACCACCAACGCGCTGCCAATCGCCGCGGGCGGCCTGCTGCTCGGCGAGCCCGTTCCGAGCGGTGCGCTCGGGGTGGTGCGCTCACTGGCCTTCGCGGCGGTCGTGCTCGGGGCGGTCCTGCTCGCAGCCCCGGAAACGCAGGAGCGACCCAGCACCGCTGCGGTGGATCCGGAGGCGGCCTAGTCTCCGCTCGGGTACTACAGCGACGCGGCGAGCGGCCCGGCGCCGTCGAGCGACTGCGGGACGTGCTGGTCTGCGTGGTAGGAGGAGCGCACCAGCGGACCGGCGGCGACGTGGTCGAAGCCGAGTTCGTACGCGGCGTCCTCGAGCGCCTTGAACTCGTCGGGGTGCCAGTAGCGGACGATTGGCAGGTGGCGCTCGGACGGGCGCAGGTACTGCCCGACGGTGAGCACGCGCACGCCGCTCTCGCGCAGCGCGCCGAACGTCTCGACCATCTCCTCGTGCGTCTCGCCGAGTCCGACCATCAGGCCCGACTTCGTCACGACCTCGCCCTCGCCGAGCTCTGCGGCCAGCCGCAGGACACGGCAGGAGCGGGCGAACTCCGAGCCCCGGCGGGCCACTGGGTACAGGCGCGGCACGACCTCGACGTTGTGGTTGAAGACGTCGGGGCGCTCGGCGATGACCTTCGCCAACGGCATCTCCTGGCCCTGGAAGTCCGGCGTCAGCACCTCCACCTGGCAGCCGGGCGCCTGGCGGCGCACCTGGCGGATCACGCCGACGAACGCCGAGGCGCCCTTGTCGGGCAGGTCGTCACGGTCGACGGATGTGATGACCGCGTGGCGCAGGCCCATGCGGGCGATCGAGCGCGCGACGCGGGCGGGCTCGAGCGGGTCGTTCCAGGTCGGCTTGCCGGTCTTGACGTTGCAGAATCCGCAGCGCCGCGTGCATGTGTCGCCCAGGATCATGAACGTCGCGGTCCCGCGCTCCCAGCACTCCCCGACGTTCGGGCAGGCGGCCTCCTGGCAGACCGTGTGCAGGTTCTCCTCACGGATCAGCTCGGTCAGCTCGCGGTAGCGCTCGCCGCCCGGCGGGGGCACCTTGCACCAGGGCGGCTTTCACACGCGCAGCGGCCGCACGTCGCTGCCGAGCACGCGCAGCACGTCCATCCCGCCGGGGTTGGCCCGAGAGCGAGTCCCACCCGCGCCGCTCATGCGAGCACCGCGAGGGGGGCGGCGGGGGAGGCTGCGGCGTGCAGCGCGCTCGCGCGGTCGATGCCGAGGCGCTGGGGGGTGAGGAGCCGCTGGCGCGCGCCGTGGGCCTGGCAGAAGGCGTGAGCGATGCGCCTGCGAAAGCACGGCAGGCGCTCGCCGGCGCCGGCGGTCTCGGCGGCGAGCGACGTCATCGCGACGCCCGGCAGGCCGCAGGCGACCACCCACGAGAACGGCTCGAGGTCGTTCTCGATGTTGACGGCGAAGCCGTGCGTGCTGATCGACCGCGACACGTGCACGCCGATCGAGGCGATCTTGCGATCGGCGACCCACACGCCGGTGTAGTCGATTCCCTCCTCGTGGCGTGAGCGAGCGGCCACGCCACTCTCACCGAGCGCTGCGATCACGGCGCCTTCCATCAGGCGCAGGTGGGTGTCGATGTCCTCCACACCCATGATCGGGTAGCCGACGAGCTGGCCGGGGCCGTGGTAGGTGATCCGCCCGCCGCGGTCGGTCTCGTGCACCTCGATCCCCCTGGCGGCGTAGAAGGACTCCGGGAAGGGCAGCTCCGCGGCGGACGCGCGGCGCCCGCGCGTGTAGACGGGGGGATGCTCGAGCAGCAGCAGCAGGTCGGGCAGATCGCCGGCCTGACGGCGCTCGCGCAGGCGCTCTTGAATCGCGAGGCCGTCTGCGTAGGGGACGCTGCCCAGGTGACAGACCCAGATCTCGTTAGTGGCTGCCCCGCTCGTCTCGCTCATCTGCTCGCCGTACCAGCCTAGCGGTGCTCTTCAGAGCGTCAGCGCCGAGGGGCTCTGCAGCAGCTCGCGCACGCGCGCGAGGAACAGCGCCGCTTCGGCGCCGAACAGGATGCGATGGTCGCTGACGAGCGTCAGCGTGAGCATCTGGCGCGCGGCGATCGAACCGTCGTCGGCGACGACTGCGCGGCGCTCCAGCGCCCCCACCGACATGATCGCCGCCTGCGGCGGGTTGATGATCGCCGTGAAGCTGCGGATCCCGAACATCCCGAGGTTGGAGACGGTGAACGTGCCGCCGCCGAGCTCCGGTGGGGTGATCGTCGCGCTGCGCACGCGCTCGGCCAGCGCGCGCGTCTCGCGGGCGATCTCACCGAGCGCCTTGGAGTCGGCGTCGAACACCGTCGGCACGACCAGCGCGCCGTCGGCGGCGACGGCGACGCCGACGTTCACCCGCGAGTGGAGCATCAGCTTGCCGTCGCGGTAGCTGCCGTTCGCCTTCGGGTGCTGGCGCAGCGCCAGCGCGCAGGCCTTCACGACCATGTCGTTGTAGGTCGGCGCCGACTCCGCCCCCTCGGCCGCCAGCCGCTTGAGCTCCGAGCGAAGCTCGACGCACGCGTCCATCTCCACGTCG
>JAOPZS010000098.1 GCA_025963965.1 Solirubrobacterales bacterium
GTCGTGCTGCGCAGCGGGCGCGGCCACGTCGCGCTGCGTCGCGACGGCGGCGACGGTGCCGGCACCGCCCTGCTCGAGGCGCTCGATGCGCGCAAGCAGCGCGCGCAGGGAGCTGTCGACCTCCGGACGCGAGGCCTTGACGAGCGCCAGCTCCAGACGTGTGCGGGCGTCGGCGCCGGCGCGGATCGCCTCGAGCGCCTCGCCGAGCAGCTCGAGCAGGCGCACGACGACGGCGTGTGACAGGCGGGTCGCCTGCTCGGCCAGTGCCGCGTCTGACTCGGGCGTCAGGGACAGCCCGGCAGGGACCTCGCCGAGAGCCTGCACGATCATCAGCTCGCGCAGCCGCCCCTCGAGGTCGGTGGCGAAGGAGGCTGCGTCGCGGCCCTGCGCGGCGCACTGCTCGAGGGCGCCGAGCGCGCGGGGGGTGTCGCCGGCGGCGACGGCGTCGAGCGCCTCGGCCAGCAGCCTGCCGTCGGCCACGCCGAGCACGGCGAGGACGTCCTCGAGGGAGATCGCGGTGCCGGAATAGGTGACGAGCTGCTCGAGCGTCCCCAGCGCGTCACGGAAGCTGCCGGTTGCCGAGCGGGCGATCGCGGCAAGCGCGGGCGGCGGGATCTCGATCGACTCGGCGCCGGCGGCGCGGTTCAGCACGGAGACGATCTGCTCGACGGTCGGGCGGTGGAAGTCGAAGCGGTGGCAGCGGTCGATGACCGTCGCGGGAACTTTCGCAGCCTCGGTCGTGGCGAGCACGAAGACGGTGTTCGGCGGCGGCTCCTCGAGGGTCTTCAGGAAGGCGTTCCAGGCAGCCGTCGAGAGCATGTGCGCCTCGTCGAGGATGTAGACCTTGCGGCGCCCGCTGACGGGCGCGTAGGCGACGGACTCGCGCAGCTCGCGGATGTCATCGACGGAGTTGTTCGAGGCGGCGTCCATCTCGATCACGTCGAGGGAGGTCGCGCGGGCGATCGACAGGCACGAGTCGCACTGTCCGCACGGCTCGATCGTCGGCCCGTTCTCGCAGTTCAGGCAGGAGGCGAGGATCTTCGCCATCGAGGTCTTGCCGGTCCCGCGCGAGCCGACGAACAGGTAGGCGTGGTGGACCTTGCCGCGCTGCACGGCGTTGCGCAGCGTGCGCACGACGGGCTCCTGGCCGACGACATCGGCGAATGTGCGGGGCCGGTGCCGGCGGTACAGCGACCCCACCCGTCCCTCGTGTTCGGAATGCTGCTCCTCTGCGGTCACCGTTGGCTGAGTCTAGCCTCCGCCGTCGGCGCGTCGGGCGCGCCGCGTGAGGGCCCGCCGGTGCGGGCTCGGTCGCCCTGGCGAGCGGATAGCGTCCGGCGGGTGAGGACCCAGATCAGCGGCCTGCGCGCCCGCCTCGGTGCCGTTTGCGCGATCCTCGCCGGTGCGATCGCGCTGCGGCTCCTCTACGGCGTGGCATTCGCGAACTACGACACGCTCTACGGCCTGGTCTGGGGCGGCCAGCTGGCCCAGGGCGAAACGCCGGCCTACGGCGTGCCGATCGCGCCGACGCCGCACCCGCTGCTGGAGATCGTCGGCCTGATCCTGCGCCCGCTCTCCCCGCACCTTGAGATCGAGCTCGTCGTGGCGCTGGCGTTCGTCGCGCTGGCGACGTGCGCGTGGCTGATCTATCAGCTCGGCGCGCGCTGGTTCGGGCGCGCGGCGGGAGCGCTCGCAGCGGTCGTCTTCCTGACGCGGGTGCCGGTCATCTCCTACGGCGTGCGCGCCTACCTGGACATCCCCTACCTGATGTTCGTGCTGGGCGCGCTGCTGGTGGTCTCACGCCGGCCCCGAGCGGGTGCGCCGGTGCTCTGGCTGCTCGCGCTCGCCGGCCTGCTGCGACCCGAGGCCTGGGTCTTCTCCGGCCTGTACTGGCTCTACCTGACAGGGCTGCTGCCGGAGTGGCTGCGCCGGCGACTGCCAGCGGGCGAGCCGGTGCGTGGCCGCGGCGTCCTGATCCGGCTGACGCTGCTGGCGGCGGCTGCGCCGCTGATCTGGCTGGGCAGTGACCTGCTGATCACGGGCAATCCGCTGTGGTCGCTGACGAACACACGTCACACGGCCGCGGCGCTCGACCGCAGAAGCGGTCTGGGCAACGTCCCGAAGTACGTCCCGAAACGGATCGGCGAGGTGCTGCAGGCCGCGGCGCTCGCCGGCGCTGCGATCGGCGGGGTGCTGTCGCTGTGGTGGCTTCGCGCACGCGCCGTGCCGGGCGCCGCCGCGGGTGTCGCCGCGGTCGGCATCTTCGCGGTGTTCGCCGCGGTCGGCCTGCCGATCAACACCCGCTACGCGTTCCTGGCCGCGGCGATCCTGTGCCTGTTCTGCGGGGCCGGGGCGTTTGGCTGGGTCGCGTTGCCTGCGGGGGACCGCCGGCGCCCGGCCTGGCTCGCGCTCGGCGCACTGATCGTCGTGGCGCTGATCGCGAGCGCGCCGTCGCAGTACCGGACAGCCGACAGGGAACTCGACAAACTGGCCAGCCAGGAGCGGATCGAAGGCGATCTCGAGGCGCTCGTCGCGAGCCATGCGATCAACCTGCGCTGCGGACCGGTCGGTGTGCCGAACCACGCGCCGATCCCGCTGCTCGCCCTGTACCTGCGCACCAGCCCGGCGCGGATCCGCAGCGCCCAGGCCGGCCACATCGGGCGCGGCGTGTACCTCGACCCGGCGAGCCAGGAGGTCGAACGCGAATACATCCTCGACACGCGCGACCCGCACGAGCCGGTCACCGTGCCGCCTGGCTTCAGCGCGGCGGGGGCGAACCGCTCGTGGCTGATCTTCCGCCGCTGCGAATAGTGGACCGTGCACCCCTCGTCGAGAGTCCGCTTACCGGCGCCTGATCGCTCGTCCGCGGCTCCGGCCCGGGTACTCCCGCTGCGCCTGCCGGTGATCGCTTAAGGCTGCTTCCTTCCGGACCTGACCTGGTTCGCAAGCCGACACCGCGCGGGACCCGGACCATCGACGCCCCGAACAGCGGAGCAACCGGAGCGGAACCCCTCGGAGGGGAATTCAGCCCCGCTAGAGCGGATTGCGGATACAGGGCACCGCTACCTCCCCGCCTAGCACGGTCCTGTGCGATCGTAGCGCTATGCAGGCGCGGCGGCTACGCTGCGCAACTTCGGGCCCGGGTAATGGGTCTGGATAGAAGAGATGCGACGTTCGTTCCAGCCAATTCGATCGACAGCAGGCGCGCTTGCGCTCCTGCTGGTCGTGCTGCTCGCGCTCGCGGGAGGCGCGTCGGCGGCGGAAAAACCTGGAATCGACAAACCCGTCGATCAGTTCAGCACGCTCGGCGAAGCGATCACACCGCTGAAAATCACAGGCAAACATCTCGCTTCGCTGAAAGTCACGGGCCTCCCGCAAGGGCTGAAACTCAAAGAACCACCGTCGGAAACGGAAGCGACGATCGAAGGAACCCCCGAAGCCCTGGTGGTCGCAACGGTGACGCTCGAAGCCACGAACGAAGCCGAACCGGAAAGCGTGCAGTTCACGTGGACTGTGGAATCGGCACCTGGGTTCTCGGGAACCCCATCCCAAGTGCGGAGCACGGTTGGGCAGCCGATCACGCCGGTGACCGTGACGGGCATCAATCTGCATTCGCTCACTACGGAACACCTTCCTCCGGGCCTGACAGCAAAACAGGTGTCCGACAGCGAGTGGGTGATCGAAGGAACCCCGGCGACGCCCCCGAGCGAAACCGTGGTGTCGCTCAAAGCGACCAACAGAGCGGGCACGGCGGCGGTCCCGGCGGCCGTCACATGGACCGTGGAAGCGCCCCCGCACCTCGAAGGGCCGCCGGCTGCGCAAGTGAGCACCGCCGGCCAGGCGATAGCGCCGGTGATCTTGACCGGCTCCAACCTGTTCTCGGTCATACCGCTTGGACTCCCCGCCGGGCTCGAACTGAAGAAAGCTTCGCCGACTCAATGGACGATCGAAGGTGTGCCGACGACTCCGAGGGCAGCGAGCACGGTCACCCTCAAAGCCACGAATCAGGCCGGTGGAACGTCGGCTCCGGTGGAATTCCTCTGGACCGTCCAGGAAGCCCAAAAAGCGGCACCGAAAACGGAAACCCCCGCGAAACCAGTTGAAACCCCGCCTCCTGCCACAACGATCCCCAGCGCCGGGCGCCTCGGAACGCTCCCGGTCCAGAAAGCGGGCAAGTCGCTGACGGCGTCGTTCCTGTGCGAAGTGGCGAGCTGCAAGGTGCAGGTGACGG
>JAOPZS010000117.1 GCA_025963965.1 Solirubrobacterales bacterium
CGTGAGCCCGCCTCGATGGCCGATGATGTCGAGGTCGAGCCCGAGTCCGACGCGCCGCCTGTAGCCGAGCTCGATCCGGAGACCCGAGCGCGGCGGGACGCGGCGCTGCGGCTGGTGCGCAAGTTCGGCGACCCCGTGCTGCGCGCCGTGGCCGTGCCCGTCGAGCGCTTCGACGAGGACCTCGCTCAGGAGGCCGAGAGCATGGGCCGGCTGATGCACGACGCGCTGGGTGTCGGCCTTGCCGCCACGCAGCTCGGGATCCTGCATCGCGTGCTCGTCTATCAGGCCTACGCCGACGATCCCGTGTCCGTGCTCGTCAACCCGGAGATCGAGTGGCGCAGCGACGAGATCGAGCTTGCCGAAGAGGGCTGTCTGAGCCTGCCGGGGGTGCACGTCGAGGTCGAGCGCAACACGGCGATCCGCGTACGCGCCCTCGACGCGGCCGGAAGCGAGATCGAAGTCGACGCCGAGGGCCTCGAGGCGCGGGTCATCCAGCACGAGATCGACCATCTCGACGGCGTCCTCGTACTCGACCGCATCTCCAAGGAGGCGCGCAAGGACGCGATGCGGGCGATGCGCGAGGCGCAGAGGGCTCCGAGCGCCGCATAGGGCCGGGCCTCGTGAGCGTCGTCTATCTAGGCACATCGGAGTTCGCAGGCGCGGTGCTCGAGCGCCTGGCCGTCTCCGAGAGTCATCGACCCTCCCTCGTCGTCACCAGACCCGACAGGCCGAGCGGGCGCGGCCGTCGGCTGGCGAGCCCGCCCGTCGCCGATGTCGCCAAGCGCCTGGGACTGGCGCTCGCCCAGCCTCAGCGCGTCAACGATCCCGACGCCGTGGCCGAGATCGCCGCGGCGGGCGCTCGCGGGCCGCAGCCGCCCGTTCTCGTGGTGTGTGCCTACGGCGCGCTGATCGCCGAGCCGCTGCTCTCTGCCCAGCCGATCCTCAACGTTCACCCCTCGCTGCTGCCGCGCTGGCGTGGGGCAGCGCCCGTCGAGCGAGCGATCATGGCCGGCGACGAGCAGACCGGCGTGAGCATCATGCGCCTGACTGCCGGACTGGACGAGGGTCCCGTGTGTCTCGCCGGCAATGAGCCGATCGCGCCCGATGACACCTATGGCACGCTGTCGGGCCGTCTGCAGGGACTCGGCGCCGAGCTGCTTCTGCGGGCGCTCGACGAGTCGCCCCCCTTCGTCGCGCAGGTCGGCGAGGCGAGCTACGCCGAGAAGATCGGCCCCGAGGACCGTCGTCTCGATCCCTCCCGGCCGGCCGTCGAGCTCGAGCGGACCGTCAGGGCGCTGCAGCCGCACATCGGCGCGCGCCTGATGCTCGCCGGTGGCCAGCCGCTCGGCGTGATCGCCGCCTTGCTCTCAGCGGACGCCGACGGAGAGGGGCCGGCACCGGGCGAGCTAGCGGCTCGAGACGGACGGCTGCTGCTGGGCGCGAGCCCCGGCGTGCTCGAGCTGACCGTGGTGCAGCCCCCCGGCGGACGCGCGATGGCGGCCGGGGACTACCTGCGCGGCCACGGCCTGCCGCCGCTCGCGAGCTAGCCGCGCCGGTAGTTGCCGACGTGCGGCGGCACCGCGATGCCGTCGCTCAGACGCGGGTCGGGCTGCGGCTCGCCGATCTGCAGCGACAGCGGGATCACGCCCGCCCATGCCGGCAGGGCGTAGTCGTCCTCGTCGTCGAGCGGCGGGCCGCCGCGGATCTTCGCCGAGGCCTCGTCGATCGGTAGGGCGAGCAGCGCCGTGGCCGCGATCTCCTTCTCGGACGGTGGACGCACTTCCGGCCAGCGCCCCGGGACGATCCGTTCGACGATCGTCTGGAACCCGCGCATCCGCTCGGCCGGGTCCTCAACCACGCGGGCGGACCCCAGAAGCATTGCCGAGCGGTAGTTGGCCGAGTGGTGCATCGCCGCTCGCGCCAGCACGAGCCCATCGATCAACGACACGGTCAGGCACGCCGGCACGCCGCGCGCGAGCGCGCGCAGCGTGCGGCTCGCGCTGGAGCCGTGGCAGTAGACGACGTCCCCGTCGCGAGCGTGCAGCGTCGGGATCACGATCGGCTGACCGTCCTCGACGATGCCGAGGTGAGCGATCAGCCCCTCGTCGAGGATCGCGTCGATCGTCTCCCGCTCGTACGTCCCTCGTTCACGCTTGCGCCGCAGGCGCACCCGCTCGGACACGGGTCCCGCCGGCCCTGCCGGAGTCGCTTCGCCGATTCCGCCTGCCACGTCGGCCCCAATCTGTAATAGTACAGTCTCTTGTCTGCCCTGAGACAGTATCGGATCACAGCGCGAAGCGCATCGGGGATCGTCGCCCAGGTCGAGGCGGCCGTCAGCGCCGGCGAGCTCTCCGCGGGCGAGCGCCTACCGTCGGTGCGGCGCCTGGCCGCGGACGCTGGGCTCAGTCCGGCGACCGTCGCAGCGGGCCTGTCCGAGCTGCGCCGTCGCGGGGTGGTCGTCAGCGAGCCGCGGCGCGGCACACGGATCGGAGCACGCCCACCGTTGTCGGTGGCGCCGCAGCCGATCGCCGTGCCGGCCGGTGCGCACGACCTGTCCCGCGGCAATCCCGACCCGGCTCTGCTGCCCGATCTGGCAGCCGCGCTCCGCCGATGCGAGCAGCCGGTGCGGCTCTACGGAGAGGCGCCCGAGCTACCCGAGCTGATCGAGCAGGCCAGCGAGGCTCTGCGCGCCGACGGGGTGCCGAGCGCCCACCTTTGCGTTGTCAGCGGCGCCCTCGACGGCATCGAGCGGGTGCTCGAGGCACGGCTTCGCCCGGGTGATCGCGTCGCCGTCGAGCATCCCGGGTACGCGGCGCTGTATGACCTGCTGCGCGCGCTCGGGCTGCACCTCGAGCCGGTCGCACTCGATGAGCGTGGGATCACCCCGGAGGGGCTGCGGAGCGCCCTGCGCCGCGGCGCGCGCGCCGTGGTCGTCACGCCCCGCGGGCAGAACCCGACTGGGGCTGCGCTCGACGCGGGACGGGCCCGGCAGCTGCGCGAGATCCTCTCTGCCCATCCCGACGCGCTGCTCGTCGAGGACGACCATCTCGGCCCCGTCGCCGGTGCCCCGCTGCACACGCTCGCCGCGGCCGGCCCGGCCTGGGCGGCGACGCGTTCGGTCGCCAAGGCGCTCGGCCCGGACCTCCGCCTGGCGGTGCTCGCCGGGGACGAGACGACGATCGCGCGCGTCCGTGGGCGGGCGCTGTGCGGCCCCGGCTGGGTGAGCCACGTGCTGCAAAGGCTCGTCGCGACGCTGTGGGCCGACAGGGACGTCGGCGAGCGCGTGGCGCTGGCGGAGTCTGTCTATGCGGAGCGGCGAGAGGGCCTGCTCGCCGCGCTGCGCGCGCGCGGCGTGAAGGCGCAGGGAGCGTCCGGCCTGAACGTGTGGGTCGAAGTCGACGACGAAGCCGCTGCGATCGCCGCGCTGCTCGCGCGCGGATGGGTCGTCGCGCCCGGGGCGCGCTACAAGCTGACCGTCGCCGCCCCCGCGATCCGCATCACGACCGCGGCGCTCGAGCGCTCGGATGCCGCGCGCCTGGCCGCGGATCTCGCCGAGGTTCTCTCACCGGCTCCGGCCAGTCGCAGCGGATAGCCGATCATGAGGGTGTGATGCAGGGCTCAGCCGCAGCAACCTCCACGATCGCTCCGGCGCGCGCCACCGCGCACCGCGTGCTCCGCCGCGTCTTCGAGCAGGGCGCCTACGCCGACAAGGCCCTGCTCGCCGAGACCGCCGGCCTTGGCGACCGCGACCGTGCACTGGCCACGAGGCTCGCCTACGGGGCGGTCCAGCGCGCCGGCACCAGCGACCACCTGATCGAAGCGCTGGCCGGGCGCCCGCCGTCGCGCCTGGACGGACCCGTCGTCGCCTCGCTGCGGCTCGGGCTGTATGAGCTGCTCTATCTGCAGGGCGCGCCCGACTACGCCGTCGTCGCCGATGCCGTCGAGCTGGCAAAGAGCGGCGGCCGCGGCGGCCACGGGCTCGTCAATGCCGTCCTGCGCAGGGCGACGCGCGAGGGTGCCGGCCGCCTGCTCGGGGAGCTCGAGGACGCCACGCCGGCCCAGGCGGCGGTCAAGCACTCGCACCCGCAGTGGATCGCAGAGCTGTGGTGGGAGGAGCTCGGCCCCGATCAGGCGCGCGAGCTGATGGCACGCGACAACGAGCCGAGCGAGCTGACGCTGCGCGCCAACACACTGCTCGGTGGCGCGTCGGAGCTCGCCGCCCGGCTGCCCGTGCGAACGCGCCGCGACCCTCTGATCGAGGAGGCCCTGATCGTTGAGGAGCCGTTCGACGCATATGGCTCACCGCTCTGGAGCGAGGGCGCCTTCACCGCCCAGTCGCGTGCCGCGATGCTCGTTTCCCGCGCGCTCGACCCGCAGCCCGGGGACAGCGTGCTGGACCTCTGCGCGGCGCCGGGCGGCAAGACGACGCACCTCGCGGCGCTGATGGAGGGTCGGGGGCGGATCCTCGCCGTCGAGGCCGACGCGCGCAGGGCACGCGCGCTGGAGCGCTCCGCGCGCCGCATGCGCGCGGACATAGTCGCCGTGCAGGTCGCCGACGCCCGCGCGCCGAGGGCCGCCGAGAGCTATGACCGCGTGCTCGTCGACCCGCCGTGCTCGGGCCTCGGGACGCTCCAGGCGCGAGCCGACCTTCGCTGGCGCGCGAGCCTTGCTGCGATCGCGAACATGTGCGAGGATCAATTCCGTATATTGGACTGCGGCGCGCAGGCGCTGCGTCCGGGAGGTGTGCTTGTCTACTCTACTTGCACGATCTCACCGACCGAGAACGAGCACCTGATCGCTGATTTTCTCGACCGCCACCCTGATTTCCAGCTCGACGACCTCGCCACCGAGATGCCCGACTTCGCGATGAGCGCGCCCGCGCGCGAGGACCAGCGCGCTCAGGCAGTCAGCCGGCGAGCGCTGCTGACGCTGCCGCACCGCCATCACACGGCCGGCTTCTTCATCGCACGTCTGAGGAGGAACTGAACGTGGAGGGGGGGGAGCAGCAGCCGGCCGCGCCGCCGGCGTCCAAGCCGATCGACCTCGGCCCGCAGTGCCCGAACTGCGGAGAGCCATGGCTGCGCCCGACCAACCTGCCGGGGCGCTACCGCTGCGTCTACTGCCTGCACCGCTTCGAGCTGACCTCCGTGTGCCCGAACTGCGGCGAGCACTCGACGATCGTCCGCATGTCGACCACGGCGATCCTCAAGTGCAACAACTGCGGGGATTCGATGCTCCAACAGGTATGACCGACGTGTGTGATGACTGACCGCCGTCTTGCCCGGCCGGCGCGGGCGGGGCCCGATGTCAGCCGCTGAGCCGTCCCTTCGAGCGCGTGAGCTGCTCGGCCAGACGCAGGTGGCGCCCTCGATCCTCTCGGCGGACTTCGGGCGGCTGCGCGAGCAGGTGCGGGAGGTGCTGGCGGCCGGCGCCCGGGTGATCCACGTCGACGTGATGGACGGGCACTTCGTGCCGCCGATCACCGTCGGGCCGAACGTCGTCGCGGCGCTTGCCGAGACGGTCAGGGAGGCCGGGGGGATGATCGAGGCGCACCTCATGATCGAGCGACCCGAGCGCACCGCCGCCGACTACGTCCGCGCCGGCGCCGACTCGGTGACGATCCATGCCGAGGCGACGCCCCACCTGGCGCGCGCGGTCGGGCTGATCCACGAGAGCGGCGCGTCCGCAGGCGTCGCGATCAATCCCGGCACCCCTCCGGAGGCGCTCGCCGAGGTGGCCGGAGAGATCGAGCTGGCGTTGTGCATGACCG
Source organism: Solirubrobacterales bacterium (assembly GCA_025963965.1). Taxonomy (GTDB): domain Bacteria; phylum Actinomycetota; class Thermoleophilia; order Solirubrobacterales; family Solirubrobacteraceae; genus Palsa-744. The sequence continues at coordinate 5,771 of JAOPZS010000117.1, forward strand.
TCAACCCGGGCTGGGGCGGGCAGCCGTTCATCCGGTCCTCGCTGCAGAAGCTGCCGCGTCTGCGAACCGTGACCGGCGAGTCGGTCGCGATCGAGGTCGACGGCGGCATCGACACCGCGACGGCTCCCGCCTGCCGGCAGGCCGGGGCGAGCGTGTTCGTGGCAGGCTCGGCGATATTCGGCGAGCCCGACCCAGCCGCCGCCTACGTCGCGATTGCCGGTTCGCTCAGCGCCTGAGCGCCGCCCCGGCGGTACAGCACGGCGAGCGTCGCCGCGAGCAGGGCCGTCGCGCCGGCATATCCGACCTCGACCCGCAGGACCTGGTCTGAGATCGCCGGGGTCACCATCCATACGACGAACGCCGTGGCCGCGACCAGCCAGCAGCCGGCGGCCGCGCGGGCGCGGTCACGCGCCAGGGCAGCCTGGTTCAGCGCGCCCGAGGTCAGGTGCAGGCCCATGCCGAGCCCGATCAGGGCCAGCCCGAAGCGGTTGTAGCTCGTGTGCTGTCCGAACAGCACGTGCTCCATAACGAACGGGCCGACCGCCAGGAGAGCCAGCGCCACCGCTGCCGCGAAGGCGGCGATCGCCAGCACCGTCACACGTATCGCACGCGCGAACGCCTCGTGGCCGGCCGTCGCCTCGAGCCCGGTCAAGTGAGGCAGCAGCGACGTCTGGATCGCCTGGAACAGCTGCAGCGGCGCCCGCGCAATCAGCAGCACGTTGAAGACGATGCCGGCGAGGCTGCGGTTGCTCGACGTCGCGTCGACCGTCAGCACGGCAGCGTTCAGCAGCGCCTGCTCGGAGAGCATGATCGCCGAGACCGCCGCGGCGAAGCCGCCACCGCGCCGCAGCGAGAGGCTCTCGTGGGCGGCAGTCTCCTGCACACCCTCCGTGCCCGGTCCGGCCAGCGCGGCATCGGCCTCGTCGACCGTGATCGGCCCGCCCAGCGCCTCGCGGGTGCGGTCCCCCGCCTGCCGTGCGAAGGCGGCGGGCACGGCGACGAGCGAGACGAACGGCGCCGCCGCGATCCCGAGCGCCACCGCCGTCTGCCCATGGGCGAGGCCGACCGCCACGGCGATCGCGAAGCTGATCCGCGACAGCGACTCCATCAGCACCAGGGCGCCGAACAGACCGAAGCGTTCGTGTCCGGCCAGCCAGCCGCGCGCGAAGTAGCTGGCTGCGTACGCGAGCGTTCCGACGACGAGGATGTCGTAGAGCGCACCGTCGTGGTCGAACACGCGGAGCAGCTCGTCGTGCAGCGCCAGCGCCAAAAGCAGGAACACCAGCGCAAAGCCCCCCTGGATCAGCATCGGCACACGCAGCACGTGCGCCTCCTGTCCGCGCGCCCGCCGCTGCGCGATCGTCCGCGAGAGCAGCTGTTCGATCGGGCGGTAGATCACCGAGATGATCACGAACGTCACCGACCACAGCAGGTCCACGCGCTTCGCCGACGGGCCATCGAGGACGTGGCTGGCGATCGAGAAGTAGCCGAACGTCAGCAGGCCCGTCGAGGCGATCCCGATCGAGAGGATGCGGGCGCCGCTGGCGTACGAGCGCCTGCCCGCCCGCGCCTGCTCAGCGGGCGACCGGCGAGCCTCAGAGTCGGACAAGCAACATCGTCCAGGGAAACGGCGAGCGCACCTCGACGACCTTCCCGTGACGCGACAGCAGCGCCACGAACGCGCGCCTGGACCAGTGGTTGAGATGACCCGGCGTGTTGCCGAGCTCAGACCAATATGCCCCGCGCGCGATGTTCAACATGCGCCAGAGCGGCTCGCGCGGGACCGACACGAGCAGGTGACGGTTCGCGCAGCGGGCCATCTCGGCGACCGTGTGCTCCGGGTCGGGCACGTGCTCGAGCACCTCGATCGCGCTCGCGAGCTCGAACTCATCGTCGGCGAACGGGAGGTTCTCGGCTCCCATCACGCGGTACTCGAGGTTCGGCGCCTCGCGCTCGGCCCAGCCCGCCTGGATCGAGGGCTCCTCGAGGTCGATGCCGACGAGCCGCGTGCCGGGGCGCTCGAGTGCCCAGCGGTGCACGAGAACACCCTCGCCGCAGCCGACGTCGAGCACCGACGCCGCGTCGGCTCGCGTGAACAGCTCCTGCAGATCCCCCTCGAACCCTGCCATCAGGCGCTTGACCACCGGGTTGTTCGAGCCGTACTTGTCGTAGGTGTTGCCGGTGACGATCCCGTCAGAGGAGACGGTCACCTCGCTCACAGCCGAACCACCTCGTGCCCCGGCTGCTCGCCCGCCTCGGTCGGCCCGACGAGGGGGGCCGCGCTGCGCTCCTGCGCGGACGTCGCCCCGGCGGTGCCCGGCTCGTAGTGGGAGGGCTCGACGCCCAGCTGCAGCTCGATCCTGCGCACGCGCTCGAAGGTCCGCTGCGTCATCACGCGCTGCGCCGCGAGCAGGTCGCCGATCACGCCGAGCGCCCACAGGACGACCGCCGCGATGAACAGGACCGCACCGAGGATCAGCGACTGCACGTGCCCCTTGCCGTTCCCTTCGACGTAGGAGACGCCGAAGCGGATCCAGACGCCGACCGAGACGAGTCCCATCAGCAGCGCCAGGCTCCAGAAGATCCGCAGCGGCTCGTACTGCGCGTAGATCCGGAAGATCGACAGGGCGTTGCGCCGTACATAGGCGCCCATCGAGGGGAACAGCCGCGACTCGCGGGTCTTCGGGTTTGTCCGGATCGGGACGTGCTCGATCGCGACGAGCAGCTTGCCCGCCTGGATGATCGTCTCGAGCGTGTAGGTGAACTTGGAGACGACGAGGATGCCGATCGCGGCCTCGCGGTTGTACGCGCGGAATCCCGACGTGGTGTCCGGGACGGAGGTCGAGGACGCCTGGCGCACGACCCATGAGCCGAGTCGCTGGAGCGCCTTCTTCATCGGCGAGAAATGCTCGATGTCACCGACCTCGCGGTCGCCGACGACCATGTCGGCGTGGCCCTCGACGATCGGCCGGACGAGCTTGGCGATGTCCGGCCCGTAGTACTGGTTGTCGGCGTCGGTGTTGACGATCACGTCCGCGCCGAGCTTCAGCGCCGTGTCGATCCCGGCCTGGAAGCCGGCGGCGAGGCCCTTGTTGTTGGTGAGCCGCACGAGATGGTCGACGCCGTGTGAGCGCGCGACCGCGATCGTCTCGTCGGTCGAGCCGTCGTCGATCACCAGCCACTCGACGCGCTCGAACCCGTCGACCTCGCGCGGGAGGTCGGCAAGCGTCTGCGGAAGCTGTTGAGCCTCGTTGAAGCAGGGGATCTGGATGATGAGCTTCATGGCCGTCGATTTGCCTAGACTTGGCTCCCGGCAGTATCCCAAAGCGCAGTAACGGTCTCGGACGTGACGCCACCCGCCCGTCGAGCCCGCCGGCGGCGCCGGCGCTGGTCGGGGTACCGCCAAGGCTAGATGGAGAGCGCGATATCCACCCGGCGCGCGCCGGGCTCGATCAGGCTCGCGGCTCTGCGCCGCCGGCCACTGAAGGGCTGGGCTGCGATCGGCCTGGCGGTCATGTGCGTCGGAGCGCTGTTCGGCTACCTCGCGTTCCCGACCTATCCGACGTACGACTCGTTCTACGCGCTGCTGTGGGGGCGCGACCTGCTGCACCTGCACCTGCCCGACTTCCGCGTGTACCGCGGGCCGACCGAGCACCCGCTGGCGATCGCCTTCGGGGCGCTCTGCTCGATCTTCGGCGACGGGGGAGCACGGCTGATGGTGCTCGGGTCGATCGCCTCGTTCGTCGCAGCCGTCGCCGGTCTCTACCGGCTCGGGCGCCTGTGCTTCGGCCCGGTCGTCGGCGTGCTCGCTGCGCTGCTGCTGCTGAGCCGGTTCTTCGTCGAGAACCTCGCGGCCCAGGGCTATCTCGACATCTCCTACATCGCGTTGATCGTGTGGGCGATCGTGCTCGAGGTCGAACGGCCCCGGCGCGGCGCAGCCGTCTTCCTGGCGCTGGCGGCCGCCGGGCTGCTGCGCCCCGACGCGTGGGTGCTTAGCGGCGCCTACTGGCTGTGGTGCTACCCGGGAGCCGGCAACCGGACGCGCCTGCGAAACCTCGCGCTGGCGGCCGCCGCGCCCGTGATCTGGGTCGCGCTTGACGGGATCGTGACCGGCAACCCGCTGTACTCGCTCACCGCCACGGCGGGGCTCGCACAGGAACTGGAACGCACGAAAGGCATCTCTGCGGTCGTCACCTCGATGTGGACGTTCACCGAACGAATCGACAAGCTCCCTGTGATGCTCGGGGCTTTGGCGGGCATCCCGCTTGCGATCTGGATGGCGCCGCGCCGCGCGATCGTGCCGCTCGTCTCGATGATCCTGCTGTACCTCGTGTTTCTCGCCGAGGGAGCGGCCGGTGCTTCGGTGATCGACCGCTACCTGCTGGGCGCCGCGACCGTGCTGCTGCTGTTCTGCGCCGTCTTCCTTGGCGGCTGGGCGATGCTCGAGCGCGGCTCGTGGGCGCGGCGGGTGTGGATCGCCGGCGCTGTCGTGCTGATCGGGTACGGCGCGACCTCGGCGGCGACAACGCTCAACCTCTCGAGCCTTCGCAACACGCTCGCCTACCACGAGGAATTCCACACCGGGCTCGCCGCCGCGCTGCGCGATCCTCGCGTCGCCGCCGAGATCCGGCGCTGCAAGCTCGTATCGCTGCCCAACAACAAGCTGATCCCCGACGCGCGGTGGATCCTCGGCAGCGTCGGCCAGCACGACATCGTCGCCCGCTCCCAGGCGCGCGCCGACGTCGGTCGCGGCTCGCACACGCTCGAGCACCGAATCCAGGCCGGCAGCGTCGCGATCTACCCGCTCGGCAGCGCGATCTTCTTCACGGCGATCGTCGATGTCGGCGACGACGCCCGCGACCAGATCCCGCTGCGCGGCTTCGAACGCATCTTCACGAACCGCTACTACGCGGTCTATGGCAACTGCTGAGACGCCCGGCGCGAACGCGGAGCGGGGGCCTGCGGCGTCGAGCGCCGAGAGCGGAGCACGGGGCCCGGACCACGCGCACCGCCTGTGGATCTGGGCGGGCCTGGCGCTCGTGCTCGCCGGCGGGCTGGCGCTGCGGTTGTGGGGGCTGCGCCAGGGGCTGCCGTACGCCTACAACGCCGACGAGGCCGACCACTTCGTCCCGCACGCGATCGCGATGTTCGAGGAAGGGACGCTGGACCCCCATTACTTCGCGAACCCGCCGGCCTTCACGTATGTCCTTCACTTCCTCTTCGACGTCGCCTACGGCGGCGCCCACGGCGCCGCCCACGCCTACCGGTCCGACCCCGAAGGCGTCTACACGCTGGCGCGCGTCGCCGCCGCCGTGCTGGGAACGCTGTCGCTGTGGCTGCTCTACCTGACCGGCGCGCGGCTGCTCGGGCGCGCCGCCGGCCTGCTTGCGGCGGCCATCGAGGCTGTCGCCTTCCTGCCGGTCTTCTACTCGCACCTGGCGCTCAACGACGTCCCCACCCTGGCACCACTGACGCTGTCGCTGCTGGGCACGGCAGGAGTGCTGCGCAAAGGCCGGCTGCGCGACCACCTGCTGGCGGGCATCGGCCTGGGCCTCGCGTGCGCTACGAAGTACACGGCCGGGATCGTGCTCGTGCCCTACCTCCTCGCGGCTGCGAGCCGCGCGATCGACGACGGCCCCGTCGCGCGCCGCAGGACGCTCGCCGGCGTCGCGACGCTCGCCGCGGGCGCGCTCGCAGCGTTCGTGATCGCCAATCCCTATGCGCTGCTGGACTACTCCAGCTTCCATCGCGAAGTCGTCCACCAATCCGCCCAGTCGGCCGAAGCGCAGGGCAAGCTCGGAGCGCCCAAGAGCGGCGGCATCCTCTACTACCTGTGGTCGCTGACCTGGGGCCTCGGCTGGGCTCCCGCGCTTGCCGCCCTCGCCGGCGCCGCGACGATCTGGCGCTCGCACCGGCGCCTCGGGCTGCTGCTCGTCCCGGCGCCGCTGCTCTACCTGGCGTTCATGGGCACCCAGGGGCGCTACTTCGGACGCTGGCTGATGCCGATCCTGCCGATCCTCTGCCTGCTCGCCGCCTTCGCCGCGGTCAGCGCCGTCTGCGCGCTGCTGGAGCGCTCGCGCGCAGGACGTTCCCGGCTCGACCGGACGCCGGCCGTCGCCGCGCGCAGCTCCACGGACTCGCGTACGCGACGCCTCGGCGGCGCGCTTCCGGTCGGTCTCGCCGCGCTCGCGGTGCTCGCCCTGACCGCCCAGGGTCTCGCCTACAGCGTCCACTCGGGGCTCGTGCTCTCACGGACCGACACGCGCACCCTGACGCGCGCGTGGATGCTCAGCAACGTCCCCCGCGGTGCGAACGTGGTGGTCGAGCCCGTCTCCCCGGATCAGTGGGCGCGCGAACCCCCTGGCCGTCCCGCCGGATGCGCGGCGGCCAGCGCCGCCTCCAGATATCGCTGGTGCAAGTGGCCGTCGCTGTTCACCTACATAGACGCCAGCGGGGCGCTCGACATCCCGGCCCACCACGAAATCGGCATCGAGAACTACGTCCGCACGCTGTCCCCGGCACTGCTCGGCTACTACGAGCGGCGCGGATTCTGCTGGGTGCTCAGCGCCTCCACGGAGTCGGGGCGCGCCTTCGCCGACCCCCGGGCGGTGCCACAGGCGATCGCCTACTACCGAGCGCTTCGCCGCGAGGGCACGGTCGCCTACGTCGCCTCTCCCTACACGCGCGGCAAGGGCCCCGTCTCGTTCAACTTCGACTGGAGCTTCGATTACTACCCGATGGCCTACCGGCGCCCCGGTCCGACAATGACCGTCTACCGCCTGCACGGGGGCCGTTGCGCACCCTGACCGCCGACCCGGCGGGGTCTATCCTGATCGCCAGAGATGGCGATCTGCACTGACACCGACAGGCTGCACCTCGAGCGTGCCGTCGAGCTCGCCAGGCACGGGCTCGGGACGGTCAAGCCGAATCCGGTCGTCGGCGCCGTCGTAGCCCGCGACGGCGAGGTGCTCGGCGAGGGCTGGCACCAGCACTACGGCGGGGCGCACGCAGAGGTCAACGCGATCGAGGCATGCGGACTGGCCGAGCTCGACGGCGCGACCCTCTACGTCTCGCTCGAACCGTGCTGCCACGAGGGCAAGACGCCGCCGTGCACCGACGCGATCCTCGGAGCCGGCATCCGCCGCGTCGTCGTCGCCTCCGACGACCCCACCGAGAAGGCCTCCGGGCGCGGCCTCGGCATCCTCCGCGACGAGGGAGTCGAGGTGATCGTCGCCGACGGCGAGGTGGCAACCGCCGCACGACTGCTCAACCAGGCGTTCCGCAAGCACGCCCGCGTCGGTCGTCCGTGGGTGTTGTTCAAGTCGGCCATGACCCTCGACGGCAAGGTCGCCACGCGCACCGGCGATTCCCAGTGGATCAGCGGCGAGCCCAGCCGTGATCTCGCACATCGCTGGCGTGCATCGGTCGACGCGGTGGTGGTCGGCATCGGCACGGCGCTCGCCGACGACCCGCAGCTGACCGCCAGGCCCAGCGGCATGCCGGCCGAGCCGGATGTGCAGCCCCGCCGCGTCGTGTTCGACTCGCTCGCGCGGATCCCGACCGGCTCGCGCCTGGTCGGGCACGCCACGGAGATCCCGCTCAGCATCGTCGTCTCGAGGGCCGCCGCCCGCGCCGACACCGACGCGCTTGAAGCGGCCGGCGTGCAGGTGCTCGTGGCCACCGGCGAGAACGAGCCGGCCCGCGTGCGCTCGGCACTGGACCAGCTGGGTGCCCTCGGCGTCACCTCTGTCCTGCTCGAGGGTGGCCCGCACCTGGCGGGCGCGTTCCTCGACGCCGGTGAGGTCGACGAAGTGAGGCTGTTCCTCGCGCCGCTGCTGCTGGGCGGCAGCGCCGCGCGCGACCCGCTCGAGGGAGAAGGCGTCGAGCGCATCGCCGAGGCCGTGAAGGCGCTGAACATGAGCTGCGAATCGATCGGCGAGGACCTGCTGATCTCGGCCCGCCTGCGAGAGTGGTGAGAGACCGAGATGCGAGGGCGAAGCTGAGATGTTCACGGGCCTGATCACCGAGGTGGGGCGGATCGAGGAGCTGCGCGCCGACCGGGACGGTGCGCGGCTGAGGATCGTCACGGAGCTCGCCGGCGAGCTGCGCGAGGGCGACTCGGTCGCCGTCAACGGGGTGTGCCTGACAGCGACGGCCGTCGAGAAGTCCGGCTTCGCCACCGAGGCGATGCCGGAGACGCTGCAGCGCTCCTCGCTCGGCGAGCTGCGCGGGGGCGACGCCGTCAACCTCGAGCTGGCGCTTCGCGCCGCCGACCGCCTCGGCGGCCATGTCGTCCAGGGCCACGTCGACGGCACCGGGATCGTCGCCCGGGTCCAGGCCGAGGGCATCTCGCGGGTCGTCGAGATCGAGGCCCAGCCGGAGCTGACGCGCTATCTCGTCGAGAAGGGCTCGGTTGCCGTCGACGGCGTCAGCCTCACCGTCAGCTCTCTAGACGACGACACGTTCGCCGTATCGCTGATCCCCGAGACGCTCGCTCGTACGACGCTCGGCGCGCTCGCCGCGGGAAGCAAGGTCAACATCGAGGTCGACGTGCTCGCCAAGCACGTCGAGCGACTTCTGGGGGCACGCACATGAGCACCGCACAGACGCGCTCGGCCTTCTCGACGATCGAGGAGGCGATCGAGGACATCAGGCAGGGCAAGATGGTCGTCGTCTGCGACGACGAGGATCGCGAGAACGAGGGCGACCTGACGATGGCCGCGCAGTTCGCGACGCCCGAGGCGATCAACTTCATGGCCAAGGAGGGCCGTGGCCTGATCTGCCTGTCGCTGACGCCGGAGCGCTGCGACGAGCTCGGCCTCGACCTGATGGCCGCCAAGAACGAGTCGTCCTTCGAAACCCCCTTCACCGTCACCGTCGAGGCTCGCGACGGCGTCACCACCGGCATCTCCGCCCACGACCGCGCCCATACGATCCAGGTTGCCGTCGACCCCGAGAGCCGTCCCCGGGATCTCGTGCAGCCAGGTCACATCTTCCCGCTGAAGAGCCGCTCCGGCGGGGTGCTCGAGCGGGCCGGGCAGACGGAGGCGGCCGTGGACCTCGCACGTCTCGCCGGGCTCAACCCGGCCGGCGTGATCTGCGAGGTGATGAACGACGACGGCACGATGGCGCGTGTCCCGGAACTGACCGAGTACTGCGCCCGTCACGGCCTGAGGATGATCACGGTCGCCGACCTGATCGCGTACCGCCGCCGTCACGACAAGCTCGTCGAACGCGTCGTCTCGACCGCGCTGCCGACCACGTTCGGCGAGTTCGAGGCGATCGGCTATCGCTCGCTGGTGGACGACAAGCATCACGTGGCGCTCGTCAAGGGCGACGTGGCCGGCCGGTCCGACGTGCTCGTGCGCGTGCACTCCGAGTGCCTGACCGGCGACGTGTTCCACTCGCTGCGCTGCGACTGCGGCGAGCAGCTGGAATCGGCGCTCTCGATGATCGAGCGCGAGGGACAGGGTGTGTTGCTGTACCTCTCCCAGGAGGGGCGCGGCATCGGCCTGCTGAACAAGCTCCGCGCCTACCGCCTGCAGGAGGACGGCCTCGACACGGTCGAAGCCAACGAGCGCCTGGGGCTGCCCGCCGACCTGCGCGACTACGGCATCGGCGCCCAGATCCTCGTCGACCTCGGCCTCAGCTCGATCCGGATCCTCACCAACAACCCAAAGAAGATCCGCGGCCTGGAGGGCTATGGGCTGTCCGTGAGCGCGCAGATCCCGATCGAGCACGCGCCCAACGAGCACAACGAGGCCTATCTGCGCACGAAGGCACAGCGGATGGGCCACACGCTCCACCATCAGGGCCTGAACCTCGACGCCGAGCTGCTGCGCGGCACCGCCCGGCATGGAGCCGACAGCCCGGCCCAGGGCGAGGACGAGGAGCGGCAGGACCGGCGGTGAGCGAGAAGTACGCGATCGCGGTCGCCCGCTTCTATGAGGACCTCGCCGAGCGCCTGATCGCGGGCGCCCGCGAGGCCTTCGCCGAGCAGGGTGTGGAGGATCTGGAGCTTCTCGACGTGCCCGGCGCCTTCGAGCTGCCGATCGCCGCCGGCTACGCAGCCCGCTCGGGGCGCTATGCCGGCGTCGCCTGCCTCGGCGCCGTGATTCGCGGCGAGACCGACCACTACGACTTCGTCTGCGCCGAGGCGGCCCGCGGGATCATGGACGTGAGCCTGCAGACCGGCGTTCCCTGCGCGTTCGGCGTGCTGACCTGCCAGACGATGGAGCAGGCCCTCGCGCGCTCAGGCGGCGGCAAGCGCGACCAGGGCCGCCACGCGGCCGAGGCCGTGATGCGGATGGCGGCGATACGAGCACAGCTCGCCACCGGCTAGACTCCGCGCATGGCCAAGGTATGCCACAGCTGCGGGAAGGGCCCTGCATTCGGTCAGAGCCGCAGCCACTCGATGGTCGCGACCAAGCGTCGCTTCGACCCGAACCTCCAGAAGGTGCGGATCATGGTCGGCGCAGCGCCGCGCCGGGTGTACGTGTGCACGCGGTGCCTGAAAGCCGGCAAGGTCACCAAGGCCCTGTAGGGGCGATAGGCGGCGCCAGCGCTGCGGATGGCAGCGCGAATCTCGTGGCGATCGCTCCCCAGAAGCTGATAGACGTGTCGGCGTGACCGATACCAATCTGGTCCGCTTCAGGGCCGCGGTTGCAGGCGCGCTCGCTCATCTGGAATCGCGCCGCGACGAGGTCAACGACCTCAACGTGTTTCCGGTCGCCGACGGTGACACGGGCGACAACATGGCGCTGACGCTCCGCGCCGTGCTCGAGGAGCTCGACCGCCTCCAGGGCAGCGACGGCGGGCGCACGATCGACGAGATCGGGCGAGAGGAGATCGTGCAGTCGGTCGCGCGCGCAGCGCTGCTCGGCGCGCGGGGAAACTCCGGCGTGATCCTCTCGCAGCTGATCCGCGGCGCTGCCGAGGAGCTGGTCTCCCGTCCCGGGCAGCTGATCGACGCGACGCTGATCGGCGCCGCCCTGGCCAACGCCGCCGACCGCGCCTACGCGTCGGTGCGCGAACCGGCGGAGGGAACGATCCTCACCGTCGCGCGCGAGATGGCGCACCAGATCGCCACCGACGTCGCGCACACCGCCGAGAACCCGCGGTTCGACCCCGGCACCCAGGCCAGCGAGCAGGACAATGCGATCGCCGCCGCGCTCGAGAGCGCCGTGCACGCCGGACAGGACTCGGTGAAGCGCAGCCCGGAGATGCTGGCGGCGCTGCGCGAAGCCGGCGTCGTGGACGCCGGGGGGTACGGGCTGACGATCATCTTCGCCGGGGTCGTCGCGGCGCTGCGCGGTGAGGAGCCGCCCCAGCTCGACCACCACGCTCCCGCACGGATCACCCACCCGCAGCACAGCTCGAGCACGTTCCGCTTCTGCACGAACTTCGCCGTGACGGGCAGCTCTCTCAACCCGGCCAGCTTCATCGGGCCCCTCGAGGAGCTGGGTGACTCGGTGCTCGTGGTGGGCGACGAAAAGACGCTGAAGGTGCACCTGCACACCGATGCACCCGAGCTCGCGACGAACCTGTTCGAGCTCGCCGGTGAGGTCTCGCGCCTCGACGTCGCCGACATGCGCGCCCAGGTCGCCGAGCGTGACGTGCGCCTCGGCGCGCCGCTCGCCGTGCAGGCGGCCGGCGGCCACGCCCCGGGCGCTGCGGAGGGGATGGAGGAGCACGTCTCGCCGTTTCGACCGGCACCGGGCAGCGAGCGCGCCCGCTGCAGCGCCGTCGCCGTCGTCAGCGGCGATGGTCTGCGCCAGATGTTCCACGAGCTCGGCGTGCACACGATCGACGGCGGCGCGACGCTGAACCCGTCCACCTACGATCTGCTCGCCGGCATCCACGATGTGCCGACCGAGGAGGTGGTCGTGCTGCCGAACAGCGCCAACGTGATCCTCGCCGCAGAGCATGCCGCGCGACTGTCGGAGAAGCAGGTCCTGGTAGCGCCGACCACCGATCAGCAGGCCGGCCTCGCAGCGGCCGTCGCGCTCGCCCCCGACCGCTCCGTCGAGGAGAACGCGCAGGCGCTGACCGAGGCACTCGAACGTGTGCGCACCGGCGCCGTTGCGCCCGCCGCGCGTGAGGACACGCAGGGGCGCTTCAAGGCCGGAGAGGCCGTCGGGTTCGTCGAGGACGAGATCGTCGCCTGGGGCGAGCCGCTGGCGACGCTGCAGGCCGTGCTCGACGCGCTCAGCGTTCCGCCCGAGGGCGGCGAGTCACCGGAGCTGATCAGCGTGCTCGCCGGCGAGGAGCCGCCGGTCGGGCTGGGTGAGCTGGAGCTCGCCGGGTACGCCGGGATCGAGCTGGAGCTGCGCTACGGCGGGCAGCCCGCCTACTGGTGGCTGCTCGCCGCGGAGTGACATCCGGCCCGCTGCGGCGGGCCGCCGGGCGATTACGACCGCTGTCGCGATCATGATGCCCGACCGATGCCGGCGAGAGCCCCCCAGAAGCCGCCGCCGGCTGCCACGATGAGCGGCGTCGGCGCGGGGCCGGTGGCCTTCGGCTCCGTTCAGCCGCTCGCCCCGGACGAGCTGCGCGAGGCGCCGGTCCGCTGGCCCCGCCCCTCGCGCCTGGAGGCTCCGCTGAAGGTCGCGTCCAAGCGCGCCGCGGCCGGGCTCGCGAAGCTCGGGCTCCAGACGGTCGGGGACCTGCTCGCGCACCTGCCGAGCGACAGCCGCGAGGCCCGCACGATCGCCGGCCTGCAGGAGGGCGAGCCCGCGACGGTGACCGTCGAGGTGCGCACGATCCGGGCGCGCCCGGTGCGACGCCGGGGCATGCGCCCGCTCGTCGAGGCGACGGTGTTCGACGCCAGCGGCTCGATGCGCGCGACGTTCTTCAACCAGCCCTGGCTGGTAGATCGCTACCCGCCCGGGACCCGGCTGCTGCTGCACGGCAAGCCGGACTCGCGGGGCGGCTTCGGCGTTTCCCACCACGCCCCGTCGACGCAGGAGCTCGGGGCGAGCCTCGGGGCGAGCCTCGAGGCGCCCGAGGAGGCGGCCGCGGCCGGCGGCGCCGTCGCGCACTACCCGGCCGCGGAGGGCATCACCTCCACGGAGATCCTCACGCTCGTGCAGGGCGCTCGCGAGGCTCTCGCCGACGTGCCCGAGTTCCTCGCCGCCGGCGCGCGTGTCGCCGAGGGCCTGCCGGATCTCGCGGCGGCGCTCGCCGCGATGCACTTCCCGCGCGGCTCGCGAGACCTGCAGGGCGGGCGGCGCCGGCTCGCCTTCGACGACCTGCTGCTCACCCAGCTCGTGTTCCTGCGCCGTCGCGCCGGGCGACGAGCCCGCGGCGGCGCCTACAGCCTCGACGAGCCGCCGAGCCTGACAGCGCGGTGGCTCGAGCACGAGCTGCCGTTCGCCCCGACCGGCGACCAGCTGCGCGCGATCGAGACGATCTCCGGCGATCTCGCGCAGAGCAGGCCGATGCAGCGGCTGCTGATGGGCGAGGTCGGCAGCGGCAAGACGGTGGTCGCGCTGCACGCGATGCTGCGTGCCGTCGAGCACGACCGCCAGGCCGCGATGATGGCGCCTACCGAGACTCTCGCCGAGCAGCACTTCGCGACGATCCAGAAGCTGCTCGGCGGCGAGCAGGTCCGGCTCGCGCTGCTGACCGGCTCGACGCCGGCGGCGCGCCGCCGCGACACGCTCGCGAAGCTTGCCAGCGGCGAGCTGTCGCTCGTCGTCGGCACGCATGCCCTGATCGAGCCGGACGTCGTGTTCGACTCGCTCGCGGTGACCGTGATCGACGAGCAGCACCGCTTCGGCGTGCGCCAGCGAGCGGCGCTCGGCGAGCGCGATCCGGAGCACCCGGCCCACACGCTGCACATGACCGCCACGCCGATCCCGCGCACGCAGTCGCTCGCCCGCTACGGCGATCTCGACACGAGCACCCTGCGCGAGCTGCCACAGGGGCGCCGTCCGGTCTCGACGCGTCTGCTCGTCGACGAGGGCGAGCGCGCCGCGGCCTACGAGCACCTGCGCGCAGAGCTGCGCGCGGGACGCCAGGCCTACGTCGTGTGCCCGCTGATCGAGGAGGCAGAGCCGGACGGCGCGGCGGTGCAGGACGTCTCAGGGGCCCAGCGAACCGCCCTGCGCGCGGCCACCGCCGAGCTGGCGCGGCTGCGCGACGGCGAGCTCGCCGGGTTCGAGTTGGAGCTGCTCCACGGTGGTATGCGCCCGGCCGAGAAGCAGGCCGCGATGGCCGCCTTCGCCACCGGGCGCGCCCAGGTGCTGGTCGCCACGACCGTCGTCGAGGTCGGCGTCGACGTGCCCAACGCGACGGTGATGCTCGTCGAGAACGGCGAGCGCTTCGGGCTCTCCCAGCTGCACCAGCTCCGCGGGCGCGTCGGGCGCGGCGAGCACGCGGCCACCTGCTTCGTCGTCGGGCAGAGCGGGCCCGGGTCTCCCCGGCTGCGGGCGCTCGCGCGCCACCGCGACGGGTTCCGCCTGGCCGAGATCGATCTCGAGCTGCGCAGCGAGGGCGATCTCGTCGGCACGCGCCAGTCGGGGCTCGGCCACTTCACCGTCGCCCGCCTGCCCGAGGACGCCGACCTGCTCGAGCGAGCCCGCGCCCGCGCCGAGGCGATCGTGGCCGGCGACCCGCTGCTGGCGGCACCCGAGCACGCGTTGCTCGCCGACGAGCTGCACCGTCGTCACGGCGACGGGGCGAGCGCGCCGATCCCCGGGTAGCCAGGCGGGCGACTCGCGCGCAGCGGCGTTGCGGTCGCCGCTGCGGCTACGGTTGGCCGATGCGCGTGATCGCTGGCAGCCACGGCGGCAGGCGCCTGAAGGCACCCCGCGGGCGCGGCACGCGGCCGACCTCCGACCGCGTCCGTGAGGCGCTGTTCTCGATGCTGGGCGATCTCGACGAGAGCCGCGTGCTCGACCTGTTCGCCGGCACCGGCGCGCTCGGCATCGAGGCGCTGTCGCGTGGGGCGGGGCGCGCTGTATTCGTCGAGCGTGACCGGACCGTGTCGCGCATCCTCGGGGAGAACCTGACGGATCTGGAGATCGACCCCGAGCGCTACGAGCTCCGCCGCGGCGAGGCGCTCAGGGCCCTGCGCACGGCACGCGATCGCGGCGAGTTCTACGATCTCGTCTTCATCGACCCTCCCTACGCCGACGCCGTCGCGCTGGGGCCGAAGCTGTCGGCGCTGCTGCCGGCGCTGCTGGCCCCCGGCGCGCGGATCGTGACCGAGAGCGACCGCCGCGGACGGCTCGCCATCGACGTCCCGGTCACCACCGAACGGCGCTACGGCGACACTTCCATCACAATCCACACGAGCCCATGCCCAGATCCGAGCGCGCAGTAGCTGTCTGCCCAGGCAGCTACGACCCCGTGACCAACGGGCATCTGGATGTGATCCGGCGTGCCGCGGGGCTGTACGACGAAGTGGTTGTCGCCGTCGTCAACCGCTCCGTGCGCAAGAACGCGGCGATCTTCCCGATCGAGGACCGGGTCGGCTTCATCGAGCGCGCCGTGGCCGACCTCGACAACGTGAACGTCGAGGCGTTCTCGACGCTGGTGGTCGACTTCGCCGCGGAGAAGGGGGCGCGCGCGATCGTCAAGGGATTGCGTGCGATCTCGGACTTCGAGTACGAGCTGGAGATGAATCAGCTGAACCGCCGGCAGAACCCGGAAGTCGAGTCCGTCTACCTGATGGCCAGCCCGCAGTACAGTTTCCTCTCATCCAGCGGCGTCAAGGAGCTCGCCACCTTCGGGGGCAAGATCGATGATCTGGTCCCCGAGGAGGTCGCCCAGCGCTTGCAGGAACAGGTGGAACGCTGACGAACTGACATGCGATACGCGGGCCGGAAGCCCGCGGAGGTGCCGAAACTAGATGGATGTCCTTGTTCTCATAGACAAGCTCGACGACTTGGTGCACAACGCCAAGACGATTCCCCTGAGCGATTCCGTGCGGGTCGACAAGGAGGAGATCTACGACATCCTCGATCAGATGCGCGCCACGATCCCCGAGGAGATCAAGCAGGCCCGCTGGATCGTCAAGGAGCGCCAAGAGATGCTCGCAGAGGCCAAGAAGGAGGCCGAGCGGATCATCAAGGACGCGCGCGAGCGCCAGGAGCGCCTGGTCGGCGACGAGGAGGTCACCAAGCAGGCCGAGCGCGCCGCCGAGGACATCGTCGAGGACGCCCGCGCCCGTGAGCGTGAGATCCGGCTCGGCGCGGAGGACTACGCCGACGAGATCCTCAACACGCTCGAGGTCAACCTTTCGAAGTTCATCGCAGCGGTGCAGCGCGGGCGCGAGCGCCTGCAGGGCAAGGACGAGCCCGCCGAGGTCGGCTGAGCGGACGCACCCCCCGCGACCGCCTGCGCCTGAACCACCTTTGGGTACTGTCCGCCCGTGGACCTGATTGCCGCCAGGGACAGGTTGAGCGTCGTCAAGGCGCTGCTCGACACGGGCATGGCAGCGCCGACCCGGCCCGACAAGGCCGTGCGCTCGCTGGCGGCCCTGCATCGCTGGGGACCGACCCCCGCCGCCGCCTACCTGGGGGCCGCGATCCGCCACCCGGACAGGCTGGCGATCGCCGACGAACGCGGCACGCTCACCTTCGGCGAGGTCCATTCGCGCAGCAACGCGCTGGCACGCGAGCTGGCCACGGCCGGCATCTCGCAGGGAGACGGCGTGGCGATCATGTGCCGCAACCACCGCGGCTTCATCGAGTCGACCGTCGCCTGCTCGAAGCTCGGCGCGACGGCGCTCTACCTCAACACGGCGTTCGCCGGGCCGCAGATCACGGACGTGCTCGCCCGCGAGGACGCAGCCGCGGTGATCTACGACGAGGACTTCGCCGAGCTCGTCGCCGAGGGCGCCGCTGCTCGCAAACGCTTCGTCGCCTGGACCGCGTCTGAGCCGCGCGCACGCGCCGCGGGGGAGGACCAGCGGATCGAGGACCTGATCGCCCGCGGCGAGGACTCCAACCTCGACCCGCCCGCCGAGCGGGGCAGCGTCGTGATCCTCACCTCGGGCACGACCGGCGCCCCGAAGGGTGCCGCCCGCAAGCAGCCCGACTCGATCGGCCCGGCCGCAGCGCTGTTCTCGAAGATCCCCTTGCGCGCCCGCGAGACGACGATGATCGCCGCTCCGATGTTCCATTCGTGGGGCTTCGCGCACTTCACGCTCGCCCTGCCGCTCGCCTCGACGCTCGTGCTGCGCCGCCGCTTCGATCCCGAGGAGACGCTCCGCGCAGCAGCGCAGATGCGTGCCACGACGCTGGCCCTCGTGCCGGTGATGCTGCAGCGGATCATGGAGCTGGGCGAGGAGACGATCGCCCGCTACGACCTGAGCGCGCTGCGGATCATCGCCCTCAGCGGCTCTGCGCTGCCCGGCGAACTGGCGACGCGAGCGATGGACACGTTCGGCGAGGTCCTCTACAACCTCTACGGCTCGACCGAGGTGGCCTGGGCGACGATCGCCACCCCCGCCGACCTTCGCGCGGCTCCCGGCACCGCGGGGCGCCCGCCGATCGGGACCGTCGTGAAGCTGCTCGACGAGCACGGTCGCGAGGTCAGCCAGGGCGAGTCCGGGCGGATCTTCGTCGGCAACGAGATGATGTTCGACGGCTACACCGGCGGCGGCGGCAAGGAGGTCATCGACGGGCTGATGAGCACCGGCGACGTCGGGCACCTCGATTCGGACGGGCGCATGTTCGTCGACGGGCGCGACGACGAAATGATCGTCTCGGGTGGCGAGAACGTGTTCCCGCGCGAGGTCGAGGACCTGCTCGCCGATCACGCCGAGATCGAGGAGGCGGCCGTCGTAGGCGTGCCGGACGAGGAGTTCGGCCAGCGCCTGAAGGCGTTCGTCGTGACCCGCAACGGCACCGAGCTCGACGAGGCCGCGATCAAGGACTACGTGAAGCAGAACCTGGCGCGCTACAAGGTGCCGCGCGAGGTCGTGTTCCTGAGTGAGCTGCCCCGCAACGCGACCGGCAAGGTGCTCAAGCGGGACCTCGACACTGAGTGAAGGACTGTCCGGGCCGGGTGCGAGGATTGCCCCATGACCGGACTCGAGCTCGGCGGCCCTGCGCCCGACTTCACGCTGCGTGACCAGTTCGGCCAGGACGTCTCGCTGTCGTCGTTCCGGGGCAGCAAGGCCGTGGTGATCTTCTTCTTCCCCTACGCCTTCTCCGGGGTCTGCACGGGCGAGATGGCCGGCATCCGCGACCGGCTCGCGGACTTCCTCACGTTCGACACCGAGGTCATCGCGATCTCCTGCGACCCGGTCTACTCGCTGCGCGCGTTCGCCGACCAGGACGGGCTGAACTTCCCGCTGCTCTCGGACTTCTGGCCGCACGGCGAGGTGGCCGGCGCGTACGACGTCTTCGACGCCCAGAAGGGGTGCCCGCGGCGCTCGTCGTACGTCATCGACCGTGACGGCATGGTGCGCTGGGCGGTCCACAACGCGATGCCCGAGGGCCGCGATCTCGACCAGCACCTGACCCAGCTGATGGCCCTGGCCTAGACAGCTCCGCCGGGTTTGCCACAACTTTGCGTCAAACGGGCGACAACTGTTGGAAGCCGCA
>JAOPZS010000071.1 GCA_025963965.1 Solirubrobacterales bacterium
GCCGCGCCAGTGCGCGCGCCGCCGCCGCCATCGTGCGCAGCCGGTGCTCGTCTGAGAGCACCGCCGCGACCTCGCCGCCGAGCCGCGCCGCGCTCAGCTCCCCGTCGGCGATCACGATCGCCGCCCCGGCCTCGGCCATCCATCGCGCATTGGAGCTCTGATGGTCGCCCGCCGCGTGCGGGAAAGGGATCAGGATCGCCGGCAGCCCGTACGCGGCGAGCTCGAACACGGACCCGCCGGCGCGGCCCACGGCGAGGTCGGCTGCCGCCAGCGCGAGGCCGAAGTCGGTGTGATCCAGATAGCTCAGCAGCTCATACCCCGGCCGCAGGTCGTGCGCCGCGAGCGCCGGGTAGTCGCGCACGCCCGAGATGTGCAGCACCCTGAACGGCGCGGCCGTGAACGCCTCGATCGTCGCGAGGTTGATCGTGCGCGAGCCGAGCGAGCCGCCGAACACGAGCAGGCACGTCTCGCCGTCGGCAAGCGCGAAGCGCGCCCGCGCTGCGGCTCGGTCCTCGAAGGGCGGCGGGATCGGCCGTCCTGTCACCCGGTAGCGAGCGCCATCGCGACCGTGCAGCGGGAACGACAGGCAGACGCGCCGCGCGAGCGGCGCGAGCAGTCGGTTCGTCAGGCCGAGGTGACTGTCGGCCTCGGTCAGCACCAGCGGCAGCCGCAGCGACAGCGCCGCGGCGCCGACCGGCCCTGCGACGTAGCCGCCGCCGCCCATCACCGCGTCCGCGCCGAGCGCCCTCAGGAGCCGTCTGGCACGCGGCAGCGCCAGCGCCGCCAGGCCCGCCCCGCGCAGCGCCCGCAGCGGGTTCGAGCGGCTCAGCCCGTGCACGTTGAGCTGATGGAGCTCATAGCCGGCGTCGGGCACGAGCTGCGTCTCGGACCGGCGGCCACCGATGAAGGCGACCTCGGCGCCGTCAGCCCGCAGCGCGTCCGCGACGGCCAGCGCCGGCACCACGTGCCCCGCCGTTCCGCCGGCCGCGATCACGATCTTCGGCGCTGCGCTCACTGCCCCATCCTTCCGCTTCCCGCGCCGGCTTGTCGGCCACCGCCGCCGTCCTGCGGCGCGAAGGCCGGCCGACACTGCGCACGTGGCCGGTCGCACCCGAGGCAACGTTCAGCAGCAGTCCCATTCCCGAGAGCATCACGATCAGGCTGCTCGACCCATAGGAGACGAACGGCAGCGGCACCCCTGTCAGCGGTGCCAGCCCGAGCACCGCGAAGGTGTTGAGGATCGCCTCCGAGCAGATCAGCGCCGTCACTCCGACGGCGATCAGGGCGCTGTACAGGCTGCTGGCCGCCTTCGCCGCGCGCAGCCCCGCGTAGGCGATCAGCCCGTACAGGAACAGCAGCGCGAACACACCGATCATCCCCAGCTCCTCGGCGATCACCGCGAGGATGAAGTCCGTGCGTGCCTCCGGCAGGTAGAAGATCTTCTGCACCGACTGCCCGGGGCCGACCCCGAACAGCCCCCCCGAGCCGATCGCAATCTGGCCCTGCACGGCCTGGAAGCCGCTGCTGGAAGCGTGTGCCCACGGGTCCAAAAACGACGTCAGCCGCGCCCGTGCGTACGGCCGGATCAGGGCGTAGACCACGATCAGCCCGGCCAGCACCGCGGCGACCTTGCCGAGCTTGCGCATCGGGATGCCGGCGGCGACCAGCATCGTCGCGATCGTGAAGATGATCACCAGTGCCGTGCCGAGGTCCGGCTGGCTGAAGACCAGCAGGCATCCCGAGCCGACGACGATCAGCAGCGGTTTGGCCAGCTCGCGCAGGTCGGTCACGCGGCTCGGCCGCTTCGCCAGGAGCGTCGCGCAGTACAGGATCAGCGCCAGCTTCATCAGCTCGGAAGGCTGGAACTGGAGCTGGCTGGGGCCGATCCAGCGGCGCGCTCCGTTGATGCTGACGCCGACATGCGGGATGTGCGTCGCGAGGACGAGCACGAACGAGACGCTCAGCAGCGGCGCCGTGATGGCGTGCACTTTGGAGACGCCGTCGCGGGCCAGCAGGCGCATCACGACCAAGCCGACGCTCCCGTAGACGACGAAGCGGATCAGGTAGCCGCTGCCGTTGCCCTGCCCCTGCAGCAGCGTCGTCGCGGAGGAGGCGCTGTAGACCATCACGGCGCCGAAGGCCATCAGGCACATCGTCGCCGTCAGCAGGATGCGGTGCTCGAGCGACTTCGTCCGCGCCGCCGAGCGCCGACGCCCGGGGACGGTGATCTTGGGCCTCGAGGGCCTGCCTCGCCTGGGCCTAGCTCTCCGTGCTGGGGCCGATGACATCCAAGCCCCATTCGACAGCGGGGCTCGGATGCCTTTATCGCATTCTCATGCGGGTTTTGGAGGTGACATCGGCCCTCGAAGCGGGTTCGCGAACGAGGCCTGCTGGACCGCTAGGCGGCCGCTGGTCGGGCCATCTCGGAGACCGCGCCGTTGCCAGGCGAGGTCTCGCCGGTCCCGGACGTCGCGGCCGGTCCGGGCTCGGACGCCTTCCCGCTGTGACCGATCGCGACGGCCGCTGCGGAGCCGGCCGCACCCGCCGCCAGCTGCGCGAGCGCCCAGCGCAGCCCGGTGCGTTCGCGGCCCAGTGCGGCGTCGAGCGAGAGCCGCCCCGGCCCGATGTCGCTGAGCGCGAACACGATCGCCAGCAGCACGAGGTTGTACTCGTAGCCGCCGTCGCTGGCCCACGGCCCCTTCGAGGCGTGCACCTTGCGAATCGCCGTGATCATCGTTCCGCTCAGCAGGCTCGCCCCAAGGGGGGTGGCGAGGCCGAGGGCGATCAGCGCGCCACCACCCGTCTCGGCGGCACCGGCGGCGGCGGCGTGAGCCTTGCCGGGGCGCATGTCCAGCGACCCCTCGAAGAACTGGCCCGTGCCCTCGAGCCCGTGGCCTCCGAACCAGCCGGCCAGCTTCTGAAGCCCATGGCCCATGAAGAGACCCCCCACTACAAAACGCAGCAATGCGAGCCCAAATTGCATCGGGACCCTCCCGAGGTAGTCGTTTACCCCACAACTAGTACCCGCCGGGCCGAGATCAACACGGCCGTGGACGCCTCGACCCGCGGCCGCGCGGCCTGGCGGCGCCGCCAGGCCGGCGGCTCAGACGCCGCGGCTCTGGCGGTAGATCGTGAAGCCGATCGCCGCGAACAGCGAGGCGACGATCCAGAAGCGCAGGATGATCTTCGTCTCCGACCACGCCTTCAGCTCGAAGTGGTGGTGGATCGGCGCCATCAGGAAGACCCGCCTGCGCGTCGTCTGGAAGGAGATCACCTGGATCACCACCGACAGCGCCTCGATCACGAAGATGCCGCCGAGCAGGATCAGGAGCACCTCGGTTTTGGTGAACACGGCCAGCCCTGCGATCGCGCCGCCCAGGCCGAGCGAGCCCGTGTCGCCCATGAAGATCGTCGCCGGAAAGGCGTTGAACCACAGGAAGCCGATGCACGCCCCGACCAGACACCCTGCCAGCATCGCCAGTTCGAACTCGCCCGAGATGAACGTGATGCCGATGAACGCCAGCAGCACGATCGCGGCGCACCCCGCCGCAAGGCCGTCGAGCCCGTCCGTCAGGTTGACCGCGCTGGTGGTCCCCGCGAGCACCAGGTAGATCAGCACCGGGTAGAGCGGGCCGACGTCGATGTGGTAGTCGACGAAGCGCAGGAACAGGTAGCTCGGCAGATGGGCCTCCTCGTGCGCGATGTACCACAGGCCGATCGAGATCGCGATCGTCACGAGCAGCTTCGTACGCGCGCGAAGACCCAGCGAACGACGGCGCACGAGCTTGATGTAGTCGTCCGCGAAACCCAGCAGCGCGCACGCGATCGCCGCCAGGAAGACGCCGAGGGCGGGCCACTCGTAGTTGCTGAGGATCAGGAACGGGACCGACACGGACAGGAAGATCAGGACGCCGCCCATCGTCGGCGTGCCCGCCTTCTCGAGGTGCCCCGCCGGGCCGTCCTCACGGATGTGCTGGCCGAACTCCCGCTTGCGCAGGAACTCGATGAACTTCGGGCTGAGGAATATGCAGATCAGCAGTGCTGTCGTGCCGCCAAAGAGGATCCGGCCCAACACTCAGCTCCCCGGCGCGGGTGTGCTCGACAGAACCGCCGGCCCTGAACGCCCGGCGCCACCGCCGTGCGAACCTCGACGAAGCGCATCGGCCACCCGCTCGAGCCCGACCCCGCGCGAGCCCTTCACCAGCACCGTGTCGCCCGGCTCGATCAGCCCGGGCACCTCGGCGGCCGCCGCGCGCGCGTCGGGCAGAGCGCGTGCCGGCCCCTGGAAGCCCTCTGCCATCTCCGCCGCCAGCGGACCGACCGTGATGAGCAGCTCGACCCCGCTGCTCCGCGCGTGGGCGCCGATCTCGCGGTGCAGGGCCGGCCCCTGCGGACCGAGCTCGAGCATGTCCCCGAGCACCGCCACGCGGCGGCCGGGGGCCGTCACGGCGAGCTCCTCGATCGCGGCGCGCATCGACATCGGGTTCGCGTTGTAGCAGTCGTCGATCAGGACCGACCCCGAGGGGAGCCGCTCGCGCTGCCCTCGCATCGCCGAGAACGACACGTCCAGGCGCCCTCCAGGCGTCTGCCCGATCGCCGCCGCCGCAGCGACCGCCGCGAGCAGGTTGCGCAGGTTGTGAGCCTGGCTGAAGGAGGGCCACAGCTCGATCTCCTCGCCGCGCAGCGCGATCCGCACGCCCCGCTCGGTCCCGCCACCGGGCGGATCGGCGAAGCCGAGCAGCGTGACGTCGCCACCCTCGCCGAAAGTGACCGTGTCGAGGTCCTCGCGCAGATGCGCCGCGAGCAGCGCCTCACCGGCCGGAACGACCGCCGTCGCTCCTGGCCGCAGCCCGGCGAGCAGCTCGGCCTTGGCGGCGGCGATCGCCTCGAGCGATCCCAGCAGCTCGAGGTGGGCCGGCCCGACGTTGACGATCACGCCGACGTCCGGCTCGGCTACGGCCGTCAGCTCGGCGATCTGCCCGGCGCCGCGCATCGCCATCTCCAGCACGAGCGCACGCGTGCCGGCCGGCGCCGCCAGGATCGCCAGCGGCAGCCCGATCTCCGTGTTGAGGTTGGCCGGGCTCGCCGCCGTCGGCATCGACGCGCCCAGCAGCGCCGCCAGGATGTCCTTCGTCGAGGTCTTGCCGGTCGAGCCCGTGATCGCGATCACGGCCGCGCCGCGCTCACCAAGCTCGCGCCGCCACGCACGGGCCAGAGCCTGCAGCGCAAGCAGCGGGTCGGGGTGCGCCAGCACCGCTCCCCGCCCCGGCACCGCGGCTGCGGCCGTTGCGTGCTCGGGCGCGACGAGCACGCCCCACGCGCCCTTCGCGAGCGCCTCAGAGGCCCGCGCCCCGCCGTCCTCGCGCTCGCCGGACAGCCCGACGAACATCTCCCCCGAGTTCAGGACACGCGTATCGATCGCCGCCCGCGGGGGCGCCTCGCCTGCTGCCTGCCCGCCACGGAGCAGCTCCGCACCGGACTCGCCGGCGACCCGCGCGGCGTCCCAGGCGAGGCTCATCGCGTGCCTGCGCTCGCCACGCTCGGCAGCCGGGCGTCGAGCGCCTCGCGCGCGACGGTCACGTCGTCGAAGGGGATCTTGCGGCCGTCCTCGAGCTCCTGGCCCTGCTCGTGGCCCTTGCCCGCGATCACCAGCACGTCGCCGCCCCGGGCCAGCTCGACGGCCCTGTCGATGGCGGTGCGGCGGTCCTCGATCGACTCGACCGTCCCGCCGCTCTCGGCGGCGCTGTCCCGGGTCCCCGCCAGGATCTCCTGGATGATCGTGGCCGGTGGCTCCGAGCGCGGGTTGTCGGAGGTCACGATCGTGACGTCGGCCAGGCGCGCAGCGATCTCGCCCATCAGCGGCCGCTTGCCACGGTCGCGGTCGCCACCGGCCCCGAACACGCAGATCACGCGCGCCGCCGTGCCGGGAGCGATGAGCTCGCGCGCCGCCTGCAGGACGTTCTGCAGCGAGTCGGGAGTGTGGGCGTAGTCGACGAGCACGGCGAAGTCCTGGCCCCGCTCGACCGGCTCGAAGCGACCGGGGACGCGCACGCCGCGCTCGAGCGTCTCGACCAGCACGTCGAGCGGCTCGCCGAGTCCGTGCGCGACCGCCAGTGCGCCGAGCGCGTTGGCGACGTTGAAGTGTCCAGGCATCGGCAGCCTCACGTCTCGCTCCCCGGCCGGCGTGATCAGCTTGAACTCGCATCCGGCGAAGCCGCAGCGCAGTTCCTCGGCTCGATAGTCGGCGGGGGCACCGACCGCGAAGGTGACCGCTTCGGGAACCTCTTCGGAGAGCCTGCGCCCATAGGAGTCACCGGCATTGATCACGCTCAGCCGGGGCGGCGGCGTGCGCAGCTCCTGATCGGGCACGAACAGCCGCCGCTTGGCCAGGAAGTAGTCCTCCATCGTCGGGTGGAAATCGAGGTGGTCCTGCGTGAGGTTCGTGAACAGCGCCGCGGCGAACGGGACGGCGTCGGCCCTGCCCAGCTCGAGGGCGTGCGATGAGACCTCCATGACGCACGCCGCGTCGCCCGCGTCGAGCATCGCGCGCAGGTCTCTGTGCAGGTCGATCGCCTCCGGCGTGGTGCGTTGCACCTCCCGCTCCTGCCCGCCGATCACGGACTTGACCGTGCCGAGCAGGCCGCAGCTCGCGCCGCGCGCCTGCAGCAGGGCCTGCACCAGGTAGGCGCTCGTGGTCTTGCCGTTCGTGCCGGTCACGCCGACCATGCGCAGCTGGCCGGCGGGGTCGCCGAAGAAGCGCGCCGCCAGCGGCCCCATCGCACGTCGCGCAGATGCCACGTGCAGCTCTGGCACGCCGAGACCGAGCGGGCGCTCGACGACCAGCGCGGCGGCGCCCGCCCGGACGGCCGCCGCGGCGAAGTCGTGCCCGTCGGAGCGGAACCCGGTGACGCAGAAGAACAGGCTGCCCGGCTGCACCGCGCGGCTGTCATAGGCCAGCCCGGAGATCTCCACGCCGGAGTCCGCCGCGGCGGCCTCGGGCCCGGCGAGACGCGGCAGGCCGGCGGTCAGCTCGCCCAGCCTCAAAGTCCACTTCCCGGCGCTGGCATCCGAGCAGAGTCTAGTTTCCGCCCCCGAGGGAGCCTGCGGGGCACGGCCGCGCCGTGCTATCCGGGCGGGATGCCGAGGTACGGCAGGGCGAAGCTCATGATCTGCCCGAATGCCGGAGCGGCGACTGTGCCGCCGTAGATCGAGCCGTTCTGGGGTTCGTCGACGACGACGGCCGTCAGAAGCCTCGGATCGCTCACCGGGGCCATGCCGATGAACGACGCGACGTAGGCGGTTTTCGAGTATTCCCCCGTCGCCGGGTCGATCTTGCTGGCCGTTCCGGTCTTGCCGGCCAGCGAGTACCCGGGGATCGAGACCTCGTGCGCGGTTCCTTCCGCCCCGAGCACGCCTTCGAGCATGTGCCTGACCTGACCGGCCGTGGCCGCCGAGATCACGCGGTGCCCCGCCGGCAGCTGCCGCGCCTTGCCGCCGACCGAGGTGACCAGGTGCGGCGGGCGCAGGATGCCGCCGTTGGCGATCGCTGCGTACGCCGTGATCATCTGCATCGGCGTGACGAGCTCGCCTTGTCCGATCGGCAGGTTGCCCATCGACGAGCCCGAGTAGTGGTCGAGCGCCAGTGCCACGCCCGGTTCCTCGCCGGGGAGTTCGACGCCGGTCGGGGCGCCGAAGCCGAAGCGGTGCACCCACGAGTTGAAGCGCGTCGCCCCCTCGAGTTTGCCGATCTCGATCGCGCCGACGTTGCTCGAGCGCGCGAGGATCTGGGAGGTCGTGAGCGTTTCTTCGCCGTGTTCAGTGTCGTCGTGGATCGTGCGGTCGGCGACCTGGATCTTGTCGGGGATGTTGAAGCCGCTCTCTGGGGTGATCAGGCCTGCCTGCAGCGCGCCGGAGATCGTGAACGCCTTGAACGTCGAGCCAGGTTCATACGGGAAGTTGACCGCGCGGTTGCGCAGCGCTTCCGGTGTCGCCGCGCCGGGTTCGTTGGCGTTCGCCTGGGGCCAGTTGGCGAGCGCCAAGATCGCGCCGCTGCGGGGGTCCATCACGATCGCCGTCGCGTCTTTGGGGCTGAACGCCTGCGCCACCGCCGCGAGCACGTCTTCGGTGCGCTGCTGGATGTTCGCGTCGAGCGTGAGCGAGATCGGCTGCCCCGGGACTTCCTGGTGCGGTTCGGTGATCGACACGGGTTGGCCGATCGCGTCCGACACGACCTTGCGCTGGCCGGTGCGCCCGTGCAGCACGCGTTCCTGGGAGAGCTCGAGCCCCGAGAGCCCCTGGCCTTCGGTCCCGACCTGCCCGATCACCTGCGCGGCCAGCGTCCCGCGCGGGTAGACGCGCTTCATCACAGGCGTGCCGCTGATTCCTTCGATTTTCAGCTTCAGCACGGCTTCGGCCTGTCGGGCCGGCACGCCGCGGGCCAGGTAGACGAATCCGGTGCGCTCGGAGAGCTTGCGCAGCAGCACCGGCTGCGGCATTCCGAGCAACGGAGCGAGGCGCTGCGCGACGCTCAGCGGGTCGTGCAGCAGGTAGGGGTCGGCCGCCAGGTCCCTGGCGGGCTCGGAGACGGCGAGGCTGACGCCGTTGCGGTCGGTGATCGTTCCCCGCTGAGCCGTCACGGTTTGATCGGAGGTCTGCTGCGCGGAGGCGGCCTGCCGCAGCGCGGCGCCTCGGAAAACGCCGAGATACGCCGTGCGCACCGCGGCGAAGCAGAGCAGCAGGAAAAGCGCCGCGAAGATCGCCCCGATTCGGCTCTGGACGACCGCCACGCCGTCTAGCCCCCGGGCGCGGCGGTGCCGCCGCCCGCTTCACCGGAGGATTCGCTCGCCCCCGCCGGCGCCGGCGCTTCGCGTGATTCGCCGCCCGTAGGCGCCGTGGAGGATTCGGAGGAGCCGCTGCCTTCGGAGGAGGCTCCCGAGGAGGTTCCGGCCCCTTCGGCGCCCGCTCCACCCGCCGAGGAGCTCGATTCAGGGGAGGATTCAGCCGATTCACTGCCGGTCGTTTCGCTGGACGTCGCTTCGCCGGTTGTCGCTTCGCTGGTCGTCGCTTCGCTCGCTTCCACGGGCTTCGGTGTTTCCTTGAGCGCCGCCGCCGCCTGCGGCACGTCGCTGCCGGCGTGTGAGTCATGGAACTGCAGCCCGCCCACCGAGGTCAGGCGCATGCCCAGGCGCTGCGCCTGGGACTCGACGCGGCCGCCTCCCGACAGTTCGGAGTTTTCAATGCTCAGCGCCGCGTTCTCGCGCTGCAGCCGGCTCTCCGTCTGGAGCGCCCGGCCGATGCTCGAGTTGAGCTTCAGCAGCCCGAGCTGCAGCGTGACGATCCCGATCAGAGCGAACGCGACGATCCCGATCCACATGCGTCCGCGGATCAGGCGATCGAGCAGCCGGTGGCTCGAGAGCGTCTCGAGCCACCCGAGCAGGCCGAGCACGAGTCCGCCGCCCCCGGCGACGGCACGGCGCGCCGGAGCGTTGCGGGCGGGCACCCGCAGCGGACCGGAGACGCGGCGGGGGCGTGACGGGGCGATCGGCCGGCGCGGCGCCAGCGGAGCGGCGCGGGCGGCCGAGGAGGCTGCCGGAGGGGTCAAGGCGTGGCCTCGCGAAGCTTGCGGGCGGCTCGCAGCCGCGCCGATGTGGCGCGCGGGTTGGCGGCGACCTCGGCCGGCGAGGGGACGATCGAGCGCCTGCGCAGCAGCGCCGCTTCGGGCTCGCGGCCGCATACGCAGACGGGCAGATCGGGCGGGCAGATGCAGCCCTGGGCGCGCTCGGCCATGAAGCGCTTGACGCGCCGGTCCTCGAGCGAATGGAAGGAGATCCCCGCGAGCACCCCGCCCTCGCGCAACAGTCCCCAGGCGAGCGGCAGCGCGCGGTCGAGCTGACCGAGCTCGTCGTTGACCGCGATCCGAAGCGCCTGGAAGGAGCGCTTGGCGGGATGGCCGCCTCCGAACCGCGCCGGGGCGGGAATCGCCGAGTTGATCGCCTCGACGAGCTGCTGGGTTGTCTCGATCGGCGCCTGCTCACGCAGTCGAACGATCGTGCGTGCGATCGCGCCGGCGTGGCGCTCCTCGCCGAGGTCGCGAAGCGCGACGGCGAGGCGGCGCTCGTCCCACTCGGCGATCAGCTCGCGTGCGGTGAGCTGCTGGGTCGGGTCCATGCGCATGTCCAGTGGCGCCTCATAGGAGTAGGAGAAGCCGCGCTCACGCGTGTCCACCTGCATCGAGGACATGCCGAGGTCGAAGTAGGCGATGTCGGCGCGAAGCCCCTCGGCGGTGAGCTGAGCGAGCGCCTCGGCATAGCCGGAGCGGATGAACCGCACCGAGCAGGCGGTCTCGGCCGCAAGCTTCGCGAAGCGCTGCTCGGCCAGCGGATCGCGGTCGATCGCGATCAGCGTCCCAGCCGACCCGAGCCGCTCGGCCACGAGGTGGGCGTGCCCGCCGTCGCCGAACGTGCAGTCGATCGCCGTCTGTCCGGGCTGCGGGTCGAGCTGCTCGAGCAGCTCCTCGGCGAGCACGGGCACGTGCCCCGCGCCGGTCCCGCCGGTCACGGACAGCCCTGGGCGGGCGCCGCGCCGGCCCTGCGAGCCGCGGCCACTGCGGCGCCGGCGCGTGAGTTCAGGTCGCGGGTCGGCGGCGGGGCGGTCGAGCAGGGCCAGTGCGGCCTCGCGCTCAAGCAGCGTCATCGACACGCGCGGTGACCTCCGCGACGCCGCTCAGCAGCGTCGATCGATGATCGGCCCATGTGGCCCTGTCCCACAGCTCCATGCGGTCGCCCGCGCCGACTACTACGACGTCCTTGCTCAGCTCGGCGTGCTCGCCGAGGAAGCTGGGGACCATGATGCGCCCGGCCGCGTCGAGCTCGGCGTCATGGGAGCTGCCGTAGAAGAAGCGCTCGAGCTGTGTCAGACGCGAGGACAGCGGCGGCAGCTCGGCGAGCGCGCGCGCCGTGTAGCTGTCGTACTGCTCGGGGCGCCAGACGCCGACGCACGGCTTCAGGTCGACGGGCATCGCAAGCACCACTCCGTCGGCCAAGGCCGACCGGTACCGGGCAGGGACGGTGAGCCGGTTCTTTGCGTCGAGCGTGTGGTCGAAGGTGCCACGGAAGGGTGTCACTGCGGAGACTCCAAGTTGATTACCGAGCCGAGGTGGAGGAGTGGGAGGAGCCCCTCCACCCCGGCTCGCTGGCGCGAAGATATCCCACTTCCTCCCACAATGCAACCCTATTTGCACATTCTGTCCCACATCACCCTCCCAAGGGCACTCCGACGGCCGCTATCCCGCGCCCCCCGCCGGATTCACGTGCCGAGCGGCCGGCGCCGGAAAGGCACGTGTTCTGCAACGGCAGGTGCAGAACGCGAGGATGGGCGGCGTCTTGCACGAACGTGCTTGCGCCGGGAACCGCCGGAGGGAATACGATCGCGGCCCGTTTTGGAAAGGAAGACGTTGCCGACACCGCACCCCCTCACCCCCTCGCGCCGCCGGCGGCTCCCGGCCGGAATCGCCTCCTGCGCGGCGATCGCGCTGTTCGCGCTGGCGGGCTGCGGATCCTCCTCTCACGCCGACGGCACAGAAGCCGACCCGGCGACGGCGGTACCGGCCGCGGCCCCGCTGTATCTCGCCGTGGACGTGCGCCCGAGCGGCTCGGAGCGCACAGGCGCGCTGGCGGCCGGCAAGGAGCTGACGGGCAGGCCCGACCCGTTCGCGAGCCTGCTGGCGCTGCTGCAGACGCCGGGCTCCTCGAAACTGGACTACAAGCGCGACATCGCGCCGTGGCTGGGACCCCACGCGGGCCTCTTCGTGCAGTCGCTCGCCTCCGCCGGACCGCTGCTCGGGCAGGTCACGAAAGCGCTCACCTCGAACGCGCGGACGGCGGTCTCGCTGGGCAGCGCCGGCGGCGCGATCGTGATGGACACGAGCAACGCCGGCGCTGCGCGCTCGTTCCTGGCCACCCAGGCCAAGGGCGCGGGCGCACATGCGACGAGCTACCGCGGAGTCTCCTATGACCTCGGCACGGGCGGCGTCGCGTTCGGACTGGTCGGGCGCCTCGCCGTGATCGGCAGCGAGGCCGGGCTTCGAGCGGTGATCGGGGTGACGCAGGGCGAAGCGGCGCTGGCGCGGGCGGGCGCCTACACCAAGCTGACGTCGGCGGCCCCGCACGGCGCGATCGGGCACCTGTACGTCAACCCGGCCGGTGCGAAGAGCGCACCGGGCGGGGGCTCGTCAGCCGGGCTCCCGGCGCTGCTCAGCGGCGGGCGTCCCGCGAACGTCTCGCTGCTCGCCTCCGGCGCCTCGCTGACCCTCGACGTCGACTCGCTCGCGAGCCCCGGCTCCTCCACGGGGCTACTCGCGCCCGACCCCGAAGCGGCCCAGGCGCTCGGGCAGCTGCCCGGCAACTCGTGGCTCGCGCTCGGCCTCGGACACGCCGGCGCGAAGCTACCGGCAGCCGTCGCCGGGCTCAGCGCCCTTGGCGGGCTGCTCGGCGGCCAGTCGAGCGGCGCCGGCGCGTTCAGCCTCGGCTCCCTGGTGAGCGGCCTGTCCAAGCCGCTGGGCATCCTCGGCGCCCGCGGGGCGGCCGCGCAGCGAGACTTCCGCAGCTGGATGGGCTCGGCGGGCGTGTTCGCCTCCGGCTCGAGCGTGCTCGAACTGAAGGCTGCCGTTGTGATCTCGTCGAACGACGCGGCCCGCTCGCGCGCGGCCGTGGCCAAGCTCGGCGCCGCGCTGCGCAGGGGCGGCAACGAAGTCACGCGCACGTCGATCACCGGCAGCGAAGCGTCGATGGCCGCGCACCTGCCCGGTCTGCCGCTCGAGGTCGACATCGCCGCCGGGCCAGGCGCCGGGGGCGCGAAGTTCGTGCTCGGGCTCGGCGAAGCATCGGTGCAGGCGGCGCTGGCGCCGGGCGAAACGCTGTCGAGCGCGCCGTCGCGCTCGGCTGCGGCAGCCGCACTCGGCGAAGGCAACCAGCCGAGCGTGCTCGCCGACGTGCCGACGCTGCTCGCGCTGCTGGAAAGCGTCGGTCTGACCGAAGACCCGTCGCTCTCACAACTGCTGCCCTACCTACGCGCCACGACGACGCTTGCCGGCGGCGGCCGTTCGCTCGGCGGCGAAGTCGACCGCTACAAGCTCGTGCTCGGGCTCAAGCAGTCCGGCGGCGCCTGAACGTCATCCGGCCGGTCCGGCCGGCGAGCCGGTGTCGATCGCGCGCGAGAACACCGGACGGCCGGCCTTGACGACGTCGACGCCATAGGTCGAGAGCGTCGTTTCGCCGTTTGGCATCACCGAGTAACGCCCGATCACCGAGTCGCGGTCGCGCGTTGCGAAGTACGAGCGGATCACGTCCGGACGGTTGTTGCCGAGCGGGCCTGCGCGGCGGATCGCGTCGAGCACACCGTCCATCGCCTCGTAGCCGTACAGCACCCACGGCCCGGCTTCGCTGTGGAACGTCCGGGTGTATTCGGTTAGCACGCGCCGCGCCGAGGGCGGGTAGAGGCTCTCGCCGAGCAGCGGCGTGGTCAGGTACGTCACGGCGCCGGCGGCGCCGAGTTCCGCGGTGAACGAGTCGTTCGCCAGGGAGTTGCTGCCGAGCAGCACGAGGCGCGGGCTCGCGGCGTGCAGCCGCTGCCACAGGTTCACGGCGCCTGGCCCCGCACCGGCCGCGAGGAACACGCCCTGGGCGTGGCTTGCGAGGATCTTTTCGAGCTCGCCTGCGTAGTTCGCTTCGGCGGCCAGCCCGACGCTGTCGTGGCCGACGACCTTCACACCTTCCTTCGCGGCGTCCTTGGCGACGAGGTTCGCGAGGGGCGACTCGAACGGGCCCTGGTCATCGAGCACGTAGACGCTGCTCAGCCCGAGCGAGCGCATCAGCCGCGCCTGCGCCTCGGCCTGGGCCTGATCGCCCGGCGCCAGCCTCGTGAAGTTGCGTTTTCCGCTCAGGTAGAAGCGCTGAGGCTCGTCCTGGCCTGCGTATTCGGAGGAGGTGAGCCCGACGTACGGGCTGAACGGGCTGACCTGCAGGATCCCGGCCTCGTTGGTTATCGGCAGCGAGATCGCCGTCGCCTCCGAGCCGTAGTCGCCGAGGAAGGCGATCGTCGAGGTGTCCTTGGCAGCCTGGGCCGCCGCGGCCGAGCTTTCACCGGGGCTGGGCTGGCCGTTGACGGGATTGACGTCGCCGAGCGACACGTATGAGACTTTGAACGGGCCGGCGTGCCCGCCTGCCTGCGAGAGCGCGAGCTTCTCCCCGCCTTCGATCTGCCTGGCGATCGGAGCGGAAGGGCCCTGCAAGGGCAGGCTGGAGTAGACGGTCAGCTGGTTGCCGGTCGTTTCCTGTGCCGAGACCACGCTGCCGCAGCCGGCCAGTGCGGGCAGAACGGCGAGGAGGGCGGCGAGGCGCAGCCGGCTCGAGAGCACCGGGCCCTAGCTGCGGCGCCCGGGCAGGTAGCCCGAGAGGATCTTCGTCGCCGCGCCCACCAGGATGATCGCCGTGGCGATCATGAACGCGTCGAAGCCCTTGGCCCCAAGGGCCCAGAGCACGATCCAGACGACAAGCCCTGCGGTGGCGGTGAGGACCAAACCCATGCCCGCGGAATCCTACCGAGCCGGGGACAGGCCCGCCGCGAGTGCCTCCACGACGGCGCCGACGGCCTCGGCGGGCCGCTCGGCCTCGGCCGCCTCCCGGACAAGTCGCGTGCCGACGATGACGCCGTCGGCTCCCGCCGCGGCGGCTTCGGCGGCCTGCTCCGGGGTGCCGATCCCGAAGCCGAGCGCAACCGGCACGTCGGTGCTGGACTTGGCGCGCCTGACGACCTCGGCGAAGCGCTCGCCGAGCGCGCGGCGCTCGCCCGTGGTGCCGACGACCGAGACCGTGTAGAGGAATCCGCGAGCCTGCGCGCCGATCGCGGCGAGACGCTGATCGGTAGTCGTCGGCGCGACCAGAGGCACGAGCGCGAGGCCGCGCTGCTCGCATGCGCCGAGCACCTCGGGCGCCTCCCCGTAGGGCAGGTCGGGAACGATCAGCCCGCTCGCGCCGCTGCGCGCGAGACGGTCCAGGAACGACTCGACCCCGGGCGCGAAGACCATGTTCGCGTAACACATCAGCACCACCGGGACGTCCGCGGAGATCGCACGGGCCACCTCCAGCACGCCGCCGATGCTCGACCCGGCGGCCAGCGCTCGCGTCCCCGCCTCGTGGATCACGGGGCCATCGGCGAGTGGATCGGAGTAGGGCACGCCGAGCTCGATCACGTCGGCGCCGGCGCGCACGCACGCCTGGCCGATCCGCGCCGACTCCTCGAGCGTCGGGAAGCCGGCCATCACATAGGGCATCAGCGCCGCGAGCTTGCCGTGGTTGGCGAAGGCGTCGGCGATTCGCGCCGCGCCGCCGGACGGGGAGACGCTCCCTTCGCTGCCGTCCCCGAACCGGCCAGCGCGGGCGACGCTCAAGGCTGCTCCTTGCCGAGCACCTCGGCAAGGTCCTTGTCGCCCCGCCCGGACAGGCAGACGAGGTCGATGCCGCCATCGGGCTGGGCCAGCACCCAGGCCAGCGCGTGGGCCGTCTCGAGCGCGGGGATGATGCCCTCCAGACGGGTGATCTCGCGGAAGGCGGCCAGCGCGTCGCTGTCGGTGACGGCGACGTAACGGGCGCGTCCGCTGTCGCGCAGCGCCGCGTGCTGCGGCCCTGTGCCTGGATAGTCGAGACCCGCTGAGATCGAGTGCGCCTCGACGATCTGCCCCTCCTCGTCCTGCATCACCGCCGACCGGGCACCGTGGAGGATCCCGGCACGCCCGCCGACGGTCAGCGGCGCTCCGTGGCGCGGTGTGTCGATTCCGTCGCCTCCCGCCTCGACCCCGACCAGCTCGACCTCCTCGTCGCCGAGGAAGGCGGCGAAGATGCCGAGCGCGTTCGAGCCGCCGCCCACGCAGGCGATCACGCGCGAGGGCAGCCGCCCCTCGCGATCGAGCAGCTCCGCGCGGGCCTCGTCGCCGATCACCCGCTGCAGGTCGCGCACGAGTGCCGGGTAAGGGGCCGGCCCGACGACCGAGCCGATCACGTAGTGGGTGCCCTCGACGTTCGTGACCCAGTCGCGGATCGCCGCCGAGGTCGCCTCCTTCAGCGTGCGGGCGCCCGCGTCGACCGGACGGACGCTCGCGCCGAGCAGTTCCATCCGCTGCACGTTCGGCCGCTGCCGGCGCGTGTCCTCGACGCCCATGTAGATGACGCACTCGAGACCGAGCAGTGCGCAGACGGTGGCCGTCGCGACACCGTGCTGGCCGGCGCCCGTCTCGGCGATGATCCGCTGCTTGCCCATGCGCTTGGCGAGCAGCGCTTGGCCCAGCGCGTTGTTGAGCTTGTGGGAGCCGGTGTGATTGAGGTCCTCGCGCTTGAGATAGACGGTGCGCCCGAGGCGCTCGGAGAGCCGGCGCGCGCGGTACAGCGCTGTCGGGCGACCGGCGAAGTCGCGCAGCAGCGTCTCGAGCTCGGCACGGAACCCCGGGTCCTGGCGTGCCTCCAGCCAGGCCTGCTCGAGTTCGGCCAGCGCCGGCATCAGGGTCTCCGGCACGTACTGCCCGCCATAGGAGCCGAAGCGATGCTCGACCGGGTCGGCCTCGGTTTCGGCGCCGCTCACGCCGGCTGACCGATCCCGCTCGCCGCGGCTGCCGCATCGAGCGCATCCGCTTCGCGAACGGCGGCGAACAGCGCTGCCATCCGCTCGTGGTCCTTGTGGCCCGGCGCGGACTCCGTGCCGCTGGCGCTGTCGAGTGCGTAGGGATGCACCGCGGCGATCGCCGCGGCTGCGTTGCCGGCGTCGATGCCGCCGCTGAGGATCAGCGGGACCTTCGAGCGCCGGGTGCCCAGCAGGCCCCAGTCGAAGGTCTCCCCCGTCCCGCCGCGCATGCCCGCTCGCCCGAGCGCCCTGGCGTGCGCGTCGACGAGGTGAAAGTCGACGTGGAAGCGCTCGAGCTCGCGCACGTCGGCGGGCACCGATACCTGCTTCGCCTTGATCACACGGGCGCCGGTGCGGCGCCGAGCCTCCTCGCAGAACGCAGGGCCCTCGTCGCCGTGGAGCTGGACCATCGAAAGCCCCCCCACTTCCTCGCCGATGCGAACGATCTGATCGAGCGGCGCGTTCACGAACACGGCACACAGCTCCACCCGCCGGCGCAGTGAAGCGGCGATCACCTGCGCCTCCTCGAGGGAGCACCGCCGGGGGCTGCCCTCGTAGAAGATCATGCCCAGAGCCCAGGCGCCCAGATCCGCCGCGGCCTCGGCGTCCGCGAGGTTCGTGAGGCCGCAGATCTTCACGCGAGTAGCCATCGCATCAACGGTATCGGACACCGCGCCGAGCCCGGAGGGCCTCTACGCCCCGTCTCTACGTCGAGCAGTTCCGCCGCACGGGGACCGGCGGGCCGACGTACCCA